>RDXI01000046.1 GCA_004292795.1 Bacteroidota bacterium | reverse complement strand
AGGTCATAGACCAACTCCTCGCCTGTGAGGTCTGCCATCTCGCCTGCTATTTTGTAGAGATTATAGGCTTGTTCGGAGTTGGTTTGAAAGAACGACTTAGGGCTGACGCGGAAGGTAAGCTCGCGCCCACTCAACGACATCATTTTTTCCTCGATATAGGGCTTGCCTGCATAATGCACAGGCGTTAGGTCAAAATAAGTATCGTTCAATTTGGTATTGATGATGTAGTGCCAAGACGTGATTTGCGGGATTTTATGTTGCAAAAACGCCATTACTTTCTCTATCTCTTCTTCGTTGGGTTGGGCAACCATAAGCATCACCATTGCCTGCCCTGTGTTGGCAGTTCGAAACATCACATTGCGCCAAAAGCCTTCTTGTTTCTTGTGGTCATAAAAAGGCAAGCCTGACTCGAAGGCATACTTTTCGAGAGTTTGGCGAAGTTCATTCGAAGGTTCAGGCTGAAGGAAACAATGTTTGATAGGCAAGGTTTTGTCATAATGCCCTGCAATGTGAAAGCCCAACGCGCCTTCAGGCAAGCCTTCAGGTTCGTCATTGAGTTTCCAACGCCTATTCGAGAACGTATATTCCAATTTATTTCTGTAGTATTGGAGCGAAGGGGCAGGCAAGATAGGCTCGACTTCGGGCAAGGCGACCTTGCCTATGCGCACAAGCGCGTCTACTACTTGCTGTTGTTTGTAGGCAAGCTGTGCCTGATAGTCCAAATGTTGCCACTTACACCCGCCACACGTGCCAAAGTGTTCGCAAAAAGGCTGTACGCGCTTGGTTGAGTAGCTATGAAATGCCACAGGCACGCCTTCCCAATAGTTTTTGCGCTTGCCTATTATCTGCAAATCCACCACATCTTCAGGCGCGACACGCTGACCTTCTATAAAAATCACCCTATCCTCATGGCGGGCAATGCACTTGCCTTCTGCCGCTATGCCTTGAATAGAGATGTTGTCTATGCGCGGATATTTATTCTTTTTTTTCATGGGTGCAAAGTTATTTATTTTTCGGTTGTCTGACAATTTTTATAAAAATAGGCATTCGATATCTCAAATGCCTATCTTTGCTTCGGTCAGGTTTTAATAATCGCCCAATGTTACGGGTAGTTGTTGCAAGGCGCGTTGCAGTTCGTCATCATTCGGGGCTACACCGTGCCACTTGTGCGAACCCATCATATAATCTACCCCAAAGCCCATTTCGGTTTTGAGCAAAATAATCACAGGCTGTTCGCGGTGCGTAAGTCCTTTGGCAAGTTGGAGAATTTTGATAACTTCTTCCATCTGATTGCCCGTTTCGATTTCGAGGACTTGCCAGCCAAACGCTTTCCACTTGGCAGAAAGGTTTTGCAACGACATTACTTTTTCAACGGGACCGTCTATTTGTTGTCCATTCACGTCTATAATGGCTACCACATTGTCGACCTTGTGGTGTGCCGCAAACATCGCGGCTTCCCAAACCTGCCCTTCTTGTTGTTCGCCATCACCCATGAGGACATAGACCAAATGCGAGTCGTTGTTTAGCTTTTTGGACAAGCCCGCGCCAATGGCTACGGACAAGCCTTGCCCCAAAGAGCCAGAGGCTACCCTGATGCCCTCCAACCCTTCTTCGGTGGCGGGGTGTCCTTGTAGGCGAGAATTGATTTTGCGGAAGGTTGCCAATTCTTTCACTTCAAAGAATCCTGCTCTTGCCAACGTGCTGTACCAAACAGGCGAGATATGCCCATTGGACAGAAAAAATATGTCCTCGCCTACCCCGTCCATCGAGAACGTAGGGTTGTGGCGCATGATTTTGAAGTATAGAGCCGTAAAAAGCTCCACACAACCCAAAGAGCCTCCGGGGTGTCCCGACTGTACGGCATGTACCATACGCACAATATCGCGGCGAATTTGAGTAGCTACTTTTTTGAGTTCGTCGATTTCCATATCGTTGTTGTTCTGTTGTTACTATTTCAGGATTTGGGCGGTGTGTTCTTCGGTTTTTACTCGTTTGATGATGTCGGCAATCTTGCCTTCTTCGTCTATGACAAAAGTAGTGCGGACAGTTCCCCACGATTTTTTGCCATACATATTTTTCTCTTTCCACACGCCATAGCTTTCGTTGATGCTTCGGTCTGTGTCAGCAATGAGCGAAAACGGAAGGTTGTATTTCTCGATAAATTTCAGGTGAGAGGCTTCGTCGTCAGTGCTAATGCCCAGCACTTGATAGCCCGCTTTGAGCAAGGCATCATAGTTGTCGCGGAGGTTGCAGGCTTGTTTGGTACAGCCGGGCGTGTCGTCTTTGGGATAAAAATATAGCACTACTTTTTGCCCCTTGAACTGCGCAAGCGAGATAGCTTGCCCGTTTTGGTCTTTGCTTGTGAATTGGGGCGCGAGGTCGCCCACTGTGAGGTTTGCCATACGACAATGAATAAGGAGAAGTATTGAAGGGCAAAATTGCATAAAATAGGTTGTTTTTGCAAGCAAAAAGCATTTTAGACTCATAAAAACCGCGTTGCCACATACTTGAACCTTTTGTATCTATTAGAGGCTCAAATCCTCTTATAATTGCGGTATTCGAAAAGCCAGATGCCTGTATTTTTGTAAATGGCGTGGAGAATTTTGTCCTTTAGTTTTACTTTTGCCTTCGAAGCATCAAACTCGAAGCTCCAATTATAGCGTTTGTACCTTTCCTGCATCACAGCGGGGTGCGTGCCTTCAAATATTTTGAGGGAGTCAATGTCTTGATAATTGAAGTCGTGGGCATCCATACTTAGGTCTTCAGGACTCCAAAGACGATTGAACTCCATTCTTTTTTCGTATTGTTTGCGAGGCGGTTTTACCCAACCATAATGATACATATAAGCATCAATCAATTTCACTCGCAATTTGTCGTTAGGCTTTTTGCGGAAACCTTGCGCATCTCGGTACGAAAACACATCTTGATTCGGTCTTATTATCCTTACCTCCCTTCTGTACCAACGCCTCGAGTCGCCTATGTATTTGTATGAGCCATAAAAATGATGATACTTAAACAAGAGTCCTTCTACAGAAGCATTATCTTTCCAAAGGCGCATAGCTTCTTGGATAGCAGGCAAGTCTTGTTCGTGTACTACTTCATCACCTTGTATATAAAAAGCCCAATCGGAGTCTTTGGCTACGGCTTGCAGGGCTTTGTCGGTTTCCACTGCCAGCACGCGCCCACTGTCGCGCAGGGTGTCGTCCCAAATGGTAGGCAAGATTTTTATTTTAGGCGAGTCTATGCTTGCTATCAACTGCATGGTTTCGTCCTCTGACTCGCCTACCGCCACGATAAACTCATCACAAATAGGCAAGATAGACGTAATGGCTTCGACTATGGGGTAGTCGTATTTGATAGCATTGCGGATAAAACTAAAACCTGAAACTTTCATATTGTTATTTGATGCTTGCCATAAACATTTTATACCATCTTTTGAGTTTTACGCCCCACACGCGCAACTTGCCTACAGGACGATAGCCAATCAAAGGGCTGATAGTACCAAAATAGCTTCCCTGCGACACTACAGTAGGGTGCGCCCAATAAATTTGCACCTTCTCGATGGCTACACAATTTTCTATGAAACAATCTATAGGTCTGTGGCATCTTTCGGTAGTGGCTATTTGGAGTATAGACATAGCCCCTTGTAAATCAATGAGATACGCACCTGTGCCTCGCATATTGTTTTTTTTGTAAATGTGTTTATTTTTAGCTCGTTCACTGCCTTTCACAAACCGCAAGCCAGAGTCTTCTAAAGAAATGACAAAGTTTTGGAGCTTGTCGCGTTCTATCTCGGCTACTACTTTTTGCAATACAGTTTCGAAATCCTTACCTAAAATAGCATCATCTTCGAATATCAGGGCTATAGGCAAGTTGTTTTGCACCATTTGCTCCCAAGCCAAGAAATGTTTATAGGCACACGAAGTCCAAGGCATCACACGCTTCATTTCAACGCCTGTGAAATATTTGTCCAACACTTCGGGGGACAAGTCTTTGAGGTCGCCTTCGTTGATAAACACAGCGTCAAGGTTCTTGCCTGCTATCTCTGCCTTCATGTGTTGCTCGCGCTCTAAGGCAGTGCTAACGTGGATAATAAAAGTTTTCAAGGTAGAAGGGGTGGAAAGGTGGAAGGGTTGAGGGGTTGAGGGGTGGAAAGGTTGAGTAAACCATACAACAACCAATATCTAACATCTAATAACCAACATCTAATAACCAATATCTAACATCTAATAACCAACATCTATTTATCATACAGCGAGGGCTTGCATTTTGTTTAGGTTTTGGTAAGTACCGCCTTCTATTTGGATAAGTTGTTCATGCGTGCCACGTTCTACTATCACCCCTTTGTTCAGCACAATGATTTGATGGGCGTGCTGAATGGTGCTAAGGCGGTGGGCTATGATGAGCGAAGTTCGGTTTTCCATCAAATTATTGAGGGCTAATTGTACGGCTTTTTCTACTTCAGTATCTAAGGAAGACGTGGCTTCATCAAGCAACAAAATAGGTGGATTTTTGAAAACAGCCCTTGCTATCGAGATGCGTTGTTTTTGCCCACCCGAAAGTTTCGTGCCTTTGTCGCCTACATTGGTTTGATAGCCCTCTTCTTTTTGGATAATAAAGTCGTGGGCGTTGGCAATGCGTGCCGCCTTTTCCACTTGTTCTTGTGTGGCGTTAGTTTCGGCAAAAGCAATGTTGTTATAGACTGTGTCATTGAACAAAATGTATTCTTGCGTTACAATGCCCATCATATCACGAAGCGACTCTTGTGTTACGTCCCGAATGTCCACATCATCAATCAAAATCGCGCCCTTCTGCACATCATAAAAACGGCACAGCAAATCGGCAATGGTTGATTTTCCACTTCCCGATGCACCCACAAGCGCAACCGTAGTGCCTTTTTCAATCACAAAACTCACATCTTGCAGTATCCAAGCATCTTCGTACTTGAACCAAACATTTCTGAACTCGATGCGTTTTTCGAAAGTTTGTAGAACCTTTGCATTGGGTTTGTCTGTAACATCAGAAGGCAAGTCTAAGACCTCAAAAATGCGCTCGCCTGCCGCAAGTCCGCGCTGAATGTTGCTCAAGGCATTGGAAATAGCTTTTATAGGGCGCAAGAATTGGGATAAAATAATGAGGTAGGTGATAAACTCACTTGCAGAAAGTGTAGATTGGTCGCTCAAAATCAACGAACCGCCATACAACAAAATAATCACTATCAAACCCACCCCTGCAATCTCCGAAAAAGGGGAGGCAAGTTCGCGTGTGCGGGCTATGCTTCGCGCTTGGCGTAGGTAGGCAAGGTTATCTTTGTCAAATTTTTGGCTGATGTACTTGCCTGCATTGTAGGACTTGATGACGCGCAACGCGCCCAATGTTTCCTCTAAGGTGCTATTGAGCAAACCGCCCAAGTGGTGCATATTGTTCGATTGTTTGCGGAGTCTGCGCGAAACAAGCGCAATCATACCCGCCATAATAGGCACTATCAAGAGCGTGAAAAGCGTCATTTGCCACGAAATCCACAACAAAGCTCCTAAAAACAAGAAGACTGCCAACGGCTCGCGCACAAACAAATCAAGCGCGAAAACCGTAGTGCTTTCCATCTCGCCTACATCACTCGAGGCGCGGTTCATCAAATCGCCTTTGCGTTGATTGGAGAAATAGCCCAAATGCAAGTTCATAATTTTGCCGAAAATGGCTCGGCGGGCATTGCGCAAAACGCGGTTCTTGATGCGCTCTCGCACAAGCATCGAGAGGTAATAACAAACATTGGTAAGCAAAACCGATAAGAAAACTTGCAGACAAACAAACTGTAGGGCTACAAATTTGCCATGATTTTTGATAATGAGTGCGAAATAATGGTTGAATTGTTGCCCAACGTCATACCATTTGGGCGTGGCAAGCATAGCCTGTAGTTTGGCTTCGGTCAGGTTATTGAACAATACATCAAGCAAATATATCAAAAGTCCGAAGTTGATAATACCAAACAGATTGCTCAAGAAGGCGATTATCATAAAGGAGATTGCATCAAGCGTATAGGGCTGTGCAAACCGCAGGATTCTAAAAAAAAGTTTCAAGGTTATAATCTAATGGTTTCGGTGCAAAGATAGGCGAATTTTATGAAAAATGGTTTTTGAACTCGCCTACCACGAGTTTTAGCCCTGAAGAAAACTATCAATATGTACTTTTTATTTTTTTTAGTTTGCATTTGTTATTTTTCAAATTTCACAAGCTATATTACTACTTTTTACTAAAAACATTTAATTATACTTATAATAATATTTAATAATAAATAAAAACTAATTAAAAAATTAAGTTTTACAAAATGTTTTTTATAGTGTAAAAATTAGCTATAAACAGCTATACAAATTAAAAATGGTTTTTAACAGGTTTTACCAAACAAAGAACTGTCTATTTAACGAAAACCAAATAATATTTTTTGAATATGGAGAAAACAATTTAGTTGTAAAAATACTAATATACTTATTTGGATTTAAAGTCCGCTCTTTCTAACTTTGCACCGCCTAACAACAAAGGCATTTACAATTAACCAAAAAACTAATTCTAATGAATTTTAAAACCATGCGCATTACTTTTCAATATTTTTTTGCGAGTATTGCATTTTTGATGTATTTTTCAGATAAAGCGAATGCCCAGTGGGGAGAATCGCCCTCGCTTTTTCAAAGCAAAGAGGAAGTTATTTGCACTGACCAAACGGGCGGATATCAGGTCGCAGGTGCGCATGTACACTTCTCTCATATTGTGTCTTCTTTTTCAGGATCAATAGAAAGCCCAATATCAGGTACAGGAGTTCAACTGAAAATTGATGCTAACAATGTGAATTACATGGCATCGATTAGTGGTGTGTATAAATATGTCAATGGGAGCATTCAAGAATTGGGAGACCTTGACTTTGTTTCCCCACAAAACTTCTTTTTAGAAGTAGGGGCAGATGGATTTCCTTATATTGCTTATTTTACAGGCAATAGTATTGTAGTTAGACGTTTTCAAGAAGGAAGTTGGGTTACTCTTGGAAATAGTATTGTAGCTTCTAACATTTCCCATGTTTCGTTAAGTATTACCAATCAAAACAATATTTATTTGGCATACGCTGCTAATTCATCTGTTTATACTACTAATTGGGATACAGTTAGCGGAACTTGGACATCATCAGCATTCGTAGGATCAGGCGTATATGTCAATATCTGCGCACACTATAGCGGTACTGCCTATGTAGTAAGTGTTACTGGTAACAAAAACCTACAAGTTTGGCAAAGAAACACCCCTAACTCATCTTGGTCAAGTATTTTATCTAGCGGAGGTTTTAATACAACAAATGTGTACGCCAATCCTAAACGCTTTGCTTCAGTAGATCACTTGGGTAATTTATGCCTTGCTTATATCGGAGGTAATAATTTTACACAAATGGTAATACGTTATATGAAAAATACAACTATTTGGGAAAATTTAGGTCCTTATAGTACGAATCCCATTACCAATATCAATAATTGTACCTTTCCTACAATCGCAAATAAGCCATCTGGTGCGATAGTAATACTTGCTAACCATCAATTAGATGGTTCATATCAAAACTGTAAAGTATATGGACAGTCTGATGTTTGTTCTAATGTATCAATACCAAATATTGTTACTGGATACGTTAATACAAGTTACGACCAAACTTTAACAGCTTCGAATCTCTCAGGGAGTATAACTTGGACTATTGTGGGCGATACTCCAAATGGTATAATTTTTACACCAAATTCCACAACAGCTACTCTTTCAGGCGCGCCAACATCATGTGGTATAAACTATTTCACAATACAGGCTTCAAATGGTACTTGTTCCGTAATGCGTAGTTTCACAATGTCTATAACACCACAGGGTGCAAATATTACCAATACAAGTTTACCCAATGCTACACAATGCAATAACTACAATACTGTACTCTCAACAACAGGTTTGGGTGCCTCTGTAGACTGGGTGTTGTCTTCTGGTAGTTTGCCTCCTGGATTGCAACTTCTGCCTTCTGGACGTATTGAGGGTGTCTTAGAAAAATTATCAGGGATAGGCGGCACGTATGGAAAAATGTATAATTTTAGTTTGAAGGCATCTTCAGGTGCTTGTAGTGCGCCCGAAAAGGCTTATAGTATTTTTGCTTCTCCTACCACATTTAATATTACTTCCGCAACACCTACTTTACCTATCGCTTATGCGGGTCAAATGTACTCGTATGACTTCGATCATACGGGTATGACACCAGTAGAATGGAGCATAGAACCTAATAACTTGGGATTGAGTATCAATAATAATGGTACATTGTCGGGTATCCCTAATCAATCAAATTCATCGCCATATAATTTAGTTGTCAAAATTAAAAATACAGCCACAGGTTGTACCTATTCCGTAACAAAAACGCTACAAATCTCCTGTATAACACATGGTATTGCGCTTTCTTCTACCCCACCTGTTGTTGGAGAATATTATTCGAGTACACTCGTACAAACAGCATTCAACATTGCAAATGGAACAATTGAATGGTCAAGTGCTGACAAAGATGGGCTTGTAATAAATAGTAGTGGTGTAATTCAAGGCACTCCCTGCAAACAATCTATAACCTTCAATGACTTAAAGGTAACCCAAAATGGCATTAGTTCTTGCATACAAAATTTTATTGTTATTTCAAATTGCCCATCTGCAACGCTATCGGAAACAAATAATACCTTTAACTTTAATTGGGTTTGTGGTGAGGGAAATATTTATCAACAACTTACCCAAACAGGACTAAAGCCCACTTGTGGCGCAATAACATGGGAACTCACAGGCGGTTCTTTAGGAGGTTGGATATTAGATACTAATACAGGCGTTATTAGTGGCAGTTTGACAAATCCTAATGCCACATCTATCTCTTTTACAGTGCGTGCCAAACAAGTAAATAGTGGGTGTTTTTCAACACCAAAGACTTATACTGGTTATCCTGTAAAACCTCCCACAATAACCTTTTCTACAAGTACTGGATCTATATGCACAAATAAAGTGGGAACAGGAACCATAAAAATTATACCGCTTGATGGCATTAGCAATGTTACAGGCTTTAGAATAGAAGCCCCTCTTGGAAGCCCTTTACGATTTAATTATGCAAGTGCCACACCTACCAACCCTATAATAATTCCTGCGACAGGGTTAAATACTACCATCTCAATACAGGTTTTGTCAATAGGCACTTACCCTTTTAGCATAAGTACTATAAGCCCTTGTGGTATCTCTAACAAAAGAACACCCGATTTCAATATTACGGGATATTCAAACGCTACTTGTACAGGTGGCGGTGGTGGTGGCGGTGGAAATCCCCCCTTGTTACGCGGTGATATGCCTAAAGAACAAGATATTAATTCCCACCTCCAAATTACCCCGAACCCTGTAGCCAATGAACTAAAACTATCAGGCAATGCTGAAATGGAGTATGAAGTGCGTTTGCAAGATGGGCAAGGCAAGCAAATCGCCTCGTACACAGGCAAGCTCGCGGAAATAGAACGCGAAATGAATAAGCAAGTGCGCAACCTCAAAGCGGGTATGTATTTCGTACAATTCAAACCACGCGAAGGCAAGGCAGAAGTGAAGAAATTTGTGAAAGTAAACTAATTCACATAGTTGAAAAAAAACGCTGAAACGTCTTTTGTGATGTTTCAGCGTTTTTGTTGTTTAGGCTTGTTCTGGTTCTTGTGGTTTTTCTTTGTAAATGAGGCGATACAGCAAGGCTACTAAAGCACCACATAACATACTGCCCAACAAAATAGTGGCTAAGAACAAGCTAAAATGTATTTTGTACCACTTTTCCAACAAAGTTGCAGTAGCTACTGGAGGTGTAAGGGGCAAGGTATTCCACCAAAATTGTTGGTATCGGGGGTATGCTTTGAGCAAATACACAGGCAAGATTACGCCTACTAAAAATGAAAACGCTAAGTAAAACACTTCAAAAACTGTCATACCGAACCGAAAGTTATTGTTTGATAAATGATTTGATGGTTTTGCCTTGTTGGGTGTTTATTTCTAAGATGTATTTGCCTTTAGGCAAGTCTTGCAGGTCGAGGGTTTGTTGTTCGCGTAGTTGGGCGACTTGCCTGCTCCACACTGTCGCCCCTTTCATATCTATCACTTGCAACGTAACGCCTTGAAAAACAATGCCTTTATTCACTTCGAGGGTTGCTGTTTTGGTTACAGGGTTGGGGTACAAGCTAACAGCCTTACCTACCGAATTATCCTCTACTGATGTGCTAAAGTCTGTTTTGAACTTCCAAGTGCTTGAGCCAGAAATGCTTGGTGTGCCATTGCCTGCCAAGTCGCGGATAGTGCTACTTGTCATTTCTACATAAACCTCTGTGTCGTAGGGCAAATCTTGTGTGGGGTTGATAGTTACGACCTTGCCTGCCACTGTGATAGCCGAAGAAGTGATAGGAATATTCTCTATTTGGCTATTGTCGCTCAATTTGCGAAGGGTAAAACTGCCTGTAGTGCCTTTTTGTATGTTTTCGTTGAAGGTCATCACAAGGTTATTCGCTCCTGGGAAGTTTAGGCTGTTGTTGGCAGGCAAGAATGTAATCGCTTGTGGTGCAGTAATATCGGTTTCTATAGTGAAACGCCAAACAGCATTGCCCACAATACCCGCAAAATTATTGCCTGCCAAATCTTGAATAGCTCCAGGACTCATTTCTACATAATAGTCCGTTCCTGAAAGCAAATCATTGGCGGGGTTAATGGTTACAATGGCATTGCTTATAGTAACTTGAGTGCTTGTGATGGGTATTGTTTCCGCGCTACTGCCATCAGAGAGTTTGCGAATGATAATGTTGGCGGGATTGGTAGTTCCTTTTTTTACCAATTCGTTGAAGGTAATAACAAGGTTTGCCGACATAGGCACATTCACGCTTGTATTGGCTGGGCTAAAAGTATTTGCTATGGGAGCGGTTGCATCAAGGGTAGTAAAACGCCACGTGTTGCTATTGGTGATGCCCGCAAACGACAGATTAGAGGCATCTTTGAACGCGCCATTGCTTACCTCCACATAGTATTGCGTACTTTCTGACAAGTTGAGGAAGGGGTTAATGGTAACTACATTTCCTGTTATGGTTACTTTGTCTGACGTAACATCAATAGTTTCAAATATGCTATTGTCTGATACTTTTTTGATAACGATGTTACCCGTATTTTTGACAACATTGGCGTTGAAAGTTATTTTTAGGTCTGTATCGGTAGCCACGCTTACAGCATTATTGGCAGGGCTAAAAGCAGTAGTCGTCAAAACAGGCGTATTGAATACATTAGTAGTAAAAAGTCCTCTTGCGTGGGTAGCTATAGCGACTTGTTTGTCCGAAGTGCGGTATTGCAACATATCACAACGCACATTGGCAAGCCCGCCATTGCTTGGCTCCCATGCAGGATTGCTGGCTGTGATGTCTTGCGTACTCCAAACACCCAATTCTGTAGCTATCATCACTTGTTTAAAATTGTTGGGGTTGAACAATGCCCAACGCACAGGCATATCAGGCAAGCCATGTGCTGTTTCGTCTTTGCTTACCCAAGTAGTGCCACCATTGTTGGTATAATAAACAGACGTTATGCCATAATTGCTCAATGTAACAACAAGTTCGTTGTCAGACGCGCCTATATCAATGCAAGAAACATAGCCATTCCCAAGAACAGTGCCTATATAGGTGCTTGTGGGGTTAGCGGTATGGGCATCATCTACTCTATAAATATCTCCAAACGATGTCCCTACAAACACGCGCCCTGTCAAATATGCGTCTGCCCGAATAGCAGTAGCCCTGCCACCGCCCAAACTTACGCTGATATTTTCTTGTGATGTGGGTGCTACCTCTATGTCGCTGATACGTTTTAATTGGTCAGTTGCTCCTGAAGAATATAAAATATTTTCATCATTGTCATAATCTGCTGGATTGATAAACAAACCTTGCGAAGTACTTTGGTTGTTGGCTATTGTGGAAAAACTTGTTCCTCCATTCGTAGAGCGATAATAGACATTATAAACATACGAAGAAATACAGATGTTGGGATTATCTTGGTCTATGAAACAAAAAGCCCCATCACCGCCTGTAGGCTCGGTAGTTGCTCCTATGTTTGCCGCGCTAAAGCGTTGAGTGCCGTTGTCTTGCGCCCCAGCCAAGTAAATATTTGCGTTTGCCTCATTGCGCATAGCGCATGCATAAAATTGTGTTACGTTGTAGTCCTTTACCCTGTCCTCAAAACCACCGCCCACGCCCACTCCCGCTGAAGCTGAATAAGAAACCCCACCGTCACTACCTACTATCACTTCGTTGAAAGAGTTGGGGCGAAATTCTATAGCATGAATATCTGCATGAACATACGTCAAACAACCGCCTGTCCAATAAGAAACAGCCGCCCAATTCGTACCTCCATCTGTTGAACTATGCACATCAATGCCACCCGCCAAAATCACATCGGGATTATCGGGGCGTACTTGCAAAATAAGGTCATACCACGATTGCCCACGAGTGAAGTGCGTGGTACTTTGTGTGCAGTTTTGGTTCAAGTATCTTGGAATGTTGCAAGTTGTCCAATTACTTCCTCCGTCTGTACTTTTATTGAACCAAGCAACATCACTGCCATTGCCTGCTATAGCATACAAGGTCGTGTTTGCTTTGGTTGTACCTGTGCTGGGAGCTATAGCTATTTCAACTCTTGCACCTCCTGTTGCTGTGCTAGGTTTTATGTCAGTCCAAGTAGGCAAGCCTGCCGTAGGGTTTGAGCAACGTTGTACGCCCCCTGCAAATGTGCCAACATACAAATCGCCATTTTTCGCTATTTCCATATCAGCTACTGCGTTAGAGAAAATAGATGTCCATGTTTGTCCGCCATCAACGGAACGCATCACACCACCCGTTGTGCTGCCCACCCGTGTCGAAGCAAACACAACCCCTGTGCTGTTTACCACGATTTTTGTAACATAACGAAAGTCAGTTGTTGCCGCAATAGTAGTGTTGGGAAGCACATTCCAAGTATTACCCCCATCAGTAGTTTTCCAAATACCATTGCCACGTACCATAGAAGGATGATCTACTGCCATTCCCTCACCTGTGCCTACATAAAAGGTTTGTGTAGCATTGGGCGCGTAAGCCATACAACTGATAGCCATATTGCTCCAAAAGTCATCAACTCTTTGCCAACTTGTAGTTGCGGAAGTAATGTCTGTATTGTACCAAAGACCGCCTGCCACACTGCCAGCCCACACTTTTTTGTTGGTCGCATCATTGGGGTCAAACATCAGGGCGCGTGTTCTGCCTCCTACATTGTTAGGTCCTCTTTCATTCCAAAGTACGCCTACTATACCCGCCTTGTCCTTTTTTCGCAATTTTTCTTGCGTGATTTGGCGTGCTTGCCACAAGCGTTCCGAAGGAACAGTGTGTGTATTCGGATCTACTGTTTTCAAAAACTCATGTTCGAGAGCGAGGTCAGGTCTGTCGCGTTTGGGCATAGCCTTGATGTCCGCCATAGTTTGCGGTCTGCCTATGTAATAAGGGTGCGATTGTATAAAAGTCTTGTACGACTCTTTCTTGCGAGCATTTTCATCAATAACAGCTATCGGCTGTGATTTGATGGTTTTCTCATTAGTTGCTGGTTCTTGGGGTGTTGTGTGGGTAGGCGTAGGCAAGCTTGCCTCTTTTGCCACACTAGGCAAGCCCGAAGTCAGCCATTGGTAGGTTGCTATGCTTCCTGCCCCCATAAGGCACAAAAGAAATAGCGTGAGGAGTTTACGATTTTTCATAGGGAATAAGAGCTATATGGACAAATTAAATGTTTTTTTTTGTAAAATTAGAGGTATTTTAGCTAAAAAACAAACACCTAAAAATAAGGTGCATCTAATTCAAGTTGTGATGCCATAAATTGATTGCGCTTGTGTGTTTGGCTATCTCAAAAAGCATATTGGCGTTTTCTTTGGTCATTCAAAAATTTTGATATAACTTGCCACTGCGAATCGGTTATGAAGCGTAGGTACTTACTCTTATACAACCTTTTCACATTTTTTGATAAAATCAAGCAAAAAAATACAATCACCTCAATATCAAACACTTAATTCCTCAAAAAGTGCTATAAGTTAGGAGTTAAGAACATAATGTAAGAAAAATATCCATTCAATAAACCAAATGAGAACAATAAACGACTACAATTTTTCGGGAAAACGCGCCCTTGTGCGTGTGGATTTTAACGTGCCTTTGGATAGTGCGTACAAAATTACGGACTTCACGCGCATAGACGCGGCACTGCCCACCATTGCCAAAATTTTGCAAGACGGAGGCAAGGCTATTTTGATGTCGCATCTTGGCAGACCAAAAGGCGGTTACGAGGAAAAATATTCGCTCAAGCATTTGGTCAATGACCTAACTGCCAAAACAGGCGCGAAAGTGCATTTTGCCACTGATTGTATAGGCGAGGACGCTGCAGCCCTTGCCCATGCTATGCAGGCAGGCGAGATTTTACTTCTTGAGAACCTTCGTTTCTACAAAGAAGAAGAAAAAGGCGACCGCGCTTTTGCCGAAAAACTGTCCAAATTAGGCGATATGTACGTGAATGATGCCTTCGGAACGGCTCACCGTGCACACGCTTCTACGTCTATCATTGCCGAATTTTTTGCGGACAAATGTGCAGGCTTTGTGATGCACGCAGAATTGGACAACGCCAAAAAGGTATTGGAAAAAGCTGAAAAGCCCTTTACAGCTATCATGGGAGGCGCGAAAATTTCGGATAAAATCCTTGTGATTGAGCAATTATTGGAGCGCGTGGACAATCTTTTGATTGGGGGCGGTATGGCTTATACCTTCTTCAAGGCGCAAGGAGGCGAGATAGGCAAGTCTTTAGTAGAAGCCGAAAAACTCGACCTCGCGCTTAGTTTGATGGAAAAAGCAAAAGCAAAAGGCGTAAACCTTATCTTGCCTGAAGACTCTATAGTGGCTGATGCGTTCAGCAATGATGCCAACACGCAAATAGCGGACAATATGCACATTCCCGCAGACTACATGGGCTTGGACATAGGACCTAAGGCTATAGCCAAATTTACAGAAGTAATCAAAAACTCGAAAACTATTCTTTGGAATGGACCTTCGGGAGTTTTTGAAATGAGCAATTTCGCTACAGGCACGATTGAAGTGGCTAAGGCTGTAGTAGAAGCTACTAAAAATGGTGGCTTTTCGCTCATAGGCGGAGGCGACTCGGCGGCGGCTGTCAATAGCTTAGGCTTCGGAGATGCTGTTTCGTATGTTTCTACAGGTGGAGGCGCGTTGCTCGAATACTTCGAAGGGCGCGAACTACCGGGTGTGAAGGCTTTGGAGGCGTAATAGCTTGCCTACCTGCCACACAGAAAAAATGATAAAAGTCCTTGCCTGCACTGTAGGCAAGGCTTTTTTTGTCTAAAAAACTGCTCAAAATGCTTGTATTTTATTTTCGTTTTTTGTAACTTTGCGCTATGTACTTCTACACTACCGAACCCATACCACGCGAAGAAATGCCTGCTTACTTCTTTGATGAGCAGGGCAATTTCGTATATCCCGAAACCTACACCGAAGAAGAAATAGCCAACTTTCCTGAAGATTTTATGCCACAAACCGATGCGCATCTCCAGTGGATTTTGACTATCAAAGAAAATCTACAGAGCATTTTCCGCAAGCAAACAGATGTGTATATAGCGGGTGATATGTATTGCTATCTCGACAAAAATCAGCCCAATTTGCGTGTTTCGTCTGATGTGATGGTGGTTTTTGGTCGTCCCAAAGGAGACCGTTCCAGCTACAAAGTGTGGAAGGAGGCAAATGTAATGCCTCAAGTAGTGTTTGAAATACTTTCTCCCAGCCACTCTAAAAAAGAGATGAAAGACAAATTTGCCCTATATGAAAAATATGGCGTGCAAGAATACTATCTCTACAATCCTGAAAACAATCAATTTTATGCTTGGTGGCGTGATGTCATAACTGATAGGCTTCAAATCGAGTTACTCATACCTGACCTTGTAAGCCCACTTTTGGGTATTCGCTTCGAAATTCAGTCGGATAAGCTACACATTTATTGCCCTGCAGGAACAGAGTTCCTAACCCGCGCACAACAAGACGAAATTAATGAAGCTCTGCAAGCTGAACTCGATGAATTGCGTTTTGCCAAAAAGCAAGCTCTGCAACAAGCAGAACAAGAACGCGCCGAAAAAGAAGACCTCGAAAAAGAACAGGCTATGCGAAAAGCGGAAACAGAACGTGCCAAAAAAGAAACCAAACGCCTCAAAGCAGAAACAGAAGAACTCAAAAAAGTATTAGCAAGTTTGGGTTATGATTTCGCAAAATAAAAAACAGCCCTTGCCTACACATCAGGCAAGGGCTATTGCTTCTTTTAGGCAAGTTCCTTTTCTTTGGGTTTTTCAGGCAAGGCTTCTTGCGGAGGTCTGCCCACAAAGTCGGACATAGTTTTATACACTCCAAATACCTTTCCTCCAATAAAATCAAACCAACGCGTAGGCAAGATAGCACGCAAAGGCGGTAGCAAATACACCATATTAGGCGAGAACACAAACAATTTATTGCGTTTTATGCCTTTTATAATTTGGTCTGTGATGCGTTCAGGCGAGAGAATGGGCGTAAGCAAAGGAGCTTTTGCCCCTGCAAACATACCCGTATCAATGTAGCCAGGGCAAACCGTTAGCACACGAAGCTCGCGGTTTTCGCGCTCAAGCTCTATGCGCAAAGACTCTGACCAACCCATTACCGCCCATTTGCTCGAAGCATAGACCGACATTTTCGGATTAGGAGTCATACTCGAAGCAGAGGCAATATTGACAATATGCCCCGAACCATACTGAAGCATAGCAGGCAAGAAACAGCGCGTAACGTGCATCACACCCAACACATTGACCTCGAAAGTTTTTTCAATGTCGCGGGCAGAATGTTCTTTGAATAGCTTGCCTACTACCACACCCGCATTGTTGAACAAGATGTCGACCTTGCCTACCTCTGCCAGCACTTCCTGCGCGGCGGTTTCTATGTCTTGGATATTGGCAACATCAACCAAATAGCCCGAAACACGGTAGCCTGCATTTTGGAGGCTTTTCACGGTACTTTCAAGGTTTTTGCCGTTGATGTCCCAAATAACAAGGTGTCTTGCACCTTCGCGGAGGCATTTCTCGCCTAAGAGCTTGCCTATGCCATTGGCTCCGCCTGTAACCAATACTACTTTATCTTTGATAAGAGTCATAACAATAACAAAAAAAGAACGCCCAAAGCTAAGGATTTTTTTTCAAAAAATACTCGGTATGCAGAGTTTTTTTTGCAAAGGTTTATAAAAGTTTGAACCTAATGTTTGAAAGTCTGTTTATAAGTGGTTAATTTTGCTAAAAAATATTGGATATGGAAACTACCCTCACCGCCACCCAAGAACGCCAACGCAAACCTGAGTGGCTCAAAATACAAGTACCCGCAGGACAAGAATATGGCGAAGTAAAGAAAATTGTAGAAGAACACAGTTTGCATACGAT
>RDXI01000342.1 GCA_004292795.1 Bacteroidota bacterium | reverse complement strand
GTTGTTAGATGCTGGTTGTTAGTTTTGCTTGCCTACCTTTCTCTCCCCCTTTTATCTTTCCCCTTCTCCCTCTCCACCTTTCCACCCCTCAACCTTTCTACCCTTCTACCTTTCCACCCCTCAACCCTTCCACCCTTTCCCCTTTCTGCAACAAAAATACATAAATCTTGCCATTTTGTTTTATGCTTTTGTAAAAAAATAGTGAAGTATCTTATATTTTTTTGCATAACATATTGAAAAAAGCGTTAATTTTGCAGTTACCTTCATAGGTAAACCGCCGTAATGTATGACAAACGAGACCACCGAGCAAGAAAAAGACTGCTATGTTATATGGGAGAATTGCCTCCGAACCATTCGTGAAAACACTACTCCCGAAGCCTTTATGACGTGGTTTGAGCCTATCACACCACATAGCTTTGATGGGGAATCACTTGTTATCCAAGTGCCAAGTCATTTTTTTTATGAGTATTTGGAAGCTCATTTCGTGAACCTGATGCGCAAAGCGATTGATGTCGCCATAGGCGCGGGAGGCAAGCTCGAATACTTCATAGCCGAAACGCCACCCGCCGAAAATAACAAAACGGCTGATGTGCCTTATACGAATTTGCTCAAACAACCCACCAACACGCAAAACAACAATACCAACAACAATCAAAACCAAAATACCAACAACCAAACCCAACACTATAATTCGTTCTCGCGTGAAATGTACGAACATCAAAAAGCCGTATATGCCACTTCGCTGAACAAATTTTATAGTTTTGACAATTTCATAGAAGGCGACTGCAATCGTTTGGCGCGTTCTATGGGCTTTGCCGTAGCAGACAAACCTGGAGGCGTTACGTCTTTCAACCCGCTTATGCTGTACGGAGGCGTGGGCTTAGGCAAGACTCACCTCATTCAAGCCATAGGCAACCATATCATAGAACACTCTGCCAAAAAGGAAGTCGTGTATGTGTCGGCTGACCGCTTTACGGATTTGCTCATTGACGCACTGAAAAATAACAAGGGTGATGCCTTCAAACAGTTCTTCATGCAACTTGATGTGCTGATGATTGATGATGTGCAGTTTTTGGCAAATAAGGAAAAAACGCAAGAGATTTTCTTTAGTATTTTCAACAACTTGCACCTTTCAGGCAAGCAAATCATCATGACAAGCGACCGCCCGCCTGCCGAACTGACGGGTATGGAAGACCGTTTGCTGACGCGCTTCAAATGGGGCGTTACGGCTGACTTGAAACAGCCCGACCTCGAAACGCGCATGGCGATTATCCACCGAAAATTGGACGAAAGGCAACAGAACTTGCCTGACAATATCCTCGACTACCTCGTGCATAGCATAGACAGCAATGTCCGCGAACTCGAAGGGGCTATCAATTCGCTTACAGGGCTTTCTGAAAATGGAATCCCCGTTACGATGGACGTAGCCAAGCAAATCGTGGAGCAAATCGTGCAGGTTACGGAGAGCAAACAAGTAGGCATCGACGAAGTGCAACGCGCTGTAGCAGAATATTTTGCCATAGGCGTAGATGAGCTAAAAGACAAAACCCGCAAGAAGGAAATCGTGATAGCACGCCAAATTGCTATGTATTTTGCCAAAGAATTTACGGGCTTTTCGCTCAAGTCTATTGGCTATCACTTCGGAGGGCGCGACCACAGCACGGTTATTCACGCCATACAAGCCGTTACAGAAATGATACAAGAAAAGCGCGAAATCCGTATGTATGTCGAAGATATAGGCAAGAAATTTAAGAGCAAGTAGGCAAGCTTGCCTACGCGAAGACGTGCTTTAACGTTCAGTATTTAATGGCTATAAAAATTTTTTCTCGCCTGAAAGACTGCGTTACCGTAACGCGCTGTAGGCTATCATACACCACAGTAGGCGAGTTGAATTTGGAGGCATCTTGCCATTGATATACGCCATTGCACCCCAATTTGGCGGCTTGTTGTCGAACTTGTTGCCACATTTTGTGCCATTTTCGGGCATCACGCCAAGGGTGTATTTCCACATACCCGCTATAAATCATGGCTACCTTATCGAAGTGGGTAGGCAAGTCTTGCGGTTGCAAAAAAATATTTACGGAGTCTATAGGCAAGGCTTTGTAGAAGCTTGCCTTCAGGGGCATTGCCTGCGAAGAAACGCGCCCATAGTTAAAATAACAGCTTGAGATAGGCAAAACTATCAAGATAAGAAGGAAAATGCTTAATTTTTTCATCACACAAAACAACTACTTTCTCTTGACAAACAGGGTTAATGCGTTGTTAAGGGCTTACGTTTTTGTTCCTATTTTTGCTAATTTTGTGCTATGGAATTTGGAAAAGTATCTGCTGAACAGTTGCCTCAAGTTGTGTTCGACTTGCCTGCCTTGCCTGCGCACACACAACGTTTGCTTGCCTCCCAACAAGCCCCTGAAAAGCCTGTAGTGTATGTGGGTTGTCCTGTTTGGGCAAACAAAGAATGGATTGGCTCGTGGTATCCTGCCGATACGAAAGAGAAAGATTTTTTGCATCAATACGCCCAACAATTCAACACTATAGAGCTAAACAGCACACATTACCAAATCCCACACCCAAGCGTAGTGGAGCATTGGCGTAGCAAAGTGCCTGATGATTTTCGTTTTTGCCCCAAATTTTTGCAAGACATCAGCCATACGCTCCTGCAAATGGGCGAAGCACGCGCCATGACACAACTTTTTTGCCAAACGATGCAAGCCTTTGGCGAATGTTTGGGGACGAGTTTCTTGCAACTTTCGCCCTACTTCAGCCCCAAAGAGCGCGATATGTTGCTGAAATTTTGTGATGACTTGCCTGTAGGCTATCGTTTGGCGGTGGAGTTTAGGCAAGCGCAGTGGTTCGTAGGCGATAATCTGCCCAAGATAAGCGAAGAATTGGCGAGTCGTGGCATTGGCACAGTCATCACGGATACAGCAGGCAGGCGAGATGCCGTACACTTGAGTCTTAGCTCGCCTACCCTTATGTTGCGTTTTGTGGGAAATGATTTGCACACTACAGACTACACGCGCATTGATGCGTGGGTAGGCAAGTTGCAAAGCCTGATAGCGCAAGGCGTTCAGGAAATCTATTTTTTTGCCCACGAACCCGACAATACAAAAGCTCCCGACCTTGCCTGCTATGTGATAGAAAAATTGGCGCAAGTGTGCAACATTCACCTCAAAATGCCCAAACGTTGGGGCAATGGCGCGAAACAGGTAGGGCTTTTTTAAAAAAAAATTACCACAAGCACACAAAAGAAAGTGAATTTGCGCCCTTGCGGTAAATTTTGGTATCATAAAACAACGTGAGTTTGGAATTAAAATGGCGTTTTTAGCCTGTAAAAGACTTTTACGAAGCGTTTAACCCTTAGGGTGGAGGGCATACGTTTGATTTACACAAATTTGTGATAATGCCCTCCACCCTAAGGGTTAAACGTGGATTGTTCCTTGTTTAATAAATT
>RDXI01000341.1 GCA_004292795.1 Bacteroidota bacterium | reverse complement strand
CATCAGCTATAGTAAAGCTGACGTTAGTAGCAGTACCCAAGTTCAGTACAATTTCTTCTTGTACTTGTTCTTTGAAACCTACCGAATTTACAGAAACTTTGTAAGGTCCGCCAATACGCATACTTTGAATGGCAAAACGACCATCTTCTTGCGTTGCTGTGCCGTACTGTGTACCCGAAGGCTCATGTATGGCTATTACGGTAGCTCCCGGTACGCCTTCGCCTTTGGCATCAACGACTGTGCCTATCAAGGAAGACGTGGTTACTCCTTGCGCCCACAACTGTTGCCCACAAAACAGCAAGCAAACAGTGTATAAAATGGAGAGTATATTTTTTTTCATAAAACTTGATTTTCTGTTGTTAAAAATCATGGGCAAAGTTAGGATTTACTTTGAGAAACTTAGTACATTTGTGCATTAAATAATTGTTAAGTGATTGTGTTGCATTGTTACCCAACCAAACAATATACGCTTTTTTTATAAAAACAATCGATTTTATGCGCGTCATAGCCCAAATCCCCCATGCCACGCTTGGCATTACCCTATTTTCTTGGAATCAAAAATATTTGCTCAAATTCGAAATGGGCAACCTCGAACAAACCTACAAAATCCACGAACTCGACACCGCAGGCGAGGCAGAAGTAAGAGCCATTGCCGAAAACCCTGATTTTATAGCAAAAGTACAAGCCCGCTTCGAAGCTATGCAACAAGCGTGGAGTGAAGCCTTTGCATAAAACTTACCTCACAAAAAAGGCAGGCAAGCCCTCAAGCTTGCCTACCTACTTCTTATCCATTCAAGTCTTCCCAATTATCTTCCGTATCGTAGCGCGTAACCTTCACCACGCCTTCGATGCTTCGTAGTTTCTCCAAGAGTCCGTACAAGTGTTGAATATCACGCACATACACTTTGATATGCCCTTCGAATATGTTGGAATTGGTAACGCCAATGTTCAAACCTGCAATATTGATTTGCATATCGCTTGAAATCATCTGCGTAACATCTCGTGCAATACCTATGCGGTCATTGCCCACAATCTTAATCTCTGTGATGAATTGTTCCTCTTGTTTGGCTTGCCAAACCGCGCCTGTAATGCGGTAGCCATAGTTAGCACGCATATTAACCGCATTGGGGCAGTCGTTGCGGTGGATTTTGATTCCTTCGTGGATAGTGATAAAACCAAACACATCATCACCAAAAACAGGGTTGCAACACTTGGCAAAAGAATAATCGATGCCCGTTTTCTCGCCTATGATGATAGCCTCGCTTTTGCTTGCCTTCTTGTCTTTCTTGGGTTCAACAACTTCTTTCGTTTCTTCGCGTTTGCGCAATTTCTCTTCCTCTTTCGCCTCTTTGCGGTCAAGGTATTTTTTGAAACTCTCTACATCTTTGTATGAAATATGCCCCAAGCCTGCTTCGTAAAAAACGTTGGCGTTGGTTTTGTAGTTGAGATAAAGGCGGTACTGCGTTTGCGTAGGCTCGTCCCAAACGAGTTTGGCTTGAGCAAACTTGCCTGCCAAGTCCTCCTTGCCTTTTTCAATGATAGTGCGCCTTTCTGCCCTCAAAAACTCCTTGATTTTCGAAATGGCTTTCGTGCCTTTGGCATAGTGTAACCAATCGTTGGTCGGTTTGGCTTGTTTGGAGGTAAGGATTTCTACTTGGTCGCCATTGTGTAGCTCATAACCCAACGGCACGAGTTTCGTGTTTACCTTCGCGCCCAAGCATTTTAGCCCAATTTCGCTATGGATTTCAAAAGCAAAGTCAATTACAGTCGCGCCTACAGGCAAGTGTATGAGCTTTCCTTTGGGTGTGAATACAAAAACCTCTGTTTTTGACTCTTTGGTTCTGCCCGCATATTTGCCGTAGGTTTTGTATTTCCAATGCGCCGCGTAGCCAAGTTCCGCTATCTCGTCCATGCGTTTGGTGCGAATTTGCACCTCCACCCATTTGCCCAACTCGCTCATCACAGTCGTATGCAAGGACTCATACCCGTTGGGGCGTGGCTGGGTTATCCACTCGCGTAGCCTTTCGGGGTTGGGTAGGTAAGTATCCGTTACAATGGAATATACGCGCCAACAATCTTCTTTTTCCTTGTTGCGTTCATCTTCGTCATAGTCCTTGTCAATGATGATACGAATGGCAAACAAGTCATAAATTTGGTCAAACGGCACACGTTGCGTTTGGATTTTGTTGTGAATAGAATAAATAGACTTTGGTCTGCCAAAGATACGAATTTTGAAACCGCTTTCTGCTAATCTCCCTCGCAAAGGCGCGATAAAATCCTCTACAAACTTATCACGTGCCGCTTTCGTTTCCTGTAATTTGTTCGCAATGTCATCGTATGCTTGGCGATTGACATACTTCAAATGCAAGTCTTCTAATTCGCTCTTGACCTTATACAAACCCAAACGATGCGCCAATGGCGCGTAGATATAAATCGTTTCGGAAGCTATTTTGCGCTGTTTTTCCTCGTTCATGCTGGAGAGTGTGCGCATATTGTGCAACCTATCCGCCAATTTCACATAAATCACTCGCAAATCACTCGACAAGCCCAACAACATCTTACGGAAGTTTTCTGCTTGTTGCGAAATGCTAAGGTCAATGGCATATTTATCACTTTTTACTTTGGTAACCCCATCTACTATAGTTGCCACTTGCTCGCCAAATTCGCGCTTGATGTCGTCAAGCGTGATAGTTTCCACATCTTCTACCACATCATGCAAGAGCGCGGCGGCTATAGACACCGCATCGAGCTTCATATCCTCCGCCACAATCTCGGCTACCTCGATAGGGTGAAAAATATACGGCTCGCCTGACTTTCGGCGCATACCATGATGTGCTTCGAGGGCGAACTCGAAGGCTTTTTTTATCAATTTGCTGTCCTCCCCTTTCAGGC
The DNA here is from genome assembly GCA_004292795.1 of Bacteroidota bacterium. Taxonomy (GTDB): domain Bacteria; phylum Bacteroidota; class Bacteroidia; order Cytophagales; family Microscillaceae; genus RDXI01. Next base: position 2,428 of record RDXI01000341.1, on the reverse strand, counting down.
GAGGGCGAGCGGCACGGTTTACAAACTTATACGCTTCCAAGATTTGCCTACGCTCACGACTCAGTTGGTCTTCAGAAATGACGATTTCTTCTTTCTCTATCTGTTTGTTGGTCATATCTGGGGCAGAAGCAGGCTTTTCGAGTTTATTTTCTGTTTTTTTCATATTCGCACAACATATTGTTATAGCTAAGTTATACAAAAAAAATAGGAATACCATTTTTTTTGCAATATATTTTTTCAAAACTTACCTACCGCCCGCCCCCAAGTAGGCAAGCTTGTTTTTTAAAAGGCTTGTTATCAATGATTTGCTACCCAAAACTTGCCTGTTTTTATTTTTTTGCCTACTTTTGTGCCATGCGTTATTTTCTCTATTTTTTCTTCTTTGCCTTGTCTTGCACCACACAAGCCCAAAGCCCACAAGACTCGCTCTCTATCCAAATTCCTGCCGATTGGGTAGGCAAGTGGGCAGGCAAGCTCAACATTGTCAATAGCCAAGGCAACACCAATGCCGTAAACATGGAACTCCACATCTCACGACACGACAGCACAGACCGTTGGAATTGGACTATAGTTTATGGCGAAGGCGAGCGCAGGCAAGAACGCAAGTATCAACTCCTTAGCCAAAAACCCGCCAAAGGCTGGTACAAGATAGACGAGAAAAATGGTATCATACTCGATGCCTTCTTCGCACAAAATACGCTTGCCAATATCTTCGAAGTGGAGAACAATATGCTCACTACGCTGTACCGCAGGGAAGGCAAGCACTTGGTTTTTGAGGTCTTTATGTGTGTTACCAAATCGCCCAACCTCACTGGAGGCAACAAGCCTGATGTGCCTGTAGTGCGCTCCTACCCTGTTCGCGTTTTGCAAAGGGCTGTTTTGAAAAAGATGAAGGCGACAATGCCCGAAAAGTCCACACCTAAAAAAGCACCAAAATAAGATACTACACAACCTTCTTTTGTATGAAAAAAAAGCTGTCTAGATAGCTTTTTGAACGGCTTTTGTATGAAAAAAAAGCTGTCTAGATAGCTTTTTGAACGGCTTTTGTATGAAAACAGCTATCTTTGCAAAAAAGCTGTAACAGTTATCAGGAGAAAAAACAGCTTTTGCCCAACTTTTTAAACCCTTTTTCGTATATACTCATAATGCAACTACGCGAAATAGAAGACGGAAAATATTGGATAATAGAGGTAGCAGGCGATGTTGATGCTTCCTCCTCCATTCACCTTGACAAAGCCATCGACAACGCCCTAAACGCAGGTATTCAAAACATACTCATAGACGGCACGAAGATACAATATATCGCTTCGGCAGGTCTGGGTGTGTTTGTGTCGCGTATTGAGGAGTTTAAGGATAATGATGTCAATTTTGTTATCTTTGGCTTGAACGATAGGGTGAAAAACGTTTTCCAAATACTTGGCTTAGACAAATTACTCCGTATAGTAGCAGACTTTCAACAAGCGAAATCTGTATGAGATGATACACTATTATAAAGCCAACTGTCATTCTGAAAACCTAAAACTTATCCGAGAATTTGTTAAAATTGTATTGGGCAACTTACATCTCACTGAAAACAACCTCAATCAGTTGGTTTTGGCGGTAGATGAAGTTTGCACGAACATCATATTTCATAGTGCCAACAACAACCCAAACAAAACGCTTGAAATCACGATTGTTGAAAATGCAGACTCCCTCGAATTTGAAATCATAGACCGCTACAGTGGTCAGTTCAACCCTATCCAAGCCCTACAAGTGCGCCCTACGCTCCAAAACATCATAGAAGAAAGACGCAAAGGTGGCATTGGCTTGTTGTTGGTGCGCAACATTATGGACGAAGTGGAGGTTTCGCATGAGAATTGCCAGAATATATGGCGATTGCGCAAAATGCTTAAAAATGAACCTTATTCTCATTCTGCCTAACGCAAAATGGCGAAAACGACTGCCGAAAAACTCTCTGAAATCCGTCATTTGTATGGTACAGTAGCAGACAATACCGACAAGGACGTGCTATTGGCTACCTTAGCCGAGCAACTTCCTGCTGAAACCGAACCTTTGCGCCTTGCCTACCGCGCTGTAGGCGAGGCTCTGAAAGCACGACATACGTGGTTGCCTTGGGAAAAATTGGCGTACTACAAAACGGCTATGCAAATGTTCGAACAAGCCCTTGCCTACCAACCTACAGAAATAGAAGTACGCTTTTTGCGCTACACTATCCAACAAAACACGCCTTCTTTGTTGGGCTTGGCTACTGACATAGAGGACGATAAACGTACTATTTTGCATAATATTGTCAGCAGTGCGACTGACCTTTATATGAAGCAGTCTATAGCCAATCATTTGCTCAAGCACGAAAGGCTTACTACCTCCGAAAAGGCAATCTTGGCGCAAATAATTTGAGAAATGTATAGTGTTTGTGAAAAACTTGCCT
>RDXI01000340.1 GCA_004292795.1 Bacteroidota bacterium | reverse complement strand
GTACTAATCCTGCCAGCTTGATAAATGTTAAATGTTTCTTGTTACATGAAAACCTACCCTTTCCACTTATCCACAAAATACATATCTACATCACCTTTGTTTTTGGCGGGTACTTTGCCCCGATAGGTAACTTCGAAATGGTCTTTTACCAATTCATACGTGAAGCCCGAAATGTTTACCTTGCCCGGTTCGCCACTGCTTTCCATGCGGGAGGCAAGGTTTACCGCATCACCCCAAATATCATACGCAAATTTTTTCTTGCCTACCACACCCGCCACGAGTGCGCCAGAATTGATGCCCACGCGGAGTTCCCAATAAGGCTCGCCTAAGGCTTCTTTTTCTTGGCGCATCTTGAACATAAACTCTTGAATTTCTAAACCCGCTTTTACCGCATCTATGGCGTGAGATGTATTGGCAACAGGAATTCCGCCTGCGCACATATAAGCATCACCAATCGTTTTGATTTTCTCCAAATTATATTTTTCGCTTATTTCATCAAACGCCATAAAGCACACATCTAAGGCTTTGATGACTTCTTGCGGAGTCATTTTTGCCGCCGCGTTGGTAAAGCCTTTGAAATCTGTAAAAAGTACGGTGGTACTTTCGTAATACTTGGGCGTGGCGTGTCCTTTTTCTTTCAATTCTTTGGCTACTTCTAAAGGTAAAATGTTGAGTAGAAGTGCGTCAGATTTTTGTTGCTCCTCAATAATAGCATCTCGTTGCGCTTCTATTTCTTCATTCTGTTGCGCAAGGTTTGCATTCTGTTCTTCAATTTTGTGTTTTTGTGCTTTCAGAATAGCGTTGGTGCGTCTGCTTCGAATGTAAGAAATGATGATAAACAACAACACCAAGCCAATGAAACCAATAATAGCCAAGAAAAGATAAAACTGATTGCGTCCTTTTTGTTCGGCTTGTAGGCGTTCTTTGTCCTTTTTGGCTTGCTCCGCTTCGGCTATAGCGGTGGCGCGTTGTGCTTCAGCAGTTTGCTTTTCGGCAATGGCGCGTGCTTTCTTGGCTTCTTCTTCTGAAACCCTCGACTCTGCCAATTCTTTTTCTTGTTTGGCTTGTTGTTCTTTAGCTATAGCTATTTGTCTATCTCGTTCTGCACGCTCCGCAATGGCTCGTGACCTTTCCGCTTCTGCGCGTTGGGTTTCAGCTTGTGCTTGTGCGGTGAGGGCTTTTTGTCTTTGGGTTTCAGCTTCTGCTTTAGAGGCTTTCGCTTCTTTCTCGGCGGCTTCTTTCTCCAATTTTTGCCTTTCCTCCTCTGTGTTGGCAAGTTTCAGGTTGTTGTCAAAATTTTGGACAGCAAATTTTTTGTTTAGCAGTTCTTGCGCCTTGAGGTTGTCTATGTTGTTGAGTTCGAGTTTCGCCTTGTTTTGCAGGTTGTTGTATTTCTCGTATTCGCTTAGGTTGCCTTCGCTTTTGTAAATCTTCGCAAGCACGTCATAGCTATCGTACAAGTTTTCCCAATCTTTGATAGGTTCGGACAGTTTGATTGCCTCGCCTGCCTCTACTTTAGCGCGTTCATTGTTGGTATTGAGGTAATGATTTACTGCCATTTCGTTGTGGACATTGGCAATAGCAGACGTATTTTTTTGCTCTTTGCGCAAGGCAAGGGCTTGTTCGTGATAGCGCAAGGCATTGTCAAAATCGCGCATATTGGTATAAACTACCCCGATATTGCTGTAAAGTTGGGCTTTACGGCTTGCGTGATTGCTGTGTGCGATTTGGCTCTTGTATAAGTCTATAGCTTGATGAAAATAGGCAACCGATTTTTTGGTGTTTTTGATGTTGCGGTGCAATACGCCCAAGTTGTTAAGCGTTTTGGCTATTCCTTCATAGTCTTTATTGGCTTGTTGAAGCGCGAGGGCTTTTTCAGAAAAAGTAATGGCTTCAGCATTTTGCCCACGCAACTCTGCTATAACAGCAAGCCGAGTATAAATGTCGGCTTGTTGCGGTCGTTCTCCTGATGCTTCGTGGATATTGATAAGTTTTTCGTAATGCTTTTGTGCTTCGGTGTATTGATTGAGCTTAAAATTTGCCCAAGCTAATTGGCGAAGGCAGTTTTTTTGTCCGTTGATGTTATTCTCTTTTTCGTATAGATTGAGGGATTCTTTGAAGTAATGCGTAGCTTTGTCATATCCTTGCCAAGATTGATATACATTGCCCATCTCCTCATAAATAGTAGCCAAATTCTTAGGCGTTTTTTGTTTGCGCTCCAACGTTTCTACTTTAGAATAATATTTGAGCGCGTTCTCTATTTGATTGTCGTTGTAGTAAGCACGCGCTATCTTCAGCCCGTATTGAGTACGAGCATTGTCATCTTGTGCTTTTTCAAAACTCGAAAGTAGTTCGTTTAGGTCTTGCCCCCACACTTGCGTATATGCCAAAAAACACATACACAAAGCAATTCCATACTTCCTATATTTGCTCATAATATTTTCAATTTTATCAGGTACTGCTGTCATAACCTTCTAACCCCCGCAAATTACAACAAAAATTTAAATAAGCAATAACAATCCATTTGCCAAAAAGCGAAAAAAATGTTAATTACAGAAAAAAGCCCCTTCGTATCATGTTTGGCGCAAAAAAAAACTTGCCTACATAAGAGCAGGCAAGCTAATTTTGGGATAATGAACAACAATATTAGAAGTAAAAACGCATGAGAAACTCGGCTACACACACAGGCTTCTCGCCTCCTTCGCGCTCAAAAGTTGCTGTAACCATTGTTTGCACACTATTGGCATCGAGTTCATCTAACGAACTTAACACAGCTTTTAGGCGAATTTGGCTATCCACAGGCACAGGGGCAGGAAAGCGCACCTTGTTTGTGCCATAATTGATACCCATTTTCACCCCTTGCACTTGCCAAATTTTGTCCATCAGCATAGGCAAGAGCGAAAGCGTCAAAAAACCATGCGCTATAGTCGTTTTGAAAGGCGAGTATTGCTTTGCCATTTCGGGCTGGGTATGAATCCATTGATGGTCGCCTGTGGCTTCCGCAAACGCATTGATTTGCGTTTGTGGAATAGTCAGCCAATCAGAAGTACCTAATTCTTGCCCCACAAGCGTTTTGAGTTCAGCAAGTCCTTGTATGATTTTCATTATTGTTTGATGATTTTGGTAGAGAAATAACGTTGATTGTCTTGCACATGAAGCAAATACAAACCTTGTGTAGCTTTTTTCAGATACACATTCAAGGCTTTTTCAGCCTCGCCTTCCTTGCCTGTGTGCTTCCAAACGGCTTGTCCTGTGGCATCAAATAGTTGCCATGTAGTTTTGGCAGAAATGCTGTTTTGCTTCGCATCAAGTTTGATGTAGTCGTGCATAGGATTGGGATACACTACCAACAAATCGGCTATTTCCTGCTTCTCCACTGACAAAGGACCAACTGCTATTTCATTCACACAGCCAGCAAAACCTACATTGTTTTTGAAGAAATTTCCCCGTATTGAAAAGGCGGTATTGTTCAATATGTTATTTGGTATAGGGTTCAACGCATATTGTGCGGTAGCTAC
>RDXI01000045.1 GCA_004292795.1 Bacteroidota bacterium | reverse complement strand
CTGAAGTTTGCTGACCTCGAACTTGACCTCGAAACCAAAGATGCCAAGCGTAGCGGGCAACTCATCAAACTCACAGCAAAAGAATTTGCCTTGCTCGAATTGTTCCTCAACAACGTAGGCAAGGTACTTTCTCGCATTGAGATTGCGGCGAAGGTGTGGAACATTCACTTTGACACAGGCACGAATACGGTTGATGTCTATGTCAATCACTTGCGCAATAAAATTGATAAAAACTTTCCTCAAAAACTCCTCCATACGCATATTGGTATGGGCTATGTGATGAAAGAAGATACAGAGAAATAATTTTTTGTGTATCTTGCACTATAAATCTATTTTCTATCAGACGTTATGGGTAAATTTTTCTTTTCGATTATCGCCTTAGGTGGTCTTGTTTGGGGTGGAATGTGGCTCAAAAACCATTATCACGCCTTTTTGCAAGAAGGCATCAACCAATATACCGTTTCGGAAAAAGACCAAAAACAAGGGCGCAACGTGGACGAACCCGAAAAAGACGCAGAGCAAGACACCGAACAAGAGGCAACCAATGCCCTGAAATTCAAAGCCTCGCCTACCAACTTGCCTAACGCTCAAAAAATACAGCGCGGAACAGATAGCTACGAATTTACCTACGTCTTTCGAGATGTAAAAGGAAAAGGCGTGCAGTTTCAATGGACAAGCCCTAAAAAATTACATAGTACCCTCACGAAAAAATTTGGCTTGCCTAAAGACTTTTTTGACCGAACAGGCAAATATACCCCGCAAGAAATCGCCAAACTGCAAAAGGACGGTTCTTTTCGACAGGCTGTCATCGAAGGAAAACAATTTACCATACCCGATTACAACAAAATAGCCCGCGACAACCGCACCGTAACCTTGCCTATTTACAAAATGATAAAGCAATATTTGGGTAAAAATGCCTCGAATATGCGCATTTTAGAAACCTTGATGACATTTTGCCAAGACATTCCCTACAAACGCCCTCCTGCTTCGCGCAAAGGCGTTTATATAGGCGAGTTAGACGTACCCGCCAAAATGCTTACAGTTGGCACAGGCGATTGTGATACGAAATCGGTGTTTTTCGTTTCTACTGCTTTGCATCAGCCCACTATCAAAACTGTAGTAGTGTTGGTCGACAACCCAAGCCACATGTTCGTGGGTGTCAAAGGCGTGCCTACGCCCTACCAAGCCTACATTACATATCAAGGCGAAAAATACATCGTGTGCGAACCCGTAGGCAATGCTCGCCTACCCATCGGACAGTTAGGCTTTAAAGAGTGCAAAACCAAAATGGTTGTGAAGATAAATCCTTAAGATTTGGTTAGCATTTTTGCAAACAGTTTATGAAAATTCGGAATGTTTTATAGACTTCCTTATTGAATAATTTTTGATATTGTTTCATCATTATTCAGAATTTTTAACGTATCTTATGCTAACTGCTTAAAGTATAAACAATAACTACTATATTTTATGAAAAAAATAATACTATTTTCAATTATACTCTCTTTTTTCGCTTGTTCAAAAAGAACGATGGTGCAAGGCTTTGTTATAGACAATGAAACAAAAAAGCCTATCAAAGATGCCAACTTAACACTGCACAGTACAAAAACGACTACTGTTGCTGATGTAAATGGCAAATTTTGTTTAAAAAACATTCAATTCCTACCTAATGACACTATAATTTGTAATAAAAAGGGATATAGTGCAAAAAAAATACTATTAGATACTGTAAAAAACAGAAAAAAACTGTATATACCGCTTGCTTTGCAGTATTCTGAAAAGAAAGAAATGCAAGATATGAATGAAACTATCAAAAGAAAAAGCAAAGATATTCATGTTATTTCGGATAGCAAGTTCAAACTCTCCATAACCAAAAAAGGAGCTTCTATGCCTTATGATGAGGTGTATGGAACAGAGGAAGCGAAAGGGAAAATATTTGTTTTTATGCCATTTACAGACTCTTCCGACTCTATTAGCAGAGAGCCTATTATTAATTTTACATATTTTGACTTGCCTACAGCTTTTGTCAAAAACAACCAAGATAAACTTTTTGATTTACTACTTAAAGAGATAGAGGAAAAAGACCCTGTATTTGAGTTAGTATTAAGAACTAAAAAACCAATCAAAAAAGGCATACATCAAGGCGTTGAAGCAACATTTGAAGCCAAAAATGAAATGGATATAAAAGATGGTGGGTTGTTTGCTAAATGTTATCTGTTTCAGGTTGGTAACAGAATATATAAGTTTATGTTTATAAATGATTTTGTTTATCCAAGCGAGGAAGAAGTAGGGGCGTTTCTGAATAATTTTGAACTAACCGAATAATGCTTCAACATAACTTGCCTACTTTTAAACCATACACACAACAGCAAGATGTGCCGTTGTGTGCTGGAATTTTTTACCTATCCGCTTGCAAATACATATACGCTGTGCCATCGGGATTGACTTTGTCGGCTATGTAAAGCCTAAACTTTGCGCCTTTTTGCACATTTATCTTGCCTGTACCCTTGCCTACTTGGGGCTTGGTTTGGTAGTTAGTGCGCCCATTCTCGCGGGTGTACCAATACGTTTGCACATAGAGCGAATAATTGTACGCGCCTGCAGTAGGCAAGGCTATTTCGACTTGTTCGCTTGGATTGGAGCGAAAATCCATTTTGAATTGGTAGGTTTTTTCATTGATAGTAACCCAAACGGCTTCGTACCATTGCCCTTCTGTTTCTTCGGCATGTAGTTCATTCGTAACTACTATATCCACACTTTTGGCAGGTGTAGGATTGGGTGGGGTAACAATCGCTTTTTTGGGATATATTTGATTGATAGCCTTTATGTCATTGGGGCTGAAGCCTTCTCTTTGCCCTATTCTGAAGCCACTTATTCGTGGTCTGATAGTTTCTTTTTGGTTTTTGCTGAAGGCATACGCGCTATAGTGCATGATAGAACCATAATCATACTCGCCTACATCTGTGGCGCGTTGTTCGTCTTTTTGAAAATTTCCTTGTTTGTCTTTTTCTATATTCTCCCAAAGGATTTCAACGTATTGGTCGCGGTCATTGCGCGATTGTTCGTGATAAAAGCCTAAGGTGTGACAAATCTCATGCGTGATAGACATGAGGGCGCAATTCGTACCTATGTTGATGTATTGCGCGCCGCCTATTTTGCCAATATTGGCGTGGCAACTGTTCGGATATTTGAAGGTAAAAATAGCATAATCTTGCTCATTGGTGCGTGGAATTAGCTTCACATTCGTTTTGCTATTCACGTATTCTATGGACGTAATGATGTCTGCCGTTCTGGGGTGTCCTGCCTCAATGGTATAAGGCAAAATGCCTCCTTTCCAGCGCGACTCGTTGCGATTGATGACCACAGCGCGTTGCAGGGTAGGTTCATCAGGCAAGTTCAAGGCATCAGGATTGATGAGAATGTCGCCTTCGAGCAGGTATCCGCCGTCAAGTTCTTCGCAAAGGTATGTGCCTTCTTTTTCGTGAAAAGGCAATTTAAGCGTTATTTCGCGCTGGGTTTGCGCCCACACTGCACAAACCGAAAAGAACAAGCACAACAAGAGGAAACCTTTTTTCATACACGCAAAAGATGTTGTTTTTAGCATAAACGATACAAGCACATTTGTAGTATGTTGGATTTTTTCCTATTTCCAATAATCACACCCTCTGCCGTGGTTTGTGTCCTCACAAACCACTCATAGAAAGTAAGCACATTTGTAGTATGTTGGATTTTTTCCTATTTCCAATAAATATTTTGTGAATACATACTAAAACCACTAAAAGTAAACGTTATACTTTAGACAAGTACAGTTTTCTTCTTTTTTTGAAAAAAATACTGAAGTATTTTCGACAGTATTTTGATTTAAAAAAACTAATTTTGCACCTGTAAACCCCTCAAGGCATTATGATAAATTCCTCTACTCTTTTTTTGCGCCTGTTTGCCCAAATATTGGGCGTGTGTGGCGCATTGTGGCTAATATCCACTCCCACCCAAGCACAAAATTTTGCGACAGCTTCCACAAATGGAATAACGCAAGAGGACAAAGTTTATCAAATGGCAGAAACGCCTCCTTCGCCTCAAGGCGGGCTTTCTACTTTTTATGAATATGTGGAAGACAATTTGGTTTGCCCTGCCGAAGCAAGAAAAAAAGGCATCAAAGGCAATGTGTTCGTGCAGTTTGTAGTAGAAAAAGATGGGCAACTTAGCAACATCAAAGTAGTAAAAGGTTTGGGGCATGGCTGTGACGAGGCAGTCGTAACTTGCCTGAAGTCCGCGCCTCGTTGGAAAACAGGTATGCAGGCAGGCAAGGCAGTTCGCGTACAAAAAACCTTGTCAATCCAAATAAAATAACCTGACAAACCGCTTTTTGCCAAATAAAATTTTGCAAAAAAGCCTAAAGCTATAAGGAAAGAGTCAAAAATTGCCGTTGTGCAGTTTTTGACTCTTTTGGTTTATACTGACATTTTGTCATACTTTTGTCCTTGCCTACTGACACGCCCAAAAACAAGCCAAAACATAAACACTTGAAAATCAATGCAATAACGTATAACGCATAATTCATACCTCATAATCTCTACCATTGGCACAATCCATGATTATTCCCTTTACAACTAAATAAATAATTCGTTTAACCTAAACCATATATTCAGTACAATGGCTGTAAACATCAGACCCTTAGCTGACCGCGTGCTTGTTCAGCCCGCACCCGCAGAAGAAAAAACAGCTTCTGGACTCATCATTCCCGACACTGCGAAAGAGAAACCTCAACGCGGTACTGTAGTTGCCGTAGGCAATGGCAAAAAAGATGAGCCTATCACCGTAAAAGTTGGTGATGTTGTGCTTTATGGCAAATACGCTGGAACAGAAATCACTGTAGAAGGCAAAGAGTATCTTATCATGCGTGAGTCAGATATTTTTGCAATCGTTTAATGTAATGGGGTTATAGGTTGGCAGGTTTACGGGCTACAGGTTAGCAGGCAAGTTCGCATTACCCATACCGCTTATCCGTAAACCTTCTTACCCACAACCCCATTCCCCCGTAAACCTGTAAACCTTCTTACCCGTTTACCCCTTACCCGTAAACCCGTAACCTTCTTACCCGTTTACCTCTTACCCGTAAACCCGTAACCTTCTTACCCGTTTACCTCTTACCCGTAAACCCGTAACCTTCTTACCCGTTTACCTCTCTCCTTTTTAACCTTTAAACCCTTTCCCTTTAATATGGCAAAGCAAATTTTCTTTGACGCAGAAGCCCGCGAGAAGTTGAAAAAAGGCTTGGATACCCTCGCCAACGCAGTAAAAGTAACCCTTGGTCCCAAAGGTCGCAATGTAATTTTGGACAAAAAATTTGGCGCACCCGTTGTTACGAAAGATGGTGTTACTGTAGCTAAAGAAATCGATTTGAAAGACCCCATCGAAAACATGGGTGCGCAACTTGTACGCGAAGTAGCGTCTAAAACGGCTGATACAGCAGGCGATGGCACTACAACGGCTACAGTATTGGCGCAAGCTATTTACAATGCAGGCGTGAAAAACGTTACAGCAGGTGCAAATCCTATGGATTTGAAACGCGGTATCGACAAAGCAGTGATTGCGATTGTAAACGAGTTGAAAAATACTTCTAAAAAAATCAATAACTCACAAGAAATCGCACAAGTGGCGACTATCTCGGCTAACAACGACGAAGAGATTGGCAAAATGATTGCCAATGCTATGAACGAAGTAGGCAAGGAAGGCGTTATCACTGTAGAAGAAGCAAAAGGTACTGAAACCGAAGTGAAAACCGTAAAAGGTATGCAATTCGACAGAGGTTACCTTTCTCCTTATTTCGTAACCAACGCTGAAACGATGGAAGCGGAATTGGAAAATGCGTTTATCCTTATTTCAGAGAAGAAAATCTCTTCTATGAAAGAAATGTTGCCCGTACTTGAGGCAGTAGCGCAAACAGGTCGCCCTTTGCTTATCATTGCTGAAGACGTAGATGGCGAAGCATTGGCTACATTGGTAGTAAACCGTTTGCGTGGCGCGTTGAAAGTGGCAGCCGTAAAAGCTCCCGGCTTTGGCGACCGCCGTAAGGCTATGCTCGAAGACATTGCTGTCCTTACAGGTGGCACTGTTATTTCTGAAGAGCGTGGCTACAAACTCGAAAATGCTACTATCGACTACTTGGGTAGAGCTGAAAAAATCTCTATCGACAAAGACAACACTACGATAGTGAAAGGTGCTGGAGATGGCAAGGCTATTGATGCACGTGTGAACACTATCAAGTCGCAAATGGAAGCAACTACTTCGGACTATGACCGCGAGAAATTGCAAGAACGTTTGGCGAAACTTTCTGGCGGTGTGGCGATAATCTATATCGGTGCGGCTACAGAAGTAGAAATGAAAGAGAAAAAAGACCGCGTTGATGACGCATTGCACGCTACACGCGCCGCTGTACAAGAGGGCGTAGTAGTAGGTGGTGGTGTGGCTTTGTTGCGTGCTGTTTCGGCTCTCGAAGGTGTGAAAACATTGAACGAAGACGAGGCTACAGGCGTGAACATCATTCGCATAGCTATAGAAGCTCCTTTGCGTACTATCGTGGCTAACTGCGGTGGCGAAGGTTCGGTAGTTATCAACAAAATCAGAGAAAGTAGCGGTTCTTATGGCTACAATGCCCGTACTGATGTGTACGAAGACCTTATGGTGGCTGGTGTAGTAGATCCTACTAAAGTAACGCGTCTTGCCCTTGAAAATGCGGCTTCTATCGCTGGTTTGTTGCTTACTACAGAGGCTGTAGTGGCTGAAAACCCTGAAGACGAAAAAGGTGGACAAATGCCTCCTATGGGTGGCGGTATGGGCGGTATGATGTAAGATGCTTCGGCAGTCTTGCCTACCTAATACCCGAAACCTCCTTGCCTGCTGTATGTAGGCAAGGAGGTTTTTTTTGTGCTAAACGTTCCATTTCTTAAAGAAAAGGAACGTTTACTGCATAGTAAGCGTTTTTTCGATATGACAACCTTACAAACCTACACTGCCGAGCAAGTTGTCGCTTTTTTCAATCAACTAAGCGAAGCAGACAAGCGCAAAGTGCGCCAAGAAATCCGCGAAAAACCCTCTGCCGAAAATGGTTTTGCCTATACTGACGAAGATATGGACATTTCTGTTTTGGAGCAAATCCGCTATGGACTCATGGAGGTCAAAGCAGAACGCGAAGGGAAACATAAGATGCTCACTGTAAAAGAGTTTTTCGATGAATTTGATAAAGATTAGCAAAAGAAGTATAGCCTTGCCTGTGCTGTGTAGGCAAGGTTTTTTGTTTTTTTTAAGCAAAGCAGGCAAGATGTGAGTCTTGCCTGTTTGCAATATTGAAGCTATGCTATGAAAACCTCATACTCGTCAATACCTGCTTTATCAATTTTATAAAAATTAGGGGCTGTTTTGGTAATATAAACACTATCAAACCCCAATTCTTCAAGTTTTTCTATAGTTGCTAACTCTCCTTCTGCCAAATTCAACACTTTTCGAAGAAGCCAATTTGATAATGCTTTATTGGGGTTTGTCATAAGAGCTTTTGAAGCATCTTGGCAGAGTTTAGCACTAAATACCTCAGAAGTAGGCACTTGCAAAGAAAACTCTTGGTCTCGCGGAGGAAAGAAATCAGGATATTTGTCATGTATTTCTTTGGGTACAGGTATATACACTTCTCCCATGTTCCTTTCCCTGCCTCCTGCATTCCATTGGTTCAAACCGCTTTTTTCAAATACAAATTTTCCTCCTTTCTTAACACCATACAAAGGTAGCACAACATAATCTTTACCCTTTTGTAAAGGTGCAGGAGAAAGAATTGTACTTTTGTGTTCTTCGAAAATACTAAGAATAATATCGTATGGGTTTTCGACAATCTCTATAGGCAAGCGATGTATCTTATTAGGCACAACAAATTTTCTGTAAAGTGTGCTTTTGGAAGGCGAAAATGAATATATATTTTTGCCATCTTCAAAAAGAAAGCTTGTTTTCCCACCACTCAAAAGTTTGATATGGTTGGTATCAATCAAATCATAATCGGTTTCAAATAAGACTAACTCGCCTTTTCGCCTCGCAATGATATGATATAAAGAGTCTGTAATTCCATAAAGGCGTTTAGCAAGTTCTATGCGTTCGTTGCGAAATTCTGCGAGTTTCAGAGCCAATGCCTTGCCTGTAAGGTCTTTTAATTGGCTTGAAAGTTTGTTAAATTCTGCTATTTTTTCGGTGCTTATGTCTGTTTCGCAAATGAAGGTTTTTAAGCCTACGCCCAACTTGTGATAGTCTGCATCGAATGCCGAATCGCTTCGAGACAAGTTTTCAGCCCCGAAGCTTAGACAAAAGATGTTTTCCATAACCCTATATTCCAAATATGGTATTGTACTTGTACTAAACAGTTTAGATAGTTTAGTTATGGCAGACAACAACTTCAGATAATTTCCATTTTGTGATATATCAATTTCTGCAAATGTTTGAATCATAAGATTTTTGTGTTTTTTTACGATTACGTTTTTTTATAGGCAGTAGTTTCAAAATATTCTCTGCTACCCTTTCAATTAGGGGTACTGTAACAGAATTGCCTGCTTGGGTATAAAGTTTAGAATTTGCTACGTTTGGAAACTTAAAGTTGCTTGGAAATCCTTGAAAACTAAAACATTCGCGGGGTGTTAATTTTCGTATTCCAAAATTATCTCCTATTATGGGTACGTTATGTCCACCCGTACCCATATTTGCAGTTAATGTAGGGCAAACATTGCTTTTATTTTCTCTCACATAAACCCGCCTCCATTGGTAAACTGTATCTTGATTTAAGACCGTTTTTGATAGTTCTTTATAGTAAATATGTTCTTTTTGGTAGTAATACATCTTTTCTTGTTGTTCTGTTGATAGAATGTTGTGTATAGTTTGGGTCAAAGGAAGCTCATCAGGAAATTCAAAATTTTCAAAATCTATGCGTTGCTCCCTATCAAAACAAACGATAAGTATTCTTTCACGATTCTGAGGCACATTTGCGTGTAACATGGAGTTTAGCACCTTATGAAATACCTTATAGTTCAACTTGTTTTCCAATATATCCAACATAATTTTAAAGGTATTGCCCTTGTCATGTTGTTGAAGCCCCTTTACATTTTCCAAAAAAATGACTTTGGGGCGATGTTTTTCGACAATCTGCTCAATATCGAAAAAGAGCGTACCCCTTGAGTCTGCAAACCCTTTTTGGTAGCCCGCAACGGAAAAGGCTTGACAAGGAAATCCAGCACAAAGAATATCAAATTTTTTCGGTATCGCTTCCTTAACTTCTTGTTTTGTTATGTCTCCATGAGGTAACTCGCCAAAATTAGCTTGGTAAGTCTTTTGAGCAAAAGTGTCTATTTCAGATGTAAAAACACATTTACCTCCCAAACTTTGTAAAGCAAGCCTAAACCCACCTACACCCGCGAATAGGTCAATAAAGGTAAATTTTCCATGCATAGGCGCAGGGAAAGGCACTATCTCAATATCTTGAAGTGCGCTATCGGTTTGATTTGAAATAGGTGTTCCCATAAGTTTTACGTTGTTCCTACTGCAAAAATAGTAATAATTTCGAAAAGCATAGGAAAAAAGCTAATTTTTTGTAACTTTAATTTGCCTTCGACAATTTAATTACCACAAAACGAAGGCAAAGAAGCCCTTACGACCTCGCTCAAAGTAGCGGAAAAATTTGGAAAACGTCATGACAACGTTTTGCGTGATATTGACGATATTCTTGAGAAATTAGCAAAAATACCTGAGTCGGAGCGTGGACTCCTCAAAATTGAGGAGTCCTCATAAAGAAGAAAACCTTATCAACCTTGCAGACTTGAAAAAACTCACGACAGCCCTGTTGGAATTGGATAATATAGAAGGGAGCGAACTGTGATGTAACAGCTTGCCTACAGTGTGTAGGCAAGGAGTTTTTTTGCGTTATTAAACAGTGTTCAATCTCACTTTTCAAATTTCTCTACATGATAGGCTTTCAGTTCCTTGTCTTGGCAGACTATAGCCAATAGATAGATTTCTTTTTCGGAGGCGAGATAGCGTTGGTAGTATTTGTTTTTGTGGATTTGCGCCATCGCCTCCTCTATAGTGCCGTTCACTTTGAACTCAAAGATAAAAATGCCATCTGCCGTTTCTACTACCGCATCAATCCTGCCCTTGCCTACGCTGGGTTCGGCTTGGGCATAATAGCCGAGCAGTCGGAAGGTAAGGAAAATAACCGCGTGGTAATACTTTTCTTGTTTGGCATCAAAGATTTGGTGTGGGATTTCGCCTAACATACCGTTCAAAATATCAAACACTTTTTCGAAGTCGCGTTTGGCAAGTGCTAAAGACATATCGCGCACTATAGGCTTCACATTGCGTTTGTGGCTATATTTGCTCAAAAGATATTGCAACATAGAGTCACGCACTTCTTGGTTGGGGTAGGTAAGGGTGTAAATGCCGTCATTTTCATCTTTGATAGTGAGGTAGCCTGTTTGGAAAAGCAGGGTTATATCATCAAGGTCTTCAAGCTTAAAATTGTTCAATAAATTTTCTGTAACATCAAGGTTTTCTACATTGTACGTAAATTTTTCGCTCATCATATCAATCAAGAAGGTAGGCGAACCTGTTTCGAACCAAAAATTTTTGAACTCCATGGTAGCCAAAAATTTAAGCACAGAAGTAGGATTATACACCTTGTTTTTGCCTCTATGCCACGAATAACCATCGTACCAAAGGCGCATCTTTTCAAAACACGCTTCGTAAGTAAGTTCTTGATATTCAGCAACTTCTTGGATTCTCTCTGCAAAATAATGCGTAATTTCCGTTTCGGTATAACCCAATAAAGTAGAGAAACGCCTATCTACGGTAATGTCTTCTAAATGGTTCAGGTCTGAAAAGATAGACACTTTGCTAAATTTGGAAACGCCTGTAAGGAAAATAAAGCGCAAATGTCTGTCCAAATCTTTCAAAGGCGAATAGAACTGACGCATAAGTTCGCGGTTTTCTTCGGCGGTGTGTATTTGGTCTTTGCGCAAAAACTCGGTAATAGGTTTGTCGTATTCATCTACAAGCAAGACTACGCTTTTGCCATGTTTTTGGTGCAAGGCAAGGACAAGTTCGCGCATTTTATTCGAAATATCTGTGTTTTGCAAGGTTACTTGATGCGACTTAGCTTGCTCATCAAGTTTGATATGCAAATATTTTTCAAAGCCTATAGAATGAAAGCCTGACTCAATAAAACTAAAGTGCAAAATGGGGTGTTGCATCTCCGCCCAATCTATCTTATCCTGTATCCACAAACCCTCGAAAAGTTCTTGCCTACCCTCAAAAAGATACTTCAGGGTACTCAACAACAACGATTTGCCAAACCTGCGCGGGTGCGAAAGGAAATAGCACTTACCTTGAATAAGTTGGTAAATGAGTTCAGTTTTATCGACATATACGCACCCATTTTCGCGCAATACGCTAAAGTCTTGGATGCCAAGAGAATATTTTTGCATACGCAAAGATACGCTTTTTTGCTCAAAATACACAACATAGCGCAATAGATTTGGCACGCTTATTCGCGTGCAAGCGGGATAGCGGGACTATAAGACCAAGTGGGAAGACTTGCCTGCGTGTGTAGGCAAGTTTTTTTTAGGCGAGGGGCTATTTTTTGATAAAATTAACAAAAAAAGTATAATTTTGCTTTTCATCAACCATCTTTTCAGCATTGTTATCATTGTATCATTATGAGCGAACACATTTATAGCAGTAAATTTCTCGATATGCACTATGAGGCAGAAAAAAGTCTTATCTTATACATCTGGCGCGAAACAACTGCCGAAATGCTTAGTACAGAGTATAAAATCGAACTTTTGGCAATAGTAAAGTTTTCGGAAAAATACCAAATTGCCAAACACCTTGTAGATACACAACTGTTTGCCTTCATTGTGGACATAGATATGCAAGAATGGGTAGCGCAAAATTTTTACCCGCATTTGGTAGCAAGCGGAAGCAAAAAATTTTCTTTTGTTGTTTCGCCTGATTTGTTTGCGCAAGTTACGCTGGAGCAAGCTGTAGAAGGAGGACGCACTGCAGACGTGGTAGAGTCTAAGTATTTCAATGACATTGAGCAAGCACGCGCTTGGGCTTTGGAAGACTAAATTTGCGAGGGTAGTTGTAGCACACTACCCTTTTCTTTTTCGAAGCCTTATAGCTTTTTTGGCAAAAAAGCTATAGTTATGCAAAGACACATAGCTTTTCTTACAAAAAAGCTATAGTTATCTAAAAACACATAGCTTTTTCTTACAAAAAAGCATTATATTTGCTTTTCGTTCTATAGTAAACACAGACTTGTGTTATCTTTCAACCATCGTCTTTTCAGCTATCATGTTTTTTTATTTTCGTCTTATTAGCCTTCTAACGCTTGCTTTTTGGCATATACCCGACCAACCAAAGCCCAAACAAGCTAATTTTCATACTTCTAAAGCCAAAAAGTTAGCACACGTATTTCCCAAAAATATACAAGCCGAAAAATGGGCAGACAGCATCTTGCAACGCCTCTCGACGAAGGAGAAAGTGGCGCAAATGATGATGATACGCGCTCATTCGAACCTTGACGAGAAACACTGCAAAGAAGTAGAGGACTTGGTAAGGACGCACAAAGTAGGTGGACTTTGCTTTTTTCAAGGCTCGCCTACCAAACAAGCCGAACTCACAAACCGCTACCAAAAAGCGGCGAAAATTCCGCTCTGGGTGTCGATAGATGGCGAATGGGGGCTAAAAATGCGTTTGGATAGTACGGTTCTTTTTCCGCGTCAAATGGCATTGGGAGCTATTCAGAACGATAGCCTGCTGTATCGAATGGGCGTGGAAGTGGCAAGGCAATGCTTGCGCATAGGCACGCATATCAATTTCGCGCCTGTGGTAGATGTGAACAACAACGCGGATAATCCTGTGATTGGCGACCGCTCTTTTGGCGAAAATATGCACAATGTAGCCAAGAAAGCCACTGCCTATATGCAAGGTATGCAAGCAGGAGGGCTGATAACTACCGCCAAACATTTCCCAGGGCATGGCGACACGAATTTAGACTCGCATTATACCTTGCCTGTGATAGCGCACAACGAAACGCGCATGAGAAGTCTCGAAATGTATCCCTTCGCCCAACTTATTCAAAAGGGCGTTACGGGTGTTATGGTGGCGCATTTGAAAATTCCTTCGCTTGATGATAAAATTACCACTTTGTCCGAAAAAATTATCAAAGGTTGGTTGCGCGACTCACTTGGGTTTCAGGGGCTTGTGTTCACAGACGCGCTGGAAATGAAAGGTGTTGCGCTTTCTGCCCCGCCTACTGATGTGGCTCTCGAAGCCTACAAAGCAGGCAATGATGTTTTGCTCCTGCCCTACAATGTGCCTGCGTGCATTGACTACATTACGCAATATGTGGAAAAAACGCCCAATCTTATACTTGATTTGAATAAGCGTGTGAAACGTATTTTGGAGGCAAAATATACGTTGGGTTTGGCGAAATACAAGCCTGTAAGCCTTAAAAATCTTACAGCAGATTTGCACCTTTCGAAGACTTACGCCCTGCAACAACAACTCTACAAAGAGGCTTTAACCATTGTGCGCAATCAGCAAAAAACGCTCCCTATAGTTCGAACAGACTCCATTTTGACTATTTCGTTGGGCGCAACGGATAAAACCATTTTCCAAAAAACATTGGATAGTTATGCACGCTGTACGCACATTCAGGCGAGCTACCAAGCCGATTTTGACAAAATTATGCCCTTTGTGCCTGCGCATAAGGTTGTAGTTGTGAGTCTGCACGAAATCACAAAAAAGAAACAGGATTTGTTTGGCATCAGCTCGAAAGCACAAGAGTTTTTGCGCCGAGTAGCTATTCACGCGCCTTTGGTAGTGGTGAATACAGGCACGCCCTATAGCTTGCATTGCATTGACGACTTGCCTACAGTGGTGTGTACGTATGAGGATAATTGGGTTACACAAAAATTAGTGGCGCAGTTACTCATGGGAGCTATCACCGCAAACGGCAAACTGCCCGTAACGCCTAATTATCTGTTCCCACGCGAAACAGGCGAAACCATCTTGCCTACAGCTCGCCTACGTTTTGGCGTGCCTGAAGAAGTGGGTATGCACAGCGACACGCTCAAAAGGCTTGATGCTATGATTGAAAATGCTATCCAACAGCGTTTTATGCCCGGTGGGCAGTTGGTTGTGGTGCGCAAAGGCGCGGTGTTGATAAACAAAGGCTACGGCACGCTGGATTATGACAAGAAAAAGCCTGTTACGGCTGAAACTATTTATGATGTGGCTTCTATCACGAAGGTAGCTTCTACGCTTCAAGCCGTGATGTGCCTCTATGAAGCAGGCAAGCTCGACCTGAATACAACCATTCAAGAATACTTGCCTGCCCTTTCGGGTACGCCTCAAGGCAAAATGGTTTTGCGGGACGTGCTGACGCATCAGGCGGGACTCATTCCGTACATTCGCCATTATGACCGCACCATTTCCGAAACTTGCCTACCCAAACCGCACTACTACCAAACCGTTGCAAGCGAAACGCACCCCTTGCCTGTGGCGCAAGGTATGTTTGGCAACAAGGTTTTGCGGGATTTGTTGTGGGATTGGAGTTTGGAGCCACCCCTGACCGAAAAAGGCAAGTACGAATACAGTGATGTAGGTTTTTATGTTTTGCGCCAGATTGTAGAAAAAATAACAGGCGAGTCTATAGATAAGTGGGTAGAGCGCAATGTGTATTTGCCATTGGGTTTGAATAATACGCTTTTCAACCCTACCAAGCGTTTTCCGCTCTCGCAAATAGCCCCTACAGAACGCGACACCTATTTTCGTCATCAACTCATACATGGCTTCGTACACGACCAAGGCGCGGCTATGGCGGGAGGAGTGGCAGGACACGCGGGGCTTTTCTCGACTGCTTATGACCTTGCTGTCATTATGCAAATGCAAATCCAAAAAGGGCGTTATGGCAGAAAGCAATTCCTGCAACCCGAAACGGTAGAGCTTTTTACAACACAACAATTTCCTACCAATAGGCGAGGATTGGGTTGGGACAAACCCGACAGCACCAAACGCTTGAATTATATCCCTGATTTGAGTTCACAGCGTTCTTTCGGACATTCGGGCTTTACGGGGTGCGTGGTGTGGGCAGACCCCGAAACGGAAATCGTGATAGTGTTTTTGTCAAATCGCATCTTTCCTACAGTGGACAATACAGGCGGTATGATAGGGGCGCACTTTCGCCGAAAATTGCTGAATACGGTTTTTCGAGCTGTGAAATAAAATGCTTCATTTCTTGCCTTAGTTGTGGTTTGTGGGGACACAAACCACAGTAGGCGAGTCTATTTTGTGTTGAAAAATATAGGTTAGTCTTCTGAAAAATACACTACTGCATCTTTGAGTTGGTATATCAAATGGCTGGGGTCGTCTGCGTTGAGTTCGAGTCTGCCTTTGAATGTAACGCGCTCTGTGGCAAAACTTCGTCTGCCGTTGCGCACATACACTTCCATAACGGACTCTGGACCCGCGCCACCACAAAAGAAACATTGCGCCATAGGATAGGCAGAAAGTACCGCAAAATCGCCTTCGTACAAGTCAGAGGGCAAAACGTAGCCACTCACAACTATAGTCTTGCCTGCCAATGCCTTCACAGCAGGCGAGAAAATGGGAAACTCTACTTCTGCCTGTAGCTCCGAGCTGTAGGTCTTTTTCCACTTGATGTCCATCAAGGTCTTCCAAATATTTTCTAAGGGCGGATAGTGCCAACGCTGTATTTCGGCTGTAACTTCCCACGCCACCAACACGAGGGCGCAAGCTATCAAAGAAAGGGTTTTCAGGCTAAGAATTTTCATAAGGTGCAAAAATAACGATTTTTTGGGTTCAAAGTATATACCTAAAAACCATATTTTTCAGTGTATAGTTTTAGGTTATGAAAAGAAAGCTATCGTTTCGCAAAGTGAACCGCTTTTTTTGCAAAAAGTTATACTTTATGTAATAGCTAAAGCTTTTTATGCAAAAAAGCTGTATTTTTGCAAATATGTTGCTACTTATTCAACTCGGCGGGCTTGAGATTACTATGAACGCGCTCATCATCATAGTAACGTGCATTGTGAGCTATCTTGCCGAAAACGACCATTACCTAAAGGAGCGTTATTTGTTCTATCCCTACCAAATCAAGAGGCGCAATGAGGGCTATCGCTTCATTACAGGCGGTTTTTTGCATAGCGGGTATATGCACTTGGCTTTCAATATGTTTACGCTGTATTCCTTTGGACGCTTGGCAGAACTCATGTTTCAGGTTATTTTGGAGCATAAGCACTTAGGTTCTTTGGTCTATTTGCTGTTTTACCTCTCTGCTATTGCTGTTTCGTCTATAGTTTCCTATCAAAAACACCAAGACAATGTAGGCTATCGCGCTTTGGGAGCTTCGGGAGCGGTTTCGGCAGTTGTTTTTGCTATCATCTTGTTGATGCCTCTCGGAAATTTGCGCATATTCTTCGTGCCTATGCCCGCGTTTATTTTTGGTGGTTTGTATTTGTTTTACTCATATTATATGTCGCAAAATAGCAACGACAACATAGGACATGATGCCCACTTTTTCGGGGCGTTGTATGGCTTATTATTTATGTTTGCTATGCGTCCACAGGCTCTCTGGGACTTTTTCGACCAACTTAGCCGTTGGAATACGCTACTGTTCTAATATCTTGTCCCATTTGATTTATCAAATGTTTGGTGTAGAAAGATTGCATCAAAGTAGCAAAAAATTTTTATTTTCAAAAACCCGTACTAACTTTGCGCTATGTCAAAACAAATAAAAATCGGACTTCTTTCTATCATCTCCGCAGTGGGGTTTTACACAGGCTTCAACTTTCTGAAAGGCTCGGACTTCATGTCCCAAATCAAGGTATATTATATCTATTTTGATAATGTAAACGGGCTTACCATTTCTAACTCCGTGATGCTCAACGGCTTACAAGTGGGCAGGGTAAACAACATAGAAGTTTTGCAAAAAGAAA
Source organism: Bacteroidota bacterium (assembly GCA_004292795.1). Classification (GTDB taxonomy): domain Bacteria; phylum Bacteroidota; class Bacteroidia; order Cytophagales; family Microscillaceae; genus RDXI01. The sequence goes on along the minus strand of RDXI01000045.1, from coordinate 8,219 downwards.
ACAACCGCATGAAGGTAGAGCTACAAATCCGTAGCGACATAGAACTTGGCAAAGGCACAGTAGGCGAGTTGAGCGACAACGGGCTTTTGGGAGGCAAGATGATAGACCTGAAAGTATCGAAAGAAAAACCTTTGCTTGATGTGGGCGGCACTATAGTAGGCAAGATTAAAAGTGGTATGGTCGCAGAACTTACCCAAAAAGCAGACCCGATAATCCACAAAGTCGACACCCTTTTAGGCAATATCAACAAACTCGTGCAAGGATTGAACGGTATGCAAGGCGACCTAAAAACTATTACCCACAACCTCAAAGAAATGAGCGGTTCGCTCACCAATACCCTACAAAAAGGAGCTATCGACCAAATGCTCCAAAATGCTAACCTTGCTACCCAAAACCTCAACAAACTTTTGCAAGGCTTTCAACCGCTTACCTCCAAACTCGACACTATCCTAAGCAAAGTAGCCAAGCTCGAACTGCAAGAAACCATCAACAAAGCCAAAGACTCCATGACCAATTTGAATGGCATTTTGGCAGACATCAAGGCAGGCAAGGGTTCTATCGGTGCATTGATGAAAACCGACTCTTTGCACAGGGGCGTAGTGAAAACAACCACAAACCAACATCTAACATCTAACATCGAACAACCAACATCGAACTTATGCCCCACATTTTCATTTTAACTTGCCTACTGCTGTTAGGAGCTTGCCAACCCACCGAAAACAAAAAAAATGAAGCGCAAACGGTAGGCAAGGCAGAAGCGCATACACAGGATTATGATTGCAAACATTGCGGTATGCCCTCGCAAGACTATCCGCAATGGCACGCCAAGATAGAGCTTTCTGATAAAACCTATTGGTTTTGTTCGCCTCGATGTATGTTTTCGCGCTACCATAAGCTGAAGGCAGGCGAGGCAAAAAAAGTGTGGGTAAAAGATTATTACAAACTACAATTCATAGAAGCGCAATCTGCCTTTTTTGTGGCAGGTAGCCAAATACTGGGACCTATGGGCGCGGACTTCGTGCCATTAGCAGACCAAACCTCCGCCAAAGCCTTCCAAACCGAACATCAAGGCAAGGAAATTGTACCTTTCGCACAAGTTACCCCGCAAATGATGAAAAAATTTATGGAGTAATGCGTTTTTATTTCAAAAAAACTAAGCCTGTATAACAAATGGGTGTATATTTGCTATAATTTTCTGAGTTCTTCTTTATTTACTGTATGCGATTTATCTTTCTCATGCTTGTTTTCTTACCTACATTCGCTTGGGCGCAAGTGTATCTCACAGAGCGCGATAGCGAAGTTTGGGTAAGCTCGCACATGGACTTTTATGAAGACAAGCAAGATACACTCACTATAGCGCACATAGGCAAGGCTACTTTTCAGCCTATGCGGATACCTTTGTACTCCTTTGGTTTGAGTAATTCGAGTTTTTGGCTCAAAATAACCGTAGAGAACACAAGTTCTTTCAAAGATTGGTTGCTGACTATAGACTTTGCGCAACATTCTTACATTGATTTATACACTCAAAACTTGGAAGGGGATTGGATAAAACAAAAACATGGTTTCACTTTGCGACATGGTACTCGACCTATATTTCACAACTTTTTTGCCTTTCCTGTAGATGTTACCAAAACACCGCAAACTTTCTACCTACGAATAAAGACAGACCGCGCTTGTACTTTTCCTGTAAGCTTGGTGCGCACACATACTTTTATCAAAAACAAAACCTACCTCGATATTTATTATGGCATTTATATAGGCATTTTTTTAGGTCTTTTGGTTTACAATGCATTGCTTTGGATAGGCTTACGAGATATAAATTATTTGTACTATGTAATCACTATTTTTGCATTTTTTTCAATTCATACTACCTGAAAATCCCGTTTTTGGACGCTATACGATAGAATTAGGCTCTGCCATTTTAGCAACTTTTGCCTCATTGTTTGCAAAAAGTTTCCTAAATATTCGGATTTATTCCAAATGGTTAGATATTGCTTTGAGCATAATCGCAATTTTAGGAGCTTTGTGTATAGTGGGACTTTTGTTCTTGCCTGTTGTGTGGATAATGCATGTCTTATACAACATTCTATCTATTTTAGTAATAGTATTGTTGATAAGCGGGTTTATTTCTTGGCGCAAAAAGAACCGATACGCAGGGTATTATATATTGGCTTGGGTTGGTTATTTGGTAGGTGGTATTTGTAGAATGTGGGCAGACCAAGCTATCCTTCCATGGAACGTAGTTACACATCATGGCACTGAAGTAGGCTCAGCAATGGAAGTGATGTTGTTGTCTTTGGCTCTTAGCAGTCGTTACAATGTGTACAGAAAAGAAAAAGAAAATGCTATCAAACGCGCCCTCGAAGTAGAAACAGAAGCCAAGGAAACCCTTGAAGAAAAAGTAAATAAACGAACTCAACAACTTCAAGAGGCAAATGAGGAACTTCAAAAAAATGAACAAAAGATTATAGAACAACATAATTTGCTCTATGAAAAAAACAATGTCTTAGAATTTTATAAAGATAAGATTAGTAAAAGTATTTCAACTGCTCTAATTATACAAACTGCTATCTTGCCTACATATCAAAGAATGAACTCTTTATTTAAAGAACACTTTGTTATTTTTATGCCAAAAGACACAGTTTCTGGCGACTTTTACTGGGTGCATGAAGTAGATGGTAAAAGAATATTGTTATTGTCAGATTGCACAGGACATGGTATATCAGGAGCTTTCATGACCATGATAAGCTATTCAATCTTAAACAAAATAGCAGAATTGAATGAAACGGATAGTGCTTCGGATATGCTACAAAAATTACACGAAGAAATTAGAAAATCGTTACAACAAACAGAAAATAACAATAACTACGGAATGGATGCCTCTTTAGTTATTATTGAATCTCAAAATTCGGATTGGTGTATAACATTTTCGGGTGCAAAGCGTCCCTTGTATTATATCACTCCACAATCAGAATTAACAAAAGTAGAAGCTAATAGACAAAGTATTGGAGGTTTTGATAAGAAAAACGTGTTTTTCGAAGAGAGAAAAATTATTTTGCCCAATGATACTTTGTTGTATTTTACATCAGATGGTTATGCAGACCAAAATAATGTTTATAGAAAAAAATATTCAGAAAAAAAACTTATAGAATATATACAAAAAATATGCAATAACCCTTTAAGCGAACAAAAAAATCTCTTTCAAAAAGAAATTGAAAATTATATGACTGAAACAGAACAAAGAGATGATATTTTGTTATTGGGAATTAAACTGTGATTTTAAAATAAAAATATAGTTACTGTATTAGTTTTTTACAAACTTTTTACAATTTATTTTTTGTAATTTTAACTATAAGCAATTCTATCCAGTGATTGGCATCAAAAAAACGGTTATCATTTGCCACCCTGCATTGGCACAAGAAATCTTGAAAAACGACCAATATTATGACATTGGTGCATCTAACAAGGTTTTTGCTAATTTGTTGGGGCATAATTCTATAGCTACTGCAGAGGGCGATATGTGGAAATTGCATAACAAGGCTTCGCGTCCTGCCTTCGCGCTCAAAGAAGTAAACCCTTTTTTGGAAACCATAGAAGGCGAGTATGCACGCATTTTTGAAACATGGCACGCTGAACAGTCTTTCGACTTGTCCGAAAACATCAAAAAAGCAGTAGCCAAGTCTATCCTTACCTACATGAAGCACGAAAATCCAGCACATGAGGAATTGATAGTTTATATTTATGATGAATTTATAGAAAAATTATTGCTCAAGTCGCGCAATCCTTACTCCCGCGAGGTGCGAAGTAGTGACGAAAAAAGAAACTTTATTGTAGGCTCTCAAAAATACAGGTCTTTGATACATGAAATCATAGAAGAAAACAGAAATGGCGTAGTGAAAAGTTATCAAAAAAACCATGTAGAGCCTAAGTATTTGCAAGACCAATTAGCAAGTTTGTTGATGTTGGGCTATGGTTCGGTTGTGGCGGCATTGGATACTATGATGGTGTTGTTGAGCAAACATGATGCTTACAGACAGCGTATGCGAGCTGAAATAAAGGAGCATTACAAAAGCATTGCGGACTTACCTAAGTTGAAGTTATTGCACAATGCTATCAATGAGTCATTGCGCGTCTTGCCTTCTGCATGGATGATTTTCCGCAAAACATTGCAAGATGCGGTGCTGGCAGGCGAGTATTTTATCCCAAAAGATACAGAAATTTTGCTGAATTTCTTTGCTATGAATCACAATCCTTGCTTTTCAAGAAATGTGCATTTTCTTGGCGCAATTTTATAAAGACTATGATTTGTCGTTAGATAATAGCGAACTTAGTATCGTTCCGCGCCTCTCACTCATGTACGAACCGCGCCAAGCCACAGTTACCAAAGATTGAACAACCCAACGATTATGAGCATCAAAGAAATTCCTTTTCTTGACAAAGAAGCATTGAGTAGGCAAGGCATCACTTTTGCCGAAACACCTCTTGCCTACTTCTTGGAGGGTATGCACCAACATGGCGATATATTCTATGCGCAAGTAGGTATCAAAAAAACGTTGATTGTCTGCCACCCTGAACTTATTCATGAAATATCGAAAGATGATAAAAGGTATGGGTTAGGCGACTCGAATAGGATTTTTACAGCTTTGTTAGGCAAAAATTCCTCCGCAACCTCTGATGGGGCTATTTGGAAAATGCACAACAAGGCTACACGACAAGCCTTCACACAAAAAGAAGTAGCCCAATTTTTGACTGTTCTCGAAGCTGATTATGCCCAAATCATACAACAGTGGGCAGGCGAGGAACATATCAATTTGGTAGGCAAGCTCAAACAACTCATGGCGCACACCATGCTGAAATACCTCAAACACGAGAATCCTGTGCATGAGGAGTTAGTCAATTACATTTATGAAGAATTTATTGAGAAACTATTGGCAAAATCGCGCAATCCTTATTCAAGGGAGGCAAGAAGCCGAGAAGACAAAGAAAATTTCATAGATGTGTCAAGAAAATATCGCGCCTTGATAGCAGAACTTGTAGCCAATGCAGATAACCCTATGGTGGTCAATTATCAACAAAACAACATCGAAATACAATATTTACAAGACCAATTAGCGGGCTTGTTGATGTTGGGTACAGGCTCAGTAGCAGCTGCTTTAGACTCTGTGATGGTTTTACTCCACAAAAACCTAATCTACAAGGAAAGAGTAAAGGCAGAAATACAAAATAATTTTCGAAGTATAACAGACCTGCCTACCCTGAAGCTACTGCACAATGTAATCCATGAAACATATCGTTTGATGCCTCCCGCTTGGATGATTTTTCGTAAAACAACAGAAGATGTGCAAATTAGAGAATACACAGTACCTGCTAATACAGAAGTTTTGTTGAATTTCTATGCTATGAATTACAATCCCACAGTTTGGGAAAATCCTGCTACCTTCGAACCAGAACGCTTTGATAGACTTTCCCCTGAACAAACAAAGGCGCAATTTTTGCCTTATGGAAGTGGAAAAAGAGCTTGTTTGGGTGCAAATTTGGCATTTCAAGAGATTTGTTTATTTTTGGCTATGTTTTACAAAGAGTATGATATTACCTTAGAAAATGATAATTTGGCAGTTGTGCCTCGCTTATCTTTGCTATATGAACATCATGAAGTTACTATAGTAAAAAAATAATCTTTTATCCAAATGGACTCACTCCAAAAAGACCAAGACGAAATTATCGCTATGTTGTCGGGCTATGTGCAGAAGCACTATAGCCACAACCTCATGAGGCGTTTTTTTCACCCCAAATCGCATGGTCTGTTGAAGGCTACGCTTACCATCTCGCCTGATATACCCCCAGCATGGCAAATAGGCATCTTTCAAGCAGGCAAGTCATACAAATGTTGGCTTCAGTTTTCAAGCACCAATCAAAATGTAAAGCCTGATGCGAAAAGAAATTTTGTTGGTTTGGCTCTCAAAGTGATGGAAGCGGATTTTGTGCAAGACTTTTTGTGTGCCAGCTTTCCTACCTTTCAAGCCAAAGATGTTTTGATGCTCAAGCGTTTTTTGCGAGCCATTACGGGCAATATTTGGGCTAAACTTTCCTTCATATCAAAATATCCACTTGCTACCATAAAAGCCATATTTACAAGGTATCCTTGCCACAATTTGTTGGAAATGCCTTATTGGGCGCATACTACCTTCAAATTGGGCGATACATTCCAAGTACGCTATGGATTTTTGCCTCAAAAACCCGCAACCTCTACCAAACCCGAAACACCCACCGACAATTATTTGCGTGAAAGACTACAGGCAGACCTACATCAACAAGAGGCGTGCTTTGATTTGATGATGCAATTTCGCACCAATCCTGCCACGATGCCCATAGAAGATAGTACGGTCTTGTGGGACTAGGCTTGGCACAAAGTAGCCACGCTTCACATACCCCAACAAACCTTTGATGTGGAGGCAAGAAACAAATTGGGCGAAAGTATGGGCTTCAATCCTTGGTATTGCTTGCCCGAACACGAGCCTTTGGGCGATATGCACCGTATTCGAAAAGCTGTTTATGAATATTTGCAAGCATATCGAAACCAACACAACGAAATTACTTACCAAAAACCCACTACGCAAGATTGGGAAAACACACCCTAAAACTTGCCTACCTTTGATAATACAATAAAACTCACTGGTTACCAACATAAAATTTCTACCACAAGAACACAAGTGTATGTTGCTTGTGTCCTTGTCGTAATTTTTTTAGGCAAGTTGATTTTTTTGTTGGTATTGCATTATTACACAAAAACGGTGTGTACTTCTTGCAAGGCATCTTGCAATACGTCATTATTCAAGCCTAAGTCAATGCCTATGCTGGCAAAAAAGGCAGTCATCAATTCGGTTGGCATATTGCCTGTGAGGTGGTCTGTCGCCATTGGACAACCTCCAAAACCACGCAACGCGCCATCAAAACGCTTGCAACCCGCTTCGTAAGCGGCTTTGAGTTTCGCGTGGGCTTTGTCGGGGCTTGCGTGCAGGTGCGCGCCAAATTCTATGTGCGGAAAACGCGCTATCAAGGTTTCGAACAAAAAAGTGATGTCTTTTTCCTCTGCCACGCCTACTGTATCTGCCAAAGAAATAATGCCAATGCCCAAATCGACCAACTGTTGTGTAAATTCCTCCACGACTTCGCGGTTGTAGGTATCGTTGTATGGATTGCCGAAAGCCATCGAGATATAGGTTACCAACGTCTTGTTGTGCTGTGTGCAGAGGTCTTGCAACTCGCCTACCAATACTAAAGACTCGCCTACCGATTTGCGGGTGTTCTTTTGTTGGAAGGTTTCGGAAATGGAGAGCGGATAGCCAAGATATTGAATTTCAGGGAATTGCACAGCTTGTTCCGCGCCTTGCCTATTGGCTACGATTGCCAAAAGCTTGGTATTGGTTGCGGAAAGGTCTAACTTGCCTAACACTTCGGCGGTGTCGCGCATTTGGGGAATGGCTTTGGGCGACACGAAGCTCCCAAAGTCTAAGGTATCAAAGCCTACTCGAAGCAGGGTGTTGAGGTAGTGTATTTTGGTTTCGGTGGGAATAAAGTTTTCCCAGCCTTGCATGGCATCACGCGGACATTCTATGATTTTCATTGGGGTAGAAGGGTAGAAGGGTGGAGTGGTGGAAGGGTGGAAGGGTAGAAGGGGGAGGGGTGGAAAAAGTTTTTGTCTGTAGCAATGGGCTTTAGCCTGTTGTATTGTAGGGGCAAAAATAAGGTAAAAAAATGTGTCGCAAACGTTTTTGGAGAGCGTTTATAGAGAAAAACAAAAGAGTTTGGGCATAAATTCATAGCAGGCAAGAAAAAAATGCTAACTTTGCGCAAATCATTCGAAAAGTGATTATATTTGCCAAAAAATTAAAACTTGATTTGTAAAAAATATGAAAACTTGGTTTCTTTGTACTATTAAGTACCACAAAGAAGACGAACAGGGCAATGTCCGCAAAATAACAGAACCCTATTTGGTTGATGCCGTTTCGTTCACAGAAGCCGAAACACGCATCTATGAGGAGTTGCAAGGCATTATTCCTACAGAATTTCAGGTCTTGGACATCAAACGAAGCAATTTTGCTGACATTTTTCACTACGAAGATGCAGACACTTGGTACAAGTGCAAGGTAAGCTACGTGAGCATTGACGAGATAGCAGGCAAGGAGAAAAAAGTGTCGAACTTTATGCTCGTATCTGCC
>RDXI01000339.1 GCA_004292795.1 Bacteroidota bacterium | reverse complement strand
ACCCGACAAACGCGAACAGTTGGCAACGCAAATTCTCACCCCTGCACGGTATGCGCAGGTGCGTTGGGCGTTGTTGTGGGCGTTGTGTGTTGTGTTGGCGAGTTCGTTATGCGTGTCGTGGGTGGCAAGGCAGGCAAGCCTGTTGGTAGGCAAGTTGCAAGAAAAGCTACAGAAATGTAGGCAAGCCTTTAGGCGAGAACGTTGGTTTTGGCTTGTGTTGGCAGTGGGAGGCTTGCCTATAGTTTGGCGCGTCTTTGTGTATGGCTATTGGATAGATGAAATTTTTACCTACGTTTTTTTGGTCAAAAAAGGGCTTTTGGTCAGCCTTACCTACTACCCTGGACCCAATAATCACGTATTTTTTACGGCAATAGGCGCGGTTTTGGGCAGTTTGCCGTTGATGCGCTTGGCTTCGTTGTTGTCCGTATTGCTTACGGCTTGCCTGCTTTTTGTGTGGGTAGGCAAGCATCAGGGCAGGCAAGTTGCCCGTTGGGTAGTGCTTATTTTCCTGTGGCAGTCGCCTGTGCAGATGTACGGCTATTTGGCGCGTGGCTATGCGTGGGAAATGCTTTTTTTCGCCCTTTTGTGGATTGGTTTGTACGAATGGACACGCACTCAAGAAAAAGTCTATCTTGTTGTAGCAAGTTTGGCGAGCATCGCGGGATTTTATACCTTGCCTACTTTTGTGTATGCCTACAGTGCCTTGCTATTGGTCGCGCTTTTTTCTCAAAAACGAAAAGAATGGAAGTTTTTGTTTATAAGTCAAAGCATAGTAGTTTTGATAGTCATTATATTGTACTTGCCTATTATTTTGCTCAATGGCGTGCAAGCCTTAGTAGGCAATGCGTGGCTACAGGTAGGCAAGGACGTTTTTTGGCGCGACCTCTCGAATGGCGCATATTGGGCTGAAATAGTGGGTTTTTGGGGCTTCGAGTTGCCTGTTTGGGGCGCGTGGATTGTGTTGTGTTTGTGGATAACTTGCCTGTTTTGTGCGGTAGGCAAGATGCGACTTTGGTTATTGGGCGCGGTTTTCGTGCCTGTAGTGTGGTTGCTCTACCAACAAATCTTGCCTCCTGTGCGTGTGTGGAGCTATCAAGTCATCACACTTGCCTTAGCAGTAGCTTGGTGCAAAGAAGGTACATTACGAACTTTTCTGCAATATTTGTTTGCTCTTTTGGCAGGTGTGAGTTTGGCTATGTATTGGCAATTCTTGCCCGCCTCGCCTGCCTACGAAGCGTGGGCAAAACGCATAGTTGCCCAAAAAGCCACTTCCATATTTTCGAATGACGACACTTACCAAATGTATATCCGCTACGAGTACACCCTGCGTGACTTGCCTGTGGACATACAAACAACTTGCCTACCCCAACAGCGCGAATTCGAGATAGCCATTCTTTCGAACACCCAAAAAATACCCGCTTGCATCTTGCCTACCGCTTACGAATTATGGTTTGAAAATGCAGAGGTAAAAATTTACAAAAGGCTATCCACAAAAAAATGATTGTAAAAAAAGCCCTTATCTTTTTGAGTCAAAGCCTCCGAGAGTTCCTTTTGATAGGCAAGGCGCGTAGGCAAGACTTCCGACATGAGGCGAGGCACCATCAAGTTCCAGTAGGCAAGCCTGCCGTTTGCGTTCAAGCCATTCGCCAATTCTTCGGCAGTGCGGGCAAATAAATCTTTGTCCATGTACTCAAAAATATTGGACAAATTCATGGCATCAAACTTCCCAAACTTTGTGATGGCTTCTTGTGCATAGCCTTCTTGTATCGTGAGTTTGTCGATGTTTTGGCGGATAGTTTCAAAATTACTTTCCTGCAAATAATGAGGCAACAAATCGCCAAACGAACCCGTAAGATTGAAGCGCAAAATAAAATTGCTTTGCGCCCTTACCGATTGCAGATGCACCGAAGCCTTGTTGTAAATGTAGGTAGAAACAGGCACTTGCACCCACTTCAAAAATTCAGGGTCGCGCCCATACCTACCCATAACGTACTTGCTAAAAAAAATACTAAAAAACCAACGCCACCGCCACGTATTCCACTTTTTGCGATAAAAAACAGCCTGTGCCTCTGCGTCTTTGTAGGCAAGCAAGGCATCAGTCGTTTTGCGCGAATGAATGAACGGCAAAATCTTCAGCGCGAAAAAGCGGAAATATTTTTCGAACTTGCCTTGATAAATCACGCCTTCTTGCAGGGTAGGCAAGTTGTTTTCCCAGTAGTACCGAGCTTTGTTAGATTCTATAGCTATCTTCACCCGCTCAAAATATGCCAAACGGTTCTCGCAAGGCGCGAAACCCAAAAAAGCCAACATTTCTTGGTAGGAAAGCGTCAAAAAACACGCTTTTTTTAAACCTATGAGATATAATTGTGTTGTATTGATATCCACCGCCACCACAAGCGCGGGGTTGGTAGCCAACAGCGAAAAACTGTTATCGCCTGCCGAACCCACCGACAAAATACGGCTATTGGGCAAGGGCGACAAGCCCTCAAGCAAAATGTCTGCATCTTCCCAACAGTTGGCATATCGGATAATCTCAAAATTGACGCGCTTTTTTAGGTCGTTGTTCATAGAGAGCAAATATAGTGGCTTTGCGCTACACACAAATAATTTTTTAATATATTTTCTTGTAAGATTAAAAAAGTTATTATCTTTGCCCCGATGAAAAGTAAAACTGCCCCTATAAACACTGCCCCAGAAATGTTGGCTATGCACCCACAGAAGTTCGCGCTCTGGATTGGGATAGTGAGCATCGTGATGCTTTTTGCCGCTTTTACGAGTGCCTACATAGTTCGACAAGGCGAAGGAAACTGGCTGATGTTCGAGCTTCCTACGGCTCTTTGGTACAGCACAGTGCTTATTTTGCTAAGTAGCGCGTCCATGCATTGGTCGTACCTTATGGCAAAAGCCGACAAACAAGATATGTTGCGCATAGCCGTTTCCCTTACTGTAGTCTTGGGAGGCGCGTTTTTATATACTCAAGTGTATGCTTGGGCGCAGTTGGTAGAGGCGAAGGTATTTTTTGCAGGAACACAATCCAACCCTTCAGGCTCATTTTTGTATGTCTTGACAGGTATGCACGCCATTCACTTGGTAAGCGGTTTGTTGTTTTTGGCAGTAGTATTTGTATCCGCATTTTTAGGCAAGATTCATTCGAAAAACCTTACCCGTATAGAAATGTGCGCTACTTATTGGCACTTCCTTGACGCGCTTTGGGTGTATTTGTTTGTGTTCTTGTTGTTGAATAATTAAAGATATACAGCAATACAATGTTTGGTGTCCTCACCAAACACCTTGTACGCAAAAAACTGTTTGGTGAGGACACCAAACAGGGAATTGAATAATTAAATAGAATAACGACCTGCCTTCGGGCAAATATTTTTATAGACTTTTATTAACAAAAAAACTATCTTTTACCTCACATGGCTCACGTTTCAACTGCAGAATCAAAACAAGGCATTGATTGGAATGGCGGTAATCAACCACTCAAAGCGAGCTGGGGAAAACTTATGATGTGGTTTTTCCTAGT
>RDXI01000044.1 GCA_004292795.1 Bacteroidota bacterium | reverse complement strand
GTAAAATCTTTGGCAATGCCTATGGCAACTTGTTGCGACTGTTGGGGCTTCACGCGGTCTGTACTCTGCACCCAAAGGTCGGTAGGCAAGCCTGCCCCTGTGTTCGAGAGCAAATGCAAATATTGGTTCATGACTGCATACGAAGCCTTGACAGCCAAGCCTTCGCTGATGCGGTAGGCAAGCGAGGCGCGGGGTTCAGGATACACATAATGCGTAGTTTTGTAGCCAAAATAGCTCAAACGAAAGCCCACATTGGCACTTAGGCGCGTGGTAGGGCGAAAAACATCTTCTACATATACGCCACCTTCCAATACATCAGTCGCCCTGCGTGTGTTCAGGTTTGTGCCTGAATAGTCATCACGCAATACTACAGCACTTGGCGTAAAGCGGTGTGTGAGCAACAAAGCTCCCATTTTGAGGTTGTGTTTGGGCGAAGGGGCAAAATCTACATCATACTTTGCCCCAAAGTCGCGTATGCGCGAGATGTATTTCAACTCAAATTTATCTTCGCTATCTTGCTCTAAGGCATTGATGATAAAGTTGTAATGGCTGTAAATGAGCGACAAATTACTGAAAATCTTATCATTGAACAAGTGATTCCAACGCAAGGTGCTGGTAGCATTGCCCCAATACAAGCCTACTTTGGTTTGATAATCTGCTTGTGATTTATCCGAAAACGAAAACTTATCTTGCCCAAAATATCCACTCAAATACACGCGGTCTTTGGGGCTGAAGGCATAATTTACTTTGGCGTTCAGGTCATAGAAATAATAGCCCGCTTTTTGGTCTTTAGGCAAGAAAGGCTTTACCAACAAATCCAAATAAGTACGCCTTCCCGAAACAAGAAAAGAACTTTTGCCTTTTTTGATAGGTCCTTCGATGGTTGCACTCGAAGAAATCAAGCCTATGCTTGCCTCTCCATGAAATTCCTCCTTGTGTCCGTCTTTCATCGTCATATCCACCACAGACGACAGCCTTCCGCCATAGCGAGCAGGAAAGCCTCCTTTTGTCAGTTCTACGCTTTTGAGCGCGTTGCCATTGAAAAGCGAAAAGAAGCCAAACAAATGCGAAGCATTGTAAACTATAGCATCATCAAGGATTATCAAATTTTGGTCGGGACCTCCGCCACGCACATACAAACCACTCGTACCCTCGCCTCCCGACTTCACCCCGGGCATTAGTTGCAAAACTTTCAACACGTCCTTTTCGCCAAACAAGGCAGGGATTTCTTTGATTTGTTGGATAGGCAAGGACACCACACTCATTTGAGGCGTTTCGCTTACCTTCTCCTCTTGTGCTTCCAAAACCACCTCATTTAGTTCGTTTGACTCTGTTTCGAGTTCTACTGAAATCGTTTGGTCTTTGTCCAACACGATTGTTTTTTTGACTGTTTTATAACCTATGAAGGTGTATTGCAGTTCCACGCTTGCAGAGGCAGGCAAGGTAAGGCTATAGAAGCCGTAATTGTTCGTGGTAGTGCCAAGTTGCAACGAAGGCGCGTAAATGGTAACTTGTGGCAAGTTCTCGGCACTGCCCTTTTCGGTAACGTACCCGCTAATCGTGACGCGATTTTGCGCTACTACAGTTTGGTATATCCCGCAAAAGAGCCAAAGAAGAAAGAGTTTTTTCATAATACATTGCTTTTCTTACAAAACAGCTATGCCCTTTATGGCTATAGCTTTTTCTTACATGAGTACCAAAAGGCACGAAAAGGTTGTAACACACCCAAAAAAAAACTTCAACAAAGCCCACGCCTTGTTGAAGTGTTGGAGAAAAAATATTGAAATGCGCCCAGCCTTTTATTCACGCACCAAACGCTTTAAGACAAATTGCTTGCCTACCCAAACCTTCAGTAAGTAAGTGCCTCGTGGCATTTTAGGCAAGGAAAGTTCGTATTTATACGCGCCTGTTTGCATAAATCGCACTTTGGCAAATTCCTTTCCTTCAAGAGTCAAAATTTCTACAGCTGTAACCGTTTCTTGTGCTGTTTCTATCCACGCCTTGCCTGCTGTAGGGTTCGGGTGTAAGATAACGCCATCGCGTACTTGCGAAGAAGCCACACTCAACGGACTCACGACCAAATCGGCACTTTCACTGTTTTTAGTATTGCCACAATCCGTAACCGTGCAACGATATTTATAGCCATTGAACGTCAAAGGTACATTCGTAAGCGTAAGCGTAGCCATATTCGCGCCACTATAAACACCTCCATTCGCTATATTCGCAAAGCCTGTGCCTTTGTCCTCCTGCCATTGGTAGGCAAGCGGTGTATTGCCTGTAGCTACTACACTGAACGTAGCCACTTGCGTATTGGGCATAATTGCCTGTTTGGTAGGCGAGGCAGTAATATTCACCGCGCCCTGTGCTACTATTTCTATGTTTCTTGTAAGCGTATTCAAACAGCCATTACCCGCATCTTGCCTGCGATACACGATTTGATGCGTACCCACGCCCAGCGTAGTAGGCGAGAAAGTGGTAGCACTTTGTCCATTTACCCAAAACGTCCCGCCAGCAGGCGAGGCACTAAGCGTTACTGCACTACCATTCACACAATACGTATTCGCCAAATTGTTGAAAGTAAGCGTTTCTGTGGGTGCAGTAACAGTTATCGTAACTGTTTTTTGTAAATTTCCACACTGCGTACTTGTGCCTGTTACGGTGTAGGTAGTGGTTTGGGTAGGCGAGGCAATCGGGTTAGCGCAATCCGTACAACTCAAGCCTGTAGCAGGCGACCATTGATAAGACGTTGCCCCGCTTGCCTGCAGTACAACACTGCCGTTGGTGCAAAGCGTGGTATTGGGCGTAACTTCTATGCTTTGCAGTTGAACAGTGATAACTTGCGCAATGCTACTTGCAGAAGCAGGAATATTACCAAAACCCAACTTGCAAGTAAGCGTTACGGTAGGCGAGGTACTTGTGATGCTGATTTTCCTACAATCACTTGTCAAACAAGTGTAACTGCCCACAGGCGCGTCCCACGCATAACTATCTGCTTGTGGTGCTTCAAACTCTACTGCTTGCGAGGTAGAACAGCGCGTTAAGTTGGTATTGACATTTTGGAAAATAGACGCTGTACTTTTGATAGACAATTCATAGCTACTTTGCAGAATGCCTGTAGTGCTTTTGAGATTAAATTTTAGATTTTCGTCAGCTTCGTTTTCCGCGTCTGTTTTTATTTTGAGCGTGTAAGTTTTGGTTAGTTCATTTGCGCCAAAATCCACCGTGAAAGGCAAAGTTTTCAAAGTTGTTCCTTCATAGATTTCATAATCCGCGCCTGCTGTAGCCGTACCCACCGTTTCAACCGTAAACGTTTCGGCTGTACCCGCACTAATAGAAGGGCGTTTTATATTGAATGGTTGAATTTCCATACCTTCTACAACACTGTTATTCTGCAAAAAAGCACTTTGTGAAACTATCAGCTCGATGCTGGGGATATTGGTGTTCATGGCTTCTACGAAAACTCCTGTATCAAAAATCCTGTCTTGCACATCAGCCACCACAAAGTACAATGTATATTTTTGCAAGGGTATAACAGGCACTTTCGCATATAAATTTTTGGTGCGTTGGTCGAAAGTCATGTGAGGACTTCCATTAGCATCAAAATATTGCACATTCGAAGAAACAGTGGGAGGTGAGCAACTAGGTCCTCCTGCATTGACTGAGTTGATAGATACATTTTGACCTAAAGAACCACTTATTGGATCAGCAGGCGTACCCGGTACAACGGCAATATTTATATTGTTATATACCCCACCCGATGGCTTGGGTCCCGTGATGAGGAGTCGGAATTGGTCATTGAAGGGCGTACAAACATACTCATCATATTCCTCTGAAGCAAAGGCGTAATTAAAATATAAAACAGGCGCGGTGGGATACAAGTCAAATTGGATAGAAACTGCATCAAGTGTTTGCCCTGATAGCATGGCATCGCCTCCAAAATTTTTATTTGTACTTTTGAACAAACCCGAAGAACCTACAGCATCTTTTGCATTGCCTGTAGAAAATATCATTCCTTTTGTAAGCGGGTGGTCTGTTCCCTGAAATGTATATAAGCCATACATTTGCTTGGCACTGGAGGCTGTTGCAGATGCCATAGTGCTAACATCTACATTTCCCACTTTGAATTTGACGTTTTCCACTTGCACGCCTGCCCCAACAAGTTGGTTGAGGACAGAGGCTAAGGTAACTTCATTGCCGTTCATAACGGTAAGTTGGGCATAAGCATTTGCGCTGAAACAAAGCATAGCCAAGGATAAAATAAAACTTCGCATATTGGTATAGTTAAAATAATAGCCTCAAAATTAAGTTTTTATATCTATTTCTCCAAATTTTGCGGAGTATTTTGGCTATGGGTGTTTATACCAACATCTTGAAAGACGGTTCGGTCTTGGCAGGCAAGGTCGTTTTGGTGCGTATGCACGAAGCCGAAAACAGCGAAGAAGCAAAGCCCGAAATCATCAAACCCGAACACTGCAAAGCCAAAGGCATTCCCGAAATTATCACCCAATATTTCCCTGAAAAAGCCCCTCAAGTCTTGAAAGTAACGCCTTTGGTGCATAGCATTGAAGAGTTGGGCGCGTGGCTTGATGCTTCGCGCAAACTTAACAAAACGCGACAAAAACGAGTAGTCTTGCCACGATAATGCCAAAACTTGCCTACCCGCCAAAGCGTTGTAGAAAGAAATGTAGCCCTTTTCATTGTGGCAAAGGGCTATGATTTGGAAGTATCCCTAAAAAGGCTTATATTTGTTACCAATAAATGTGATAAAAACTTACCACCTTATGTATCAACTTATAGATACGCTTGAGAAGCCTCAAAACTGGCTTTATTCCTTCCTAATCCTGCTTTCAGTGGGAGTGTGGCTCATTTCCTTCTTGGGTTTTACCAAAAGTTTGGCACAACACAACGCTGATTTTGGGGGTGATATTGGAGATATGGGTAATGCAGGAGATGTAGATGGCGGTTGGTTCGATGTTCTTGATTTTGGGGCAGTGCCTATTACAGTATGGCTCACGTTGCTTTTTTTGATAGTTGGTTCGCTGGGCATCACTTTGAATAGTTGGTTCTTGCCCGCCTTGCCTACCAACGCGCTATATAATATCGTGTGGACTGCCAACTTGGGCGCGTCTTCTTTGGCAAGTTATTGGGTAGTGCGCAAAGTAGCCAAGCCCCTTAGTTTTTTGTTCCGCGATTATGGCGTGGCAGAGCAGGCAAGCGCGTTGGTAGGCAAGGTAGCCCGCGTATCTTCAGGCAAGGTTACTGCCGAGTCGGGGCAAGCTTGCCTACAAGCAAACGGCAATAGCCTTGAGGTAGCAGTGCGCACCCACGACACAGACGAGGCGATTGTATATGGGCAAATGGTTCTGCTCTTGCACTTCGACGAGGACAAGAATGTGTATTGGTGCGAAAAATACGAAACAATTTAAAAATTTTATATTCAAATACCCTTTTCACAATGCAAGCAATCCTCATTTCAGTAGCAGTCGTACTCGGCTTTGTAATCTTCGTTATGGTTCTGCTCAACTCTTTTCTGAAAAAAGCAATGCCAGGCACCGCTTTAGTAAAAACAGGTCTTGGACTCAGCAAAGCGCAAATCTCTACCAGTTCTTGTATCGTAGTGCCTTTGTTGCACCGTTACGAAACGATAGACCTGACCGTAAAAATCGTGAAAATCAGCAGGCGAGGTTCGGATAGTCTTTCCTGCGCTGACGGTATTCGTGCCGAAGTAGAAGTTGATTTTTATGTCAAAATCAATTCTTTGGAAGATGACATCAGGCGCGTGGCTACGACTATAGGCTGTTCGAGAGCTTCTTCCCTTACCACTATCAAAGAATTGTTCGAGGCAAAATTGGCTGACGCGCTCAAAACCGCAGGCGCGAAACTTACCTTCGACCAACTGTACCAAAACCGCCATCAATTTCGTGATGAAATCTTGGTAGCTCTAGGGCATAGCCAAGGCGGAGATGTGGTCTTGAATGGCTATCGCCTTGATGACGTGGCTATTCACTACCTCGAGCAGTTGCCTCTTACCAAACATGACGAAAACAACGTACTTGATGCCAAAGGTATCAAAGAAATCGCACAGCGTACTTCGGTAGAAGCCGAGTCTGCCAACAAACGCCTCCGTACTCGTGAGGTTACGATAGCCGAACAAAACCGTGAAGCCAAAGTAAAACAACTGCAAATAGAGCAGGACATCAAGGAAAAGGAAGCTATCCAACAACGCGAAATTGAGGAGCGTGTATCAAAAGAAAATGCCTTATCCGAAAAAACGCGCCAAGAACAAACTGCCATAGAGCAACAAGCCGTAGTGGAAAAAGAGCGTATGGTCAAGATAGCGCAAGAGAAAAAAGAGCAAGAAACCAAAGTGATAGAAATTCAGAAAGAGAAGGCTATCCTTGTGGCAGAAGAGGAGAAAAACCAAGCAGCGGAAATTGCCAAAATACAACGCGAAACCAAAACTGCCGAACAGCTTAAGGAAAAATTGGTGATGCTCGAAGAAACCGCCAAACAAGAATCGCTCAAGATAAAAGCAGAAGAACAAGCACTCACTACCCGCGCTGTAGAAATCGCCAACCGTGAGAAAGAAATCGATGTTATCAATGCTCAAAAAGAAGCCTCTGTAGAAGTAGCCAAGAACAACGTAGCCGTAGATACAGAAGCCTACAAATTGATAACCGTTTCGAAGGCGCGTTTAGAATCAGCAGGTATCGACCTCGAAGCGGCAAACAAACAAGCCCAAAAGGAAATCATAGAAGCAGAAAAGAATGCCAAAGTGAACTTAGTCGAAACTAACGTAGAAGCCGACAAAGATGCCTACCGACTCATCACTGTAGCCACTGCACAAAGAGAAGCGGCAGTACAAGAACTCGAAGCCGCTTTGAAAAAGGCACAAGCCATCTTGGAAATAGGCAATGCAGAAGCAAAAACATTGTCTGCTAAGTTGGACGCTGAAAACTCTATAGGCAAGAACGCTATCATGATGCAAGCACTCAATCAACTCATACCACTATTGCCACAACTGATGGAAAAATTGATGCTCCCTGCCGAGAAGATAGACAGCATCAAATTCTTGAATATCAATGGAATGGGCGGAACAGGCGCAGGCGG
Source organism: Bacteroidota bacterium (assembly GCA_004292795.1). GTDB lineage: Bacteria > Bacteroidota > Bacteroidia > Cytophagales > Microscillaceae > RDXI01. Next base: position 10,751 of record RDXI01000044.1, on the reverse strand, counting down.
AAATGGCGTGCAAGTATCTGATGGAGGAGGCTTAGGAATGGGTATTCAAAATACCACAGGAGGCATTATCCAAACCATGTTCAACGTGAGTATGCTCTTGCCTGTGATGAAAGAAGTCATCAAAACCTTGCGCAACGACACAGACATGGGCGAACTCTTACAAATCGTGGAACGCATACCCGGAGGCGAGAGCCTGCTCAACTACATAGAAAAGAGCAAGAACGAATAGCAATAGCTAAAAAAGACTGCCCAATTTTTCGGGCAGTCTTTTTTCGAATATATCTAATATGGCGAACTTGCCTACATTCTAAAACCCACTACCAAAATATCGTCAGTTTGGCGTTCATGAAGCATCCATTCGTTCAGAGTGCGGTCAAGGATTTGGCGTTGCTCGTGCATATCGAGGTGTTGAATGTCGGAGAGCAATTTTCGGAAGTTCTTTTTCATGAACTTGCGCCCGTCCTTGCCTCCAAATTGGTCTTCGTAGCCATCAGTAAACAAATAGCACGTAGTAGGCTCGGCAGGGAGTTGGATATGTTTCTTCTTGAAAATGCGCGTCCTTTCTGCCTTGTTCCAATGCCCGCCAATGGGGAAACTATCGCCCACTACTTCGTGCAAAACGCCATCTACAAAATACACAAGCGTATTTTTCGCCCCTGCGAAGGTAATGCTTCTGTTCTCAAAGTCTAAACGACACAGCGAAGCGTCCATACCATCACGGTTGCGTGTTTCCTGTTGTTTCAGGGCTTTGCTTACGTTGAAATGCAATTCAGTTAGCACTTCATCAGGCGAGGTGATGCCTTGTAGGTTCACGATTTGCTTCAAGAAAACCGTACCCGCCATAGCCATGATAGCTCCCGGCACGCCATGCCCTGTGCAGTCCAATGCACCCAGCAAGATATATTTATCTTCTTGTGTGAACCAATAAAAATCTCCACTCACTACGTCCTTCGGTCTGTAGTAAATGAACGAGTGAGGCAAAACATCTTTCAAAAATTCGGACTCAGGCAAAAGCGCGTCTTGTATGCGTTTGGCATAGTTGAGGCTTGCCGTGAGTTGTTTGTTTTTAGTACGGATAATTTCCGTTAATTCCACGATTTCCTCTGCCGCCTCGAGGCGTTCTTCAGTGCGTTGCAATTTGGCTTCGGCTTGTTTGCGCCTGCTTATATCGCGCACACTCACGATATTGAGTGCGAGTTGTTTGGTGCTGTCTATGTGTCCCTCTTGCACCTCCAAATCCAGCGTAGAGCCATTGGCGCGTATGCCTGTCATCTCTAAAGGAATATCGCCCCTGATTTGTTGCAAAAAGTTGCGTCTTTCGTCCTCGTCAGTTTGGAAAAGGTCTAAGAAATACAAACCTTTCAATTCCTTGCCTGCATAGCCAAATATTTTCTCAAATGCACCATTCCATTCCACAATTTTATATTGGTTGTCAATCATCACAATTCCCTCCGAAGTAACCTCTGCCAAACGTTTCAATCTATCCTCGCTTGCCTGCAATTTTTTGAAACTCAATTCTAATTCTTGCTCCTTTACCAACGCATTCAGGTTCGAGGCGATACTTTCCGAAATAAGTTTCAAAAATTTCAAATGTCTGTCTGTGGGGCGTTGTGGGAAATTGAGTTCCATGATGCCTGTAGTGCGCGTATTATACACCAAAGGGAGCATTATCACACATTTGAGCCTCACTCTTTGCGTAGAAGTGAGAGAAATAAAATTCATACCATCATGCAACACCAAAATATCTTTGTTCTCGGCTACTTGCCCCATCAATCCTTCGCCAAAGCGGTAGCGTTTTTTGATGTTCTGCTCAAAATCCACCGCATAGCCACTCGCATACACCAATTCCTTGCGTTCTGTTTCTGTATAATACAACGTGCCTTGCATACCTCCCACAAACGGCACGAGCTGTTCGAGCAGGTTTTCTGACCAACTGCGCAAGGTTTCGCCCTCTTTCCATCTCAAGATATTGCCAAATTTCGCAAAAGCCTCGTCATAAAACTTGGCTTCTTCAGGGGTTATGGGTACGCTCAGATTTTCGTCTGAAGGCGTTTCCCAAAAGATTTGAGGCGATTCGGTGGCTATTTCTTCCATTATTTTCATGGCGCGAATTGAAAGGATTGATAAAGTAATGCAAAATGTTGAGGGGCTTGCCTACCCAAAGGCTCTGTTCGTGTAAGCAAGTATAGGCAAATTAAATACCATTTTTGTTGTTGTGCAAATTTTATATACTTTAGTATTTTTAACGCCCTACGATATGCTCGACATAGTGCTTGATATGGAAACACAAGACCCCGATGACTACTTGACTCTGTTGTTATTGTTGGGGCATCAGCAGGTAAGACTCAAAGCCGTTACCATTACGCCCGGTTCGCCTTATCAGGTCGGTTTGGTAAGGCGCACTTCAGCCTTGTTTGGGCGCGATATTCCCGTTGGCGCGTACAACTTGCAACACCCCAAAACTTGTGTGTCGACTTGGCACGAAAAAGTATATGGCAAGATAGAACCCTCCGAGCAGGCAAGCGAAGGAAGCGAGGTTTTGATAGCGTGTTGTGATGAAAATACTATCCTCATCACAGGCGCGCCCCTGAAGAATGTAGGCAAGGCTTTAGACTCGCCTACTTTTCGCGTGGGCTGTTTGGTAGCACAGGGCGGGTTTGCAGGCGAGGGCGTAGTGCCTACAGCATGGCAGTTAGAGAAATTTAAGGGCAAACTTACCTGCCCCACCTTCAACTTGAACGGAGATGTGCCTTCTGCCTTCAAAGTCTTGGCTACCGACCAAATAGGCACGCGCTATTTTGTGTCAAAAAACGTATGTCATGGCGTACATTACGACTCGGCTATGCACGCCATAGTAGGCGAGTTTCGAGAACGTTCCTTGTCTATGCGTATGATTTACAAAGGTATGAACGCTTACCTACAAGGCAATGCAGAAGGCAAGAAAATGCACGACCCATTGGCGGCTTGTTGTGCCATTGATAGGAGCATAGGCGAGTGGGCAGAGGTGGAATTATTCAGGGAAAAAGGCGAATGGGGTTCGAGGCTTGCCGACAATACCCGCACTTGGATAATCACCCGCTACGACCACGAGAAATTTGTACGCACTTTTACGGATTGTTAAAACCAATGTGAACTTATTTGATTGCTTTTTTTGTATTTTATCAACCGAGATTTACAAACAACCTTTGCCGTTCAAAATCGTATAGCCTTGCTCGCCTGCTTGTGTAGTGAGTTCTAAGGTTTCGACAATGATTTGTAGCATTGTTTCGAGGTCTTGGCTTTCAAACTTTACGGTAAGCGGGCATTTTTGCAGGGCAGGCGAGAGTGCTAATTTCGCGCCACAACGCACATTCAGTTGGTCGATGACTTGGGCTAAAGGCGTGTTGTCAAAGTTCAGCGAAAACTTGCTTTCCTTCTGTTGTTTTTCGGCTTGTTGGGTAGCTTTTTTCGATATTTTGTTGTTGGCATAAATGCCTGTTTCGCCTACCTGCAAGACTACTTTCTGCTCGCTATGGCTCAATTCTACCTTGCCTGAAGTTACCCTTACCTCCACTTGTTTTGAGTTGGGGTAAGATGTTACGCTAAAACTCGTTCCCAATACCTTCACGACTGCCTCCTCTGATGTTTTGATGATGAAAGGGCGTGAAGCGTCAGGCGTGATAGAAAAATGTGCTTGCCCTTCGAACTGAACAGTACGGTTTTTTTTGCTAAATTTTTCGGGATACGTAATTTTGGCATTATGTCCCAAAACGATAGTGGATTTATCGTCTAAGGTTATTTGGGCTATGTCTTGTTTGGTTTTGGTTATCTGTGCATATTGTTTCTCTCCTTTGTCATAAAAATTGCTGTAAAATACCCAACCTACCGCCACCAATAACGCCACACTCATAGCTATCCGCAATCCACTCGAACCCCACAAAGAACGCACTTTGGTTTTGGGCGCGAGTTCTACTATTTTGGCTTCTTTCTCCTTTGGTTTTTCGTCTATTGACTCTATAGCTAAAGCCATCTTTGCCCACGCCTTGTCTGCATCAAAGGTAGGAAAGTCAGGCTTCAGGGCTTCGGTTTTCGCCCAAATTTTTTCTATGTCTTGCAACGTCTGTTCGTTGGTAGGCAAGTCTTGCCTCCATTGCGCTACAGCTTCGTTCTCGGTTTCGTCAGTATCTTGTTGCAGATACCGCGCTAAAAGGGCTTCATCTATTTTCATGGGTAGAAAGGTGGAAGGGTAGAAAGGTGGAAGGGTAGAAAGGTGGAAGGGTAGAAAGGTGGAAGGGTGGAGGGTAGAAAGGTAGAAAGGTGGAAAGGTAGAAGGGGAAAAGGGTGGAAGGGCAGAGGGGTAGAAAGGTGGAGGGTAAAATAATTCACCTTTCAACTCTCAACTTTCAACTCTTTTTTAACTTCTCCAAAGATACGGAAAAAGTAGATATGATAGGGTTATAACCATGACATTTAACGAGAACAAAACCCCTATTTCATCATAACTTATTGTGTTGTCTAAGCCATCAAGGGCGTTGCGCGAAAGTTTGATAAGCATGAGCAACAAGGGCAATACTATAGGAAAACTCAAAACCGCCATCAATGTTGCGTTGTTCTCTACTTTGGAGGCAATGCCCGCTACAAGCGTAAGCGTACCCGCCAAACCCGCACTGCCCAACAACAAACCCACCGAAAACAGCCGTAAATCCTGCACAGGATTGTCTAACAAAACGCTATACACTACCAACGTGATGCCTGATAAAAGGCTCAAAAGCAAGGTATTGTAGATAATTTTAGACAAAATAATGGCTTCGGGGCTTGCCAGCGTGTAGTAATACAAAAGTCTCCCGCGCCTTTCCTGCTGAAAACTCTTGGCTACGGCATTGGTAGCCGAAAAGAGCATAATAATCCAAAAAAGCGCGTTCCACGTAGGCGGATTGAGGGCAGACTGTTTCACACTAAAACTCAAATAACACACCATAACCGTACTGACCACATAAAGCAAAATGCCATTCAGGGCATAGCGTTCTCGCCATTCCAGCACGAGTTCCTTGTAAAGCAAGTAGCGAATTTCTTTGAAAAGCATTTTGCAAAAATAAACGAAAAATGCTGTTTTGTAGGCAGTTTCTGAAAAAAAAGCTACCTTTGCTTATTCAATTTTCTAACTTAAAACTTACTGTATGAATTCATCAGCTTATTACCAACCTTCAGGCAAGGTCGGGAGCATGGCATGGGTGTATGCCTTGTTGATGGCGTTTTTGGTAATGCCTGTTGTGGCGTATCTGTATGCACATGGCATACGCTACAACCCTATAGTGTATGTTAGCTTTTTGCTAACGGGTGGCTTTGGTTTCTTGTGTGGTCTTGCTACTACATGGGTGATTGGGGCAGGCAAGGTACGCAACCCTATGGTGGGTATGGGTATTGCCATTTTTATAGCTGTAGTCGCTTGGTATTTTCATTGGGCGGTGTGGTTGGCTCTTATTTTGGGCAAAGAGAGCTTTGCAGACTTGACCATAACGTTTAATCTTGCCGCTAATCCCGCAGGCGTTTTCAAAATAATGGCACTTGTGAACGAAGAAGGCGCGTGGTCTATTCGTGGCGCACAAGTAAGCGGTGTTATGTTGGGCTTGGTGTGGCTCATTGAGTTTGGGGTGATTGTAGGTTTGTCTGTGATGATGTCATCAAGCAAAGCGAAAAGCCCTTATGACGAAGCGACTAATCAATGGACAGAAGAGGACGAGCTTAATTACGCTTTCCAATTCATACCCAACAGTGAATATATGCCCCTGAAAACGGACATGGAGAATGGTAACTATGATGGCTTTTATCGCTTGAAACAAATTCAGCCTAATGGCTATGAGGGCTACAGTATGCTGAAAGTTAATCGCTCTGAAGGTTCGGATTTGTGCTATGTTACCTTAGTAAAGCGCGTTCCTACTGTTGATGATGACGGAAAAGCTACTAATGAAGATAGTAATATTTTCGAATATATGAAAATGGACGTGCAGGTCTTGGAACGCTTCCTACAAGTATCAGGCGAGCCATTACCTGAAGACGATATGCCTCCGCAAGAGTCGCCAGATGACCTTGCATAAACGATAGCGCACCGAAAAGGTGCGCTTATTTTTTTGCTATGTAACAAAAGATACAGTATAATTGCCGAAAAGCTATGATATTTGCCAAAAAATATGCGTGTGAAAGGCTTATAGCAAAGTAACATTTACTATCTGGCAAAAAACATCTGCTATCCGACAAAAAACATACGTTATCCGACAAAAAACATACGCTATCTGACAAAAAACATACGCTATCTGACAAAAAACATCTGCTATTTGACAAAAAACATTTGCTATTTGACAAAAAACATTTGCTATCTGACAAAAAACATTTGCTATCTGACAAAAAACATACGCTATCCGACAAAAAAGGTATGTCGTTTGACAAAATTGGTATGCTATCCCGCTTTGCGGGTATATCGTTTGACAAAATTGATATGCTATCCCGCTTTGCGGGTATGTCGTTTGACAAAATTGGTGTGCTATCCCGCTTTGCGGGTATGTCGTTTGACAAAATTGGTGTGCTATCCCGCTTTGCAGGTATGTCGTTTGACAAAATTGGTATGCTATCCCGCTTTGCGGGTATGTCGTTTGACAAAAAATATACGTTACTTTCCTTTTTATGGTTTGTGAATATACAAATCAAGGCTTAAAAAATATATACGTTACTTTTATTATGGAAAATCGTAAACAACATTGGGAACAAGTGTATGAAACCAAGTCTTTCGAGCAGGTAAGTTGGTTTCAAGATGTTCCGCAAACTTCGATTGATTTCTTCAAGCAGGCAAGCTTGCCTACTGATGCGCACATCATAGATGTAGGAGGAGGAGAAAGTCGCTTCGTGGACTTTCTATTGCAAGAAGGTTATACGAATATTACGGTTCTGGACATTTCCGAAAAGGCTATCGAGAGAAAACGGACTGCACTTGGGGAAAAGGCAAGCGCGGTGAAGTGGATTGTAAGCGATATAGTTACTTTCTTGCCTACTGAACGATACGATTTTTGGCACGATAGGGCAACTTTTCACTTCCTAACGGCAGGCGAGGAGATAGAACGCTATGTGCAGACTATCAAGGAAGCAGTCAATCCGAATGGTTATCTATTGATAGGTACTTTTGCTAAAGATGGTGCTGCTAAATGCAGTGGGCTAACGATTACACAATACAGCGAGGAGGAGTTGGTAGGCAAGTTTGTTTCTGATTTCAATAAGATAACGTGCTTGCCTACTGAACATACGACTCCTTTTGAAACCATACAGCGTTTTGTGTTTTGTATGTTTCAAAAAAAATAAACTTGTCTAACATCATGTAACACAGACGGCTCGTCTGTGCGCCGTAGGCGAAGTAGTCCCTCAATGTATGTGTGAACTAAACATTTTTTTCGCTTACAGCGCACAGACGAGCCGTCTGTGTTACAAATTGTTGCGTATAAATTTTAAATTTTAAAGCCTTAAAATTGTAATGTTAGGCAAGTATAATAAAAATGTATTACGCAAAGGCAAATAAAAGGGCTTGATTGGCGGGATATTTTCCTTCTATGATATTTTGGTATTTTTCTACAAAAAGAGTTTGCTGTGCAATGGTTTCTAATTGTATCTTAGGGGCGTATTCATCACTGAATGCGCTCCATGCGTTTATAAGTTTTTGTTGAAAGGTGTCCCTTCCCCACGTTTGCATAGCTTTTTGGGCGTGTTCGGGTGCAAAAAAGAAGAAGGCTTTGGTAGGCAAGGCTTTTTGCACGTTGGTTTTGTCCCAATGTACCGCCCCTACGAGGCAATGGTAGGCAAGATTTGCGCCCCAATAGGTTTGTAAGTCAAAGTGTAGGTTTTGATTGCCTGCAAAATCAACAATTATGGTTTTTGTTTGGGGCAGAGTAGGCAAGTTGTGATAGGTTATGACTGTATCATAACAGCCTAATTGTTCAGTGAAAGCCTTATTTGTTTCGGAGGTAAGCCCTATGATGTGTATGTCCTTGCCTCCGTTTTTCTTGCGTTCTTGTAGGAGGAAAGCTAAGCTAAAAGCGGTTTTGCTGGACGCGCCTGTGAGAACTATTTGCTCGCTATCGAAAAAATGTTGCGTGGCTACAAAGTCATCTAACAAGAAAGAGGTAGTGAACAAGGGGCGAAAAACGGCTTGGAAGCCCTCTGTGTCAGGATTATAGAATTCGTCCTTGCCTACATTGACGTAAGCGTTGTAAACAGCAGGCAAGGCTACTCGATGGGGCATCACATCTGCAAAACCATGTGGCTTCACGTGGCTTGCCTGCACTACTAAGTGCGAAGCCATCGGGAAATAGCCATAAAAACGCTCGCCTACTGCTACAGAAGTATGCGCAGAAGCCTGTACGGTAGCAAAACCCCACACGGGAACTTTGCCGTAGCCTTCGGCTTGGGCAGGAAAGAAACGCCAATAGCCCAATTTGTCGCCTGTGATGATGTACGAAACATTGTTTGAGGTGAAAGAAAATTGCTCTATTCGAAGCAATACTTCATCGGGCTGGAGGGTGTCCGCTATTGTTTCGGTAGTCCATTCTGCAGTGCGCAATTCTTGGCGGTGGACGTGGAAAGTGGAAATTTGCATATCGTTATGGGGAAAGGTTTGTCAAAGATATGCAATTTTTAGGGTGTTTATTTGTGTTGTTGAGGCTTGTACTCAAAATTAAGCGAAAAACTGTAGCGTACTCTTTCATCTTAGAAAGGTTTGTTACAGCTTTAGTCTTTTTTTATCAAGCAATTTAGCTCCTCCCTTAGTTGTAAGTGTGCTTCATATTGTGCTTCGCTCATAGTAGAACCTTGAAGTAATAAGTTTTTGAGCCTTGTTTTGTACTGAATGTTGTCTATTTGTGTGTGGTTAAGCTCTTCTTTGGCAAAAGGAGAGTTGATTTGCGAGAGTAAGTTTAGGAGGGCGTAATAATCGTTTATCGGGTTCTTCTTCATATCTTGGGGCGTTATGGGGCTTGGACATCACAAAGCTAACAAAAGTTTTTGGCAAAAACATACTTTTGGGCAAATATGGGTTCTTTTTCATGTTTGATAGAAAAGATGTACCTTTGCACCAAAATAAACCTGCTTTGTGGTCGTTTCCAAAGACGAGAAAGCTCGCCTAATATGTCAAAGATAAAAATTTTATTGTGTGGAGGGATATTGTGGATATGCCTCGCGCCTGTGCTACGCGCCCAAGAGGAGAAATGGAACGAATTGGAGAAGGAACGGAACTACATCAATGCCCAAATCCAAAAGGGTGAATACTTGCTCAATGAGTTGAAAATCAATGCAAACCGCCTTGCTACACATATCAACAACGAGGAGTTTCAGCATTGGGAAAAATATTTCTATACCTTCAACCCGCGTGCAGAAAATAACTTGCCTATCCTAAAGGCGGTTATCATCAAAACAGAACGCAATGGCATGAGCAACTACAAGGAATATATGTTCGACAATGATGGAAATTGTATGTATCATAGCGAAAGCCTGCAAAATTACAAGGTTGCTTTAGATGAAAAGACGCGGTTTTATATGGACAAAGAAAGCCCTGTGCGTTGGTTCAAGAATGACTCTGACATTACTTTTGACTCCGAAAAGCCTTATAAGATTGTTGCCAAAATTGTAGAAACAGCCAACGCGCTGAAGGCAAAATTCTTGAAGCAGTTGAGCGATTGATTTGTTGATACTTTGTGATAATATAGTATGAAAGACCTCCAATATTTACTTGCGCTACACGCTATAGAAGGCATAGGGAGCGTTACAGCACGCAGTTTGATTAGCTATTGTGGCTCGGCGGAAATGGTTTTCAAAACCCCCGAAGCGAAGTTGTTGCGTATTCCCCACGTAGGCGAGCATATCGCCAAACTTATCATCAATCAAGAAAACTTCCTCGAAAAGGCAGAACGCGAATTGGAATTGGCAGAAAAAAATCAAGTCCAAATCATTTCGTTTGCCTCGCCTGACTATCCTACGCGCTTGGCTCGCCTGCATGACGCGCCCCTTGTGCTGTATCACAAAGGCAACACAGACCTGAACACACACCGCACTGTAGCCATCATAGGCACGCGCCAAAGTACCGAATACGGAAAGAGCGTTACAGAAGAAATTGTGCAAGGTTTGAAGGCTTACAATGTGCTGGTAGTCAGTGGGTTGGCATACGGCATAGACATCGCGGCACACAGGGCTTGCCTACAATACCAAGTGCCTACAGTGGGCGTAATGGCAAACGGCATTGACATTGTGTATCCTTCGCAACACGTCAAAGTAGCGCAAGAAATGACCAACAACGGAGGGGTACTCACAGAAAATACGTTTGGCACAAAACCCGATTCGGGACGCTTTCCTGCTCGAAACCGCATCATTGCGGGCTTGGCTGATGCGGTCATTGTGGTAGAGGCAAAAGAAAAAGGCGGGGCTTTGATTACTGCCGAGATAGCCAACGAATATGCAAAAGAAGTCTTTGCAGTGCCTAATCACATTCGAGCCGTAGCGTCTTTGGGTTGTAACAAACTCGTGCAACAACAAAAAGCACATCTTTTTACGAAAGTAAGTGACGTTACGAACTTGATGCAGTGGTTTTTGGATACGGAGGCGAGTTCAGCACCGAAGCAGGCGAGTCTTGCCTTCGACTCGGCAGACTTCAGCGAGAGCGAAAAGACGATTTTGGCTTACCTACAAAACACGCCCCAAAAAGAGGCGTTTCTTGATGACCTTGCCTACCGCGTGGGCTTGCC
>RDXI01000338.1 GCA_004292795.1 Bacteroidota bacterium | reverse complement strand
TGGGTGCGGTTTACAAGGCGCATTATGAAAGCAGATGGGGAAACTTGCCTAAGAAGGCATAACGAACCTTGCCTACGCACTGTAGGCAAGGTTTTTTTTTTACATCTGCGCCACATAGTCGTGGAACATTTCGCACCAAACAGGCCAATCGTGATTGGCGAAGGGGCGAATGTCGAGCCAATGTCCGATGCCTTTGCTGTGCAAGATGTGCGACATATATTGGTTGTCGCCTTTGCAAAAGTCGTGTTCTGATGTGCCGAGTACGATTTTCATGTGTCCATATTTCCAGCCTTCTTCGTTTTGCATGAAGTCCACAGGATTGTTAAAATACACATTGTCGTCATAATAACCATCAAGAAAAGTTTTGATGTCAAACGCGCCTCCCATGCTCAACATGTGGGCTACCTTGTCAGGGTGTTTGAAGGCGAAATTAGCCGCTTGGAAACCGCCAAAACTGCACCCACCCACTGCGATTTTGTCCACATGGCACGCGCTTCGAATGTACGGAATAAGCTCGTCATTCAACATTCTGTCGTAGCAAATATGGTTCAAAACCCTCAAAGCAGGGTGCAAGTGCCTTGCATACCAGCTATCGCCATCGATGCTGTCTATGCAATACAGTTTTACTTTTCCGCTATTCACAAACCATTCTACGGCTTTGGTAAGTCCAAAGTCTTTGTTTTGGTAATAACGCCCACGCGAGGTAGGAAAGAGCAAAATAGGATATCCCCAATGCCCGAATTCGAGCATTTGAATATCGCGCCCTAAGGAGGGCGAGTAGAATTTATGGTACTTTTCTTGCAAGGTTCAAAAAAAATTAAGAAGTTTGTCGATATTTTCCCAATTCAACCCCGATTTTGGAGGTAGGGGAACATTCAAAATAACAACCTAATTTTGTAAATAGCAAATAATGTTCAAAAAAATACATTCCATCTCGCCAATAAACCGCGTTCAAGCATTGCGCAAAGGTTTGTGGTTTATTTCTTTTTTTCTCCTATCCAATATGTGGTTATTCGGTCAACAAGTTGCTACTTCGTGGCAAACCCAAACGGTTATTATCCCTTCCAAAGCTCTTGAGCGCAATGTGCAACTGACTATCATGGAGCCTTACAAGGACAACAAGCCCCTGCGCGATTTGTCGCTTTTGCTCTCGAATGACGGGCAAGATTTCTCGAAAATGTCCTTGCCTGAAACCTTGATGCGCTTGCAAAAAGAGCATAAAATTGTGCCTTTCCTGCTCGTGGGTATTCATTGCAACGAGAACCGTATCAACGAATATGGCACTGCCAACCAACCCGATTATAAAAACAGGGGCAACAAAGCCAAGGAACACACCAAATTTGTTTTGGAAGAACTATTGCCTTTTTTGATGTATCATTATGGTATCAAGAATGACGCACAACACAATTTTTTCATGGGCTTTTCTTTGGGCGGGTTGTCGGCTATGGACATTGTGTGGCATCACCCCGAACATTTTTCGAAGGTGGGAGCGTTCTCACCTTCGTTTTGGTGGCGACAAAAAGCCTACGAAAGTGGCTATGACGAGGACAATGACCGCATCATGCACAACCTCGTGAAGCAAGGCACGCACAAAAAAGGTATGAAGTTTTGGTTCGAAGTAGGCACAGAGGACGAAACGGAAGACCGCAACAACAATGGAATTATTGATGCGATTGATGACGTGGTGGACATGATGAAGGAATTGGAGAAGAAAGGTTACAAGCGCAATGCGGATTTTGTGTATTATGAGGTGGAGGGAGGCAAGCATGATGTGCCTACGTGGGAGCGTGCTATTCCTACGTTCTTAGAATGGCTTTTCAAGAAATAGCCCGCCATTTCTTGGGGGTGGCTTTTCAAAAAATAACTTGCCTGCCCCTTGCGAAAAAAATTTGCGAGGGGTTTTATTTTTCTGCAAACCTTTGAAAATACTTACATGGGCAAGAAAATAGGTATATAAAAGTGGCACAAGAACGATTGTTTTAAAAAATTGTTATATCTTTGTAAATCAATTCTTTGCTATACTTTTGGGTGCTTTGGCTAAAGCACGTATAAGCAAATCATTGTTCTGTTCTATTTTGAAACTACCGTAAAACATTTGGAAGTTATGCTAAAAATCGCTGTGTTGGATATGTACGAAGGTCATGCAAACGAAGGTATGCGTTGCATTCGTCAGTTGATACAAGACTTCTTGAGCAAAGAGGGTATTCAAGGCAAGTACGAAGTCTTTGATGTGCGCCTCAAAAATGAATTGCCTGATTTGAGCTATGATGTCTTTATATCGTCTGGCGGACCTGGAAGCCCCTTGCCTTCTGATGCGGAATGGGAAAAAAATTATTTTCGACTCATTCACGACATATTCGCACACAATCGCACTTCTGAAAATAAGAAGTTCGTTTTTTTGATTTGCCATTCTTTCCAAATGGTTTCTAATCATTTTGGATTGGGCATTGTGAGCAAGCGCAAATCTACGTCTTTTGGTGTGATGCCTATGCACCGCACAGATGACGGCTTTACAGAAACGTGCTTTTCGGGCTTGCCTGAACCTTTTTATGCGGTGGACTCGCGTGATTATCAACTCATTCAACCCAATTGGAAAAATATTGATGAGTTTGGTGCGAAAATATTGGCTCACGAAAAAATCCGCCCCGAAGTGCCTTTGGAGCGTGCTGTTATGGCTATTCGCTTCTCTGACGAAATCATTGGAACGCAATTTCACCCCGAAGCAGACTCTATAGGTATGTTGCATCATTACCAAAAAGAGGAGAAGAAAAAAATCGTAATCGAGGCGTTTGGCGAAGAAAAATATTACCAAATGTTAGCCCACCTCGATGACCCCGATAAAATTACGCTTACCGAGTCTATCATTATTCCTAAATTCTTGGAGCGTGCCGCCGAACAACTCATGGGCGTTCAGTTGGCTTAAGACAAAGATTGCCTGTTTTTCCCCACAAGTAGTCTAAAAGTGTGTCGCAAGACACACTTTTTTTGTTATAGTGTGTCGCAAGACACACTTTTTTTGCTATAGTCTGCCAAATAATAGTGTTACTCTTTTAACATTACTGCTTTTTATAGTTCGTTTTATGGGTGTGAAATTTTTTACAAAAAAATTGCCTATTCCAAAAAATATCACTAACTTAGCCTCGACATTCCATTTATAAACACGAAAAGCCCCCGCTATCTCTAAATTTTGGGAACTTTTCGTTAAACTCTTACAAGTCGTATGCAAAAAGACGAAAAAAAAACAACAACTCCAAGTGAGTTGCTACACTTTGTTGTGGCAGGCAAGGAAATTCGTGTGATAATCGCACAAGACCAACAGATTTGGTTGGTGGCTTCTGATGTGGCAGAAGTTTTAGGCTATCAAGATGCAAGCCATGTGCTTGACTCGTTGGACAACCACAACATAAGAGCCAACACAACTGTATGATGAAAATGGTAATCCTGTAGCGGTTACATTTGTCAATGTCATGGGTTGCGGAACGCTTGCGAGAGAGGCAGAACCTTCTGCACAGGCTGTTTTTCAAAATTGGGTGTATCAGGTTT
>RDXI01000337.1 GCA_004292795.1 Bacteroidota bacterium | reverse complement strand
ACGGGAGCGGGAGCGCGGAAGTGGCGCAATGGCTACAGTTTCACCGTGTAGATTATTTGGGTGTGGCGTATGTAGATGAAGGCGTATTCTTGCGCAAAAATGGAATCAAACTGCCCATTATGGTCATGAACCCCAGTGCTGAGAGTTTTCCGCTTTGTGTGGAGCATGGTTTAGAACCCGAAATTTATAGCTTCAAATTGCTGGAGGATTTGTTGCGCTTTTTCAAATCTCAAAACAAGCGTTTTCATAATTTCAAAATACACATCAAGCTCGATACAGGTATGCGCCGTTTGGGTTTTGAGCCTGACGAAGTGCCACAACTTGCCAAAGTGTTGGCAGATAGCCTGCCTTGGGAGGTAGCAGTCGCTTCGGTATTTAGTCATTTGGCGGTGGCAGACGAAGCCAAACACAATGCTTTCTCCAAGCAACAAATCGCACTTTTTGAAAAAGGAACGGCTATTTTGGAGGAGGAATTGGGCTATTCTTTCCTAAAACACATTGCCAACTCGCCTGCTATAGTGCGCTTTCCCGAAGCGCATTTTGATATGGTTCGCTTGGGTATTGGCTTGTATGGCGTGGAGGCTTCGCAAATAAGCCCCGACCAACTGATGCCTGTGGCTACCTTCAAAACCATCATTTCGCAACTGAAGCACATCAAAGCAGGCGAAACTGTCGGCTATGGTAGGCAAGGAATAGCTGAACATGACATGACTATAGCTACTATCGCTGTAGGCTATGCTGATGGTTTTTTGCGCCGTTTGAGCAAAGGCGTAGGCAAGGTGGGCGTGCATGGAAAAGTCGTGCCTGTGGTGGGCAATGTCTGCATGGATATGTCCATGATTGATGTTACGGGCTTGGAGGTAAGCGAAGGCGATGAAGTTATCATCTTTGGCGAAGCACCCAATCCCACTATTTTTGATGTTGCCGAAAACCTCCAAACTATCCCTTATGAAGTATTGACACTCATAAGCGAAAGAGTGAAGCGCGTTTTTTATACAACCTAAAAGGCATTTGATTTATCAAATGCCTGCATAATCATAACATTTGATTTGTCAAATGCCTGCATAACCAGAACCACAACATTTAATAAATCAAACGCCTACTTTCTCTTACTCAAAATATTTTGTTTGTATTGCTCCCAATGCCAAGCCGAAAGAAGCATCTCTTCGAGGCTTCGCGTGGCTTTCCAACCCAACGTGTTTTGTGCCAAACTCGCATCTGCATAAATCATAGCTATATCGCCTGCCCTTCTTGGTACGATTTGCGAATAGACCTTTACACCCGACACGCGCTCAAAGGCATGGATTACTTCCAAGACTGTGTAGCCCTTGCCTGTGCCTAAGTTGTATATTTCGTGAGGGCGTTGTGCCTTGCCTGCCAATAGATACTCGATAGCCGACACATGGGCTTGCGCCAAGTCTTCTATGTGTATATAATCACGTATGCACGTGCCATCAGGCGTAGGATAATCGTTGCCAAAAACAGATAGTTCTTGGCGTATGCCTAAGGCTTTTTGCATCAGAATAGGCACTAAATTACCGGGTGATTCTTTTGAGTCTTCGCCCAATTTACCGCTCTCGTGTGCGCCCACAGGATTGAAATAACGCAAAGAAATAGCGTTTAGCACGTCCTTTTGCGCAACATCTTGCAATATTTCCTCGCATACTTTTTTTGTACTGCCATACGGCGAAGTAGGCGCGAGATGTGTATTTGACTCCGTTACAGGCAAGGCTTCGGGCTGTCCATAAACACTGCACGAAGACGAAAATACAAAATTTGAGCAACTCGCCTTTTGTAAGCTTTGTAGCAAGTTGAGCAACGAGCCTACATTGTTTTGGTAATACGCCAAAGGATTGGCTACCGATTCGGGAACAGACTTGTATGCCGCAAAGTGGATAACGCCCTCAATTTGTGGGTTCGCCTTGAAAAACGTTTCCATTTTTTTTGCACTCATCAAATCGCTTTTCACAAATCGTGGACGCTTGCCTGTGATGCGCTTGATGCGCTCCAAGACCTCTATGGAGGAGTTGTATAGATTGTCCATCACAATCACCTCATAGTTTGCTTGTTGTAGTGCCACAACCGTATGCGAGCCTATGTAGCCCAAACCGCCTGTTACCAAAATAGTCGCTTTTGTCATATCTTAAAAATGAGGTTATATATTGCAAAGGTAGTTTTTTTTATAAAATCTCATGCAAAAAAAGCTGTTAAAACAGCTTTTTTATAAAAAGCTGTGCAAAAAAAGCTGTTAAAACAACCTTTTTATAAAAAATGAAACTTGCCTACCCAAAAATAATGAGTAGGCAAGCTATAGAGAAGGTGCGTCAGTGCATTATACCGCTTTGCTTGCCTGCAAGAGTGCGTAAAAATCGGCTTGCAAGTGCTTATGTTGGTCGTCAGAATACCATTTATGCAGTTTCTCTGCCAATTCTGCGAAAGGCACTTTTTCAGCTTTCATACGCATCACAAGGTCTTGCGCTACTTCGGGGCGCGGTCCCCATACAAAAAACTCGTGCCAAGCCGAAGCCTCTGTAGCGGGCTGTTCGAAGGCTATCAGGCGAGGAATACTCCTGCCTCCGTTAGTCAGGTACAAGTCCATGAGGTCTAAATGTTCATCACGCAACAAAAAACGAATTTCTATCTGTGGATTGAGTTCGGCAAATTTGACCAACATAGGCACATTTTGCGCCGCATCACCACACCACCCTTCGGTAAGGACGAGCCATTTTTGGGCAGGCAAGGTAGGCAAGAGCGTTTGCATATCGGCATTTACTACGCCTGTTTTGTCCCAACGACTCATGCGCCTGATGTTCATGCGTGTGTATTCTAACAGTTCTGTCGATTGTGCCTCGCCTGTAGTCTTGCCTTCTGCTACTAAGGCATCAATCATAGCGCGGTATTCGGTGTAGGAAATAGCTTTTTCCCAATGGGCTGGAGTAACCATAATTTTGTAAGGTATGATGCAACGATTTGATGAAGTGTTGCACCTATAGAAAAAACATAGAAAAAAACAACGTAGTTCCCACACCATACCCGCCCAAAGGCATAAAGATTTGTTAAAATTGCTTCAACTACGAAAAAAATCGTAATAAAACTTGCAAGTACGAAACCTATCGTATAATATTGTATAACCATTCAAGATTTGTATATGCGTGTTGGTTTTGCCCTACTTTTTTGCTTGTATAGCTTGCCTACTTGGGGACAAGATAGCCTCAAAGTCCATTTTCTACATGGCTCGAAGCCTGCCAAAGCCTTCAAAAAAGTAGAAGGCAAGTGGTTTGGAGGGCGCAAAGGCGGTCATGTGGGCGTAGAAGTTTGTTCGCTTGGGATTGTTAGTTTTGTGCCTTCAGGCAAGTTTCATTATGTAGGCAAGCACCGAAAACGGCACAGCACTTTTACCCAAGACACACATGAGCGTTTCCTCGAAATGTTTGGAGGCGAGGCAGGCAAGATGCGCTACACCATTATTACCATTCCTATCACTACAGCACAAGCGCGAACCCTTTGCGAAGTACAAACACAATACCTACAAAATGTGCCGTATGATTA
>RDXI01000336.1 GCA_004292795.1 Bacteroidota bacterium | reverse complement strand
ATGATATTTATGAAATGGAATTGAAGCCCGAAAATTGGCAACCCTACACACCAAAAGCTGAAAATTCGCTTCGTTTCTTTATGCCCATTATGAAGCAAGAAGGAGGCGAGAGCATACTCTCGAAGGTAGGCAAGGAAAAATATGAAGTAAAGAAATTTCGCAAGGCTTCAGGCATTTTCAACCCGCATAGTTTGCTCCCACAAGTCTATTTGCCCGAAGTAGGTTTGCAACTTTTGGCAGACAACAAATTTAGTACACTTTCGGGCATAGTAGAAACCTACTACAACATCAACGAAAACACTTCGCGCTTTGGCGCACAAATAGTATATGCCGAGTTTTATCCTATTTTTCGTGCAGGGTTCTTTCAGGGTAATAGAGCAAGAAGTTTTTTGCACAACAGCAACCGAACCGACACGACTTATATTGCTTCTTTTTATACAGAATTTTGGCGCGAAAGTGACGCGTATATTGGTGTGCAGTTGCCTTTCAATCTTACCAAAGGCTCATCTTTCAACCGCATCACGTTGAGTGCAGATTATCATTATTTGCAACTGCAAGGCGAGAATAATTTTTTTAATAATGATGATGCAAACCGTTACAGGGTGCGCAATGCGGGCATACAACGCGACAATCCGCGCTTTTTTCAGCCTCGCCTACAGAACCAAAACCTGAACACAGTGGATTTTCGAGTGCGCATGAGTAGCCAAGCCCCTACAGCCCACAGGCAGTTTTTGCCACGATGGGGCGCGTTTGGCGAGCTTCGCTATTTGTCCACAGTAGGCAAGGGCGAACTGCGTGGAAACAGCTTTTTGTCGCGTTTGGATATGTACGTTCCTGCCCTGATGCGCACACACAGCCTTTCCGTCAACCTTGCCTACCAATACGAAAAATATACGAACAACTACAAATTTCGTAATATGTTCTTTTATCCACGTGGCTATTATTTCGCGCCTTTCAGCGATGGCATAGGCAAGATTGGGGTAAATTATGCCTTACCGCTCTTGTATCCTGACTTCAAAATAGGCTCTTTGTTGTTCCTCAAGCGCATCAAAGCCAACTTATTTTTTGACTCAGCGTATGCCTCTGCTACTTCATTCTCGCCTCCTTTCAACCCACAAAAAACGTACATGCGTTCTATGGGAGCAGAAATTACGTTTGATGTGCGCATTTTGCGCTTGCTTGAGTTGGAAGTGGGTGTGAGGGGAAGCTATTTGCTTGATGCAGAAATTCCTTACAACCTAGAATTTTTGTTTTTGGGCATAGGCATTTAATTTTTGAAACCTTACACACGATAAAAATGTTGTACTTTTTGTATGGCATCTTCTACCGAACTTTTACAGCTCAAGACGCTTGGCGACCTCAAGCGCGTTGGTTATACGACCAAACCCATCAAGGTCGAGTTGCGCGACAACCTTATCCGCAATCTGCAAAATCATCAAAACGTATTCGCGGGCATTTGGGGCTACGAAGATACAGTTATTCCTGAAATAGAGCGTGCTATCCTCTCTATGCACCACATCAACCTGCTCGGTTTGCGTGGACAGGCGAAAACGCGCATAGCCCGTATGATGACTCGCCTACTCGACGAGTACATTCCCGTTGTGACAGGGAGCGAATTGAATGATGACCCCTTCGCCCCGCTTTCGCGCTATTCGAGAGATTTGATAGCTGAAAAAGGAGATGAAACGCCCATTTCTTGGTGGCACAGAGACGACCGCTATACTGAAAAATTGGCTACGCCTGACGTATCTGTGGCGGATTTGATAGGCGATGTCGACCCCATCAAGGCGGCGAACCTCAAACTTCCCTACTCTGATGAGCGCGTATTGCATTATGGCTTGATTCCACGCTCTCACAGGGGCATATTCGTTATCAATGAGTTGCCCGACTTGCAGGCAAGGATACAAGTTGCCCTTTTCAACATCTTGCAAGAAGGCGACATACAAATTCGCGGTTTCAAATTGCGCTTGCCCCTCGATGTGCAAATTGTATTCACTGCCAATCCCGAAGATTACACAAACAGAGGCAGTATCGTAACGCCTTTGAAGGATAGGATTGACAGCCAAATCATTACGCACTATCCCAAAAACATAGAAACCAGCCGAAAAATTACCGAACAAGAGGCAAACTTGCCTACCGCACAGAAAAAACTCGTGAATTTCAATGAATTGGCGCACATCATGGTCGAGCAAATCGCCTTTGAAGCCCGCCAAAGCCCGTATGTTGATGCCAAAAGTGGCGTGTCGGCAAGGCTTACCATTTCAGCCTTCCAAAACATCATGAGTTCTGCCGAAAGACGCACCTTGATAAACGCCGAAGCGCATACCCATGTGCGTGTAGCGGACTTTTGGGGTGCAGTTCCCGCCATCACAGGCAAGGTTGAACTCGTGTATGAAGGCGAGCAAGAAGGCGCACACGCTGTAGCCCAGCACCTCATAGGCAAGATGATTAGAAGCCTTTTCTTGCAATACTTCCCAGACCCCGAAAAGATGAAAAAGATGAAGGACAAGAAAAATCCTTACAAAGTCATCACGAATTGGTTTGGCAATGGCAAAACAGTTGATATATTGCAAAATATGTCCTATAAAGAATACCAAAAAACGTTGTTCGAAGTAGAAGGACTCAATGACTTAGTAGAAGACTATCACGCCAACGAGTCGTATGATTTGAAATTGTTTTTGATGGAATTTGCATTACACGGCTTGGCAGAATATTCTATGCTTAGTCGCAATGTATTGAGCAACGGACTTGAGTTCAAAGACCTTTTGGACAGTATGCTCAATATCAAAATGGACTTTGAAGACGAAGATTTGTAATAAAATGGCATTTTTTATATTCCCCCAATTTCATTGGGGGAATTTTTGTACAAACCTACTTCATCAAGCCTTGCAAAGCTGACCAAAGTTGTTTTTTGCGGTTAGTATCTTGTTGCAAAACCTCCAACGAGTCGCTTCGAAGGTAAGCGATATCTTCGGCAGTATGCGGTTCGTACAGTGGCAGGGCAGGCAAGGCAGGAAAGACCGTAGGCAAGATTTCCCCAAATGCCCAAACTTGTTGATAGGGGATAGGCGAGTCTTGCCTATAGTCCTTCCAAGATTCCGAAGCTATGTTACTTACCTTCACATCTCTCAAATTTAGGTGCATAGCTCCCAACACTTTTTGCAAGAAAGCCCAAGTTGTTTCAGGCATTACGTCCTCTTGCGGATAAGAAACCAAAATCCAAACAAGAAAGTTATCTTTTATGACAGGATTATAGACTGTATCGTATTGATACAACTGTTTGAAATACGAAGGCGTTAGCAAAGTTTCCATACCACAAATATACATTGCACTTGTCTAATCTTGCTTGTTTTCTTGTAAATCATAACAACTTTTAGCGCATCAAAACCCTCATTTACCTATAAAATCCTTAGCTCAATAGCTTTGAGATTATCCTACAACTTTGTTGTATTTTTCCGAAAAAAAACAAAGATACAAGCTACTCATCTTTCGAGTCTATAGGCACATCATCTTTCCTGCGTGTGTAGGGTGTGAGGCAACCGTAGTCGCGGTTT
>RDXI01000043.1 GCA_004292795.1 Bacteroidota bacterium | reverse complement strand
TTTTGATACTTGGAAATTCGAAGGAGCGGTAACCGTAACATCATTTACTAAATTCGTTCCTGTCAAGGTATAGGTTTGTACTTGTGCTGTGGGCGTTACTGAACCATTGTTCAGGCTACCAAAGTTGGTTAAAGCGGTGGGGTTAGCCACGAGGGTAGGCGAGTTGCCCGTTTCTGTACCACTCACTGCCACTTTTATAGTGGGGAAATTGTTATGCTCAATATTGCCTTCTTTGAGTCCATTTGTGCCAGAGGTAGGGGCAAAACGCACATACACCGTTTGGGTGGCATTGGTGGTAAAATTGGCTACTGTATAAGTGGCAGTTGCACCAAACGTTGTGTTATCTTTTGATACTTGGAAATTCGAAGGGGCAGATACCGTAACATCAGCAGTAAGGTTCGAAGCAGTCAGGGTGTAAGTTTGGGTACTTGAAGTTGAGCCATTGTTGGTGGCAGGGAAAGTGATTGATGTAGGTGCGGCTACTAAAGTAGGTGTTGCGCCATTGCCTGTTTCAGTTCCGCTCACATTTACGATTACATCATCTATAGCTGTGTAGGAAGAGTTGGCAATAGTCCCTGTTTTCAATCCATTTACACCAGACGCAGGTGCAAAGCGTACATGAACAGTTTTAGGGGTAGCCAATTCATCTGTGGTATAACTTACAGTTGTGCCAAAAGTAGTTCCATCTTTAGAAACTTGGAAGTTAGTAGAAGCTGTACAAAGCACATCATTGATAAGATTCATTCCTGTGAGTTGGTAGGTAGCCACCGCAGAAAACGCGCCATTGGCTACGTTTCCAAAGTCAGGAAGGGTAGTGATTGAGGGGGTTAAGGTAGAGGGGGTATTGGGTACGTTAGTTACATTTGCCCAAGTGTTAGCCATACGGATATAGTCTATTTCGCCTGACAATGTACCTGACCCTTGCCTAAGGGCTACTGAAGCTAAGCCACCGCTTGGCATACCTGTACCTGTAACTGTAATATTAAAATCGTTACCTGTAGAAACTACAGTGGGAGCAGTAGGCTCTGTTGTAAAAGTATCACCCGAAGCAAATATAAACATAGCACATTCGTCATCAGTGCTAATAGGTGTTGCTACATACGCACCTACAATATTATATTTCAATACAATAAGATAGGTAGTGTTAAGAGTATAAGCGGTAGGCGAGTAAGCAGTAGTACTTGCTGATGCTTTGCGCAATCCAATGCTAACTCCACCACTTCCATTCGACTTTACATAAATACGAGCAGGGTAGGTTGTACCTGTTGGACTATTATTCAAAGCAAAGAAGTAGTCCTCTGTTGGGTTTACAACACTGAAATTGACTAAAAGAGACACATATACAGTGCCTGATGTGAAGGGAGTAGTTGCCATGCGTCTTCCAGCATCTTCTGCATTTGTCAAAGAAGTAAAAGGCACTTTGCCACCCACTGTGCCATAAGAACCAAAAGACAGGTTAGAGTTAGGAATATATTGTAAGAAGGTACCTGTATTAACTGTGCTACCTATGCCTGACCAGCCACCCTTGCCTACTAAGTTGCCAGCTGTGCCACCATAGTTAAAATTCTCTGTAAAAAGTTGCGCGCTTGCCTGCTTGGGCGAAAACGCACTCAACGCTATGCAGAACAGGGCGCATAGCCAAACCCGAAATGTAGCATTTTTCATAAACTTGTTGAAGGATTAAAAGATACATCAATGAAATACAATACAAAATTAGGTATTTGAAACTTATTAACCTTCTAAAACTGTGTAAAGTTTTTGTAAACAAATCGAATATCCTAAAAATAACAACTTTGAAGTTTTCTATAAAACTGATTATCAATGTTTTATGTCTGTATCTTGAAAGGGAATAGAAACAAAAAAGCCCGCAAGGTTGCGGGCTTTTTCGATAATTGGCTTCTTAGCGTTCAATTACAATCTTAGTGGTTTTTGTCTTACCTGCTCGAACAGTTTGCAGGAGGTACAAACCAGCAGGCAAGTTAAGATTGAGGTTAGATTGGGCGTTTTGTAGCTTGCCTGCCCACACCGTTACGCCTTGTGCGTTCAGTAGGCGAGTTGTTACGGCTTCGGAAGTCTTGCCTAAGTCTATGGTAAACGAACCATTATTAGGGTTAGGAAACACTTTCAAACCTTCTATACCTTCTATAAATACAATGGGCGAATATGAGAATTTGCCATCAAAATCCACTTGTTTCAAGCGATAATAGGCATCTTGAGTGTTGAAAGTTGAAAGTTGATAGCTGACTATAGAGGTACTATTTCCACGTCCTTCCACAAAAGCTACCTTGTGGTAGGCAAGCCCATCATCTGACATTTCTACTTCGAAGCCCTTGTTGTTGGTTTCCGAAGCTGTTGCCCATTCGAGCCTAACCTCCTCTGTACTTTCGCCCCTCAAGCCTTCTACCCTTCTACCTTTCAAGCCTAACAATGTAATAGGCAAAGGTGATGTTTCTGAACCCACAATAAACTCACTGAACGAAGTTACTCCTACTCCGCTAAACACTACTTCTTTGGAAAGGTTATTCACACGGACAGCATTTGCTACCGCACTGCCTCCCCAAGTAATATCAATACTGTTGGTAGTCCTTTTGTAGAGTTTCAAATTGCTTGGCATAGCAATATCAGTAGCTGAAATAACATCATTTTCAGGGATTCGTATTCTTATCGTATCAATAGCCAACCCTGCATTGATATTACCAAAGTTTTGGACTACCCAATAACAAGAGGTAGTACGAGTTGGCATGGTAGTGTTGTTGTAAGGTGTTTGCGAAGTAATTTGATAAATGCCTAAATCGCCATCAGGCGCGATACCACCGTCTTTGAAGTCAATTTCCATATTGACGTCGTCCCATTGTACTTCTATATCAGCAGTACCTAGGTCGGCAAGACTTACTACTTTGCTTCTACCCTTACCTATTGTTAGCGTGGAAGTAGCGCGTGTAAGATTGTTACTTATGCCATTGTTGCCATACAGGGCATCTATTACATCACCCGAACTTTCGTCGAATTGATAATAAGTAACTAGTCCATTCTCGGTGTTAGTAAGTGTAATGTGCATATTTTCTCGCAACTCATGTTCAGAACGTGCTATATTCCAAAAACGTACTTCATCTAACAAACCTTTCCAATGATTCCCGCTAGCAAATTCTGAATCCTTACCTATGCGTAATACAGCCTCTGTTTGAATGAAGGAGCTAAAGGTGCTATTTATTGTATTGATTAGTCTTCCATTTTTGTAAATTTTGAGTGAACCGCTGTAGGCTTCTCCTACGAGTGCTATGTGGTTCCAAGTATTGGCATCGAAGCCAACGGGTATATTTACCCAACCCATGTTAGTGTAGAGGTTGTGAGAAGCTATATTTCCATTCAATTCTACAAAAAATCCTCCATCATTGCTAACAGGGCGTTTTGCTATGATAATTTGATTGTTTGTTGTTACATCTTGAGGATATACCCAATATTCTAACGAAATAGCATTCGTATTGGTATAAACGTTTAGTAAGCCATTATCTGGAACTTCTACGTAAGAATTTGTTCCATTAAAGCCTGCCATATTCGGGTTTGGAATGCTTTGTAAAGGGGTAACATTGCCAATAACCGTAAAAGTGTAAGTAGGGTTATCAGGGTCATTGCTGTTGATGGTGATGGTTGACGTTTTAGTGCCTAAACTATTCCCTTTAAATGTAACACTTAAAGACAATGTTCGACCAGGATCAATGGTTGTAGTTGTAGGTGAGAAATATCCTATTGTAAAATCAGAAGAATTACTGGACGTTATGGAGGTGATGTTTAAAATTTTGGATCCCATATTGAACATGGTAAAGGTATTTGTTTTGTTTGTATTAAGTTTTATCGAACCAAAATTTGTTTGTTCTGAGGTAGATGGAGTATTATCTCCATTGACAATTTCAGTATTTTGCCCATAGTAATCAGTATAGGCAACTGCCAAAGACGAACGCTCAGAATACTTTATGCGCATAATATTGCCTGCCCCTTGGGGATTAGGCACAGACGATATAGGAGCTAGCAAACTGTTATCGCTGACCTTCAAAACGGATATGTTATTTGAGCCTGAGTTACAAACATATACATACAAGCCATTAGGGCTTACGGAAACACCTTTGGGAGCAATACCCACATTTACATCTGTTTTAGTGATTGTACCCAAATTAACAGGATTTATTGTTAGAATAGAAACCGTATTAGAATTGGTATTGGTAACATATACTTTAGTGCCATCTAAGCTAAAAGCCACATAAGAAGGATTGTTACCCACTGAAACGTTTGTTGTTACAAGTGTTTGAGTATTTACAAATGTAACATTGTTAGAGCCTGCATTAGCAACACACACATATTTTTCATTTGGGCTAATGGCAATTCCTTGCGGATTAGTGCCGACTTGCACAGAAGTAATATTGTATCTATTCACCGCATTAGCAATATACAAGGAATTATTAGAAGGCGATGTAATGTATATGCGTTTCCCACTAGAACTAACACATATACCAAAGTTTTGGTATACTGCTATATTAGTAGGGATGGTAGTAATAGGTGTAAAACTAATAGTACTGACCATTGTCATAGTAAGATTTGTAGCTATAATATACAACCTTCTTCCATCAGGAGTCAATGTGATGTCTTTTATTTCACTAATAGAGCTAATCTCAGCTTCTTTTGTATTGGTAAGCAAATTCAATACAAGGACTTTGTTGATACTTTTGTCCAATACGTATGCTTTTGTACCTTCAGCATTTACGCATATATTACTTGGTGCGCCACCAGTAAATATTGCGCCTGTAACAAGGTTAGTCCCTGTATTTACAATCGTAACTTGACCAGCATTGTAATTTGATACATAAGCATTCTCGCCTACAACATTGCCCACTAAGTGGAATGAATACGCACTCTCGTCTGGATCATTGTTATTGATAGTTATTACACAAGATGCAGTGCCTGTGGATACTCTATTCAGTGTAATAGAAAAGGTTAAATAGCCTCCTGTGGGAATGGGAACAGATGAGTTTAAAATACTCAGACTATAATCTGTCGTATTGCTCAAATTGATAGAAGATATTGCTAAGGGAGCTGTCCCTTGGTTGTAAATAGAAAAAGATTGAGTTTTGGAAACAGCAACGGCTACATTTCCAAAATCAGTGTTGTCAATCAGGCGAGGAGAAGTGTCTCCATTTGAGATTTCTATATCACTTCCTAATACGCTTATCTCTGAATTAGGGGAAGGGGGATATGTAAGAGGCATCATATTACCCAATCCATTCGGATTAACACCCATACCTGTCGTAATTGTTGAAACCGAATTATCACTCGTATTGATAACTGAAACACTATTGCTATCGTAATTGGTAACATATACAGCCAAACCGCTTGGGCGCACTGTTACACCCGTTGGATTATTTCCTATACCATTACCATTGGTAATATGCACAACAGAATTGTCTGCTGTAGTAATAACCGAAACACTGTTAGATGCGCTGTTAGCGACATAAACTTTTGTTCCATTTGGGGTAATAGCAATGCCCTTGGGGGCTGTCTGTACGGGTATGGAAATGGTAGTGTATGTGTTGGTATTTACAACTACAACGCTATTTAAAGCAGTATTGGTAGCGTACAATTTTGAACCATCAGGGCTAACAGCTACACCATAAAACGAACCACCCACATCAAATTGAGTGATGAGGCTATTGTCACTTGTACGCATTACCCCTATTCTTCCATTGCTATAAGCAATGTAGAGCCTCAATCCATCAGGTGATATGGCGATTCCTTGAACATTACCATTTCCACCAGAAAAAGTAGCATTATAGGTTAAGGAAACAGGAGAAGAAGAGAAAGCAAAAATCCTAACTTCGCCACCTGCAGAAGCATATATCCTTTTTCCATTTGGGCTAAAGCAAATACCAACTCCATTGATACCATCTATGTTAGAAGATACTAGAAACGTAGAGCTTGCAGACATCGCATAGACCTTTTTAGTACCATAAAAGCTGTCAGTTCCGATAAAAGCGATGCTATTGCCATCAGGCGAAATAGCAATACATTCAGGCTTGGGGAGGTTTGCCTTTGTGTTTTCTACCAAGTTGGTGTGTGCGTTGATAACAGAAATACTGCCCGAGGTTTTATTGGGAACATACACATAATCGGCATTTTTTACGGTAAGTGCGAAACTGTATGTACCTTCATCGCTATCAGTATTTTGAATAGAAATAGTAGTATTTTTGATGCCTGTAGTGTTAGACATAAAAGCAACTTTAATAGATAAACTACCACCCGCCCCTATTACAGTATTGGGCGTAAAATCTTGGATTGTAAAATCGGTGGTGTTAGACGTAAGCACATTTTGAACTGTGAGAGGCAACGTTCCAACGTTATGCACTTTATATTCCATAATTTTGGTTACACCTACCCCTATTGCTCCCCAATCTGTAAAATCTGAGGTACTGGGTGTATTGTCATTATTGGCTATATGAGCAGTACCAGAAGATATACTAATTTCAGGTGCTTGGAGATAGTTAAGGCGCATCATATTCCCATAACAGTAGGCAGGAGTACCACCAATCGGTACATTAGCTACGGTAGTGTTGGTACTTAGGTTAATAACCCCTAATTTTTGTTGAGAGGCAGGGGCATAAGAGTCGTTTCCTCCTGGTGTAACATATAGTTTAGTACCGTCTGGAGTAACAGCGAGGGTGTGTGGAGCAAAAGATTCTATTCCACCAATATTAGACACATTTGAAATGTGTCTTTGAACAGAATAACCAGATGAAGTGGCATAAATGGAGGTGTTAGAAGATGGAGCTGCAATTCCCCGCATAGGGTTATAGAAGCTCTTCTGCTCGACAAGTGCGTATGTTTGTGTATCGAATGATAGTACGTTTTTAGAAGTATTATTAATTACATAAGCTCTTGTTCCAGAGGCATTGAATACTACCTCGGTCAAATAACCAGTCGCTTGGATTTCTCTAAACTTAGTATGTGTAGCTAAATTGATAATAGAAATATAGTTGGTTTGGTGTGTTACATACAAATATTCGCCATTGGGTGAAACCGCCATACCCAAAGGTTGTGTTCTATCTAAAGGTATAACACCTATTTCTACATCGTTTATAGCATCAATAATGGATATATTGTTTGACATTGTATTTACAACATAAGCATACAACCCGTTGGCACCAAAACATACTGTTCTTGGCACAGAGCCCACGTTTATAGTCTTTGTGATGGTATGTGTGGTTGTATTAATGACAGAAACCGTTTTATTCAATTGATTTACAACATATACCTTTGTAGCGGAAGGATTAACGGCCACCCCTATTGGTCGTGATGTAGACAACTCCATAACAGGAGTATCAGTATAACTATTTACAATAGATACCTTGTTATCACTATAAAGAGGTATGTACGCATAATCTACAACACGCCCTGCTATGGCAAAATTGTAAAGGCTGTTGTTTGGGTTATATTGAATAGTTACTGTAGATGTTTTAATCCCTGTGGTGGTTGATTTTAAAGTTATTTTGAGCTGAAGCGTATTGTTAGGCAATATCGTAATGGGCAGACTACTCAGCAATGAGTTATCTATTTCAAAGTCTGTTGTATTACTCAAAGAAACCCCTGATATTATAAAATTTATTGGGCTTGAATTATGTATGGTGTATGTACGTTCTTTAGGTGCATTTTGATTAATATGCTCAAAATCAGTGTGATTACTCGAAGATGTGATAGTAGAACCATTCGCTATACTGTTGTTATTTCCCTTCACATTGATTTCGGGACACTCCTTCGTATCACCAGATATTACCCAATTCTTAGTAGTGATGAGCGTGTTACGCGCACTTTGTCCCGCACAATATTTCAAACCTGTTGCCCATAAGTTCACATTCGGCTTTACGTTTTGAGATGCCCAACTTATGAGCGTGTTGTCATAATTGTCTTTTGACATACCACAAGCGTTTAACATTCCTACCATATCGGTCACATTCGTTATATTCCAAGAACCAATATTTTGATTGAAAGCAAAAGCGTTGGTAAAAGTATTTTCAAAAAAGGTTACATTACTTGTATTCCATGAGCTTATTGGTTGATTGAAAACAGATGCTCCAAGAAACATACCACGCATATCAGTAACATTAGCCGTTCCAGTGCCTGCTGACCAAGTAAGAGGTTGTCCTCCATTGTTGAAAGCGGTGGCTCCAGAGAACATATAAAACATATTAGTTACATGGCTTACATTCCAAGCTGATATATCTTGATTGAAAGCAATAGCATTTTGAAACATATTGCTCATATTTACTACATTGCTTGTATTCCAAATTCCTATAGGCTGGTTGAACGCAGGTGCCTCAGAGAAGATACCTTCCATTTGAATATTCGTAGCTGTAGCCCCTATAGTTGTCCAATTAATGGCACTGTTAAAAGCAGTCGCATATCTGAACATATAATCAAAGCTTCTTACCTTACCTACATTCCAAGTGCTCAAAGGTTGATTGAATGACGTTGCTTGGAAAAACATGGCGTTCATATACTGTACATTAGCCGTCCCTGTTCCTGTAGTCCAAGTAAGAGGTTGCCCTCCATTATTGAAAGCGGTAGCTCCCGAAAACATTTGCCCCATACCATTTACGCTACTCACATTCCAAGCAGATATGTCTTGGTTAAAAACAGTAGCACCCCGAAACATACCAAACATCTCCGTTACACCACCTACATTCCAAGTACCAATAGGTTGATTGAACGAAGTTGCATCTTCGAACATAAACGCTACATTACCCACATTGCTCATGTTCCAAGTGCCAATAGGTTGATTGAACGAAGTTGCTCCCCGAAACATTGCAGCGATATATGTTATGCTACTAGTATTCCAACTGCCTATAGCTCCGTTAAAATTAATACAATTGCTGAACATATCAGACATATCAACGACATTACTTAAATTAGGGGCATCAGTTGCGGAGTAGGTAAGATTGCTACATCCTGCAAAAGAACTGCCCATAGATTTCCACACCTGATTTCCCCATTGAGCAATAGTCATCAGTTTGGTTTTATCCGCGCCATTGCCCATGTAAAAATGAGGGAATGTGCCTGTGATGGAAACCAAATAAGTGCTACCATTTTGCAGTCCTGCGATTGTGTGGTTGCCTGTCAAACCCGTGGCAGAACCATTTCCTACTCCTGCATTGGTAAGGTTATTCCATACAACATTGTAATTGTAAGTCCCTGTGCTTGTGTTGGTAGGAATGGTAATGTTACCATCATTTGTTATCCAAGTAGTAACAAAAGCATTAGGGGGTAGTGTAATCGTGCCCATAACGGCAAAGTCATACGCACTTTCGTCGCTATCATCGTTATTGATAGTGATAGTAGCATTCTTTGTACCCACAGAAGTAGCATTGAAAGTAACAGTAAAAGTAATCATTCCACCTGCTGCTACTTGCGCAGGCAAGGAAGAAATGGTAAAGTTGGTAGGGTTGGTATTGTTAGGCGCACCTAAAACCAAAGGAGCAGTGCCTGTGTTGTGTATTTCAAAAGTGCGAGTCAGAGGGCTACCGGCTGTAACAGTCCCAAAATCTGTATCGTCTGCTGTGCTGGGCCAGCTATCTCCATCTACTATTTCTACACTATTGCCTTTAACCTTGATTTCGGGGCAGTAAATAGCATCTCCTGTAATACTCCAGTTATTTGGCATACTTGTCAGTATATTACGAGCATTTTGTCCTGCACAATACTTTAAACCTGAAGCCCCCAATGTTAGGTTAGGTTTCACAGTTTGAGATGCCCAACCTGTGAGTGTGTTGTCATAATTGGCTTTTGACATTCCACAATTGTTTAACATTGCAAACATATTTGTTACATTTCCTACATTCCATGTACCTAAAGGTTGATTAAACGAAGTTGCATTGCGAAACATATACGACATATTTGTTACATTTCCCACATTCCATGTTATCAAATTTTGATTAAATGAAGTTGCACCATCAAACATCCCACCCATATTTGTTACATTTGTTACGTTCCATGTGCCTAAAGGCTGATTAAAGGAAGTTGCATAAGCAAACATTGCTGACATATTTGTTACGCTAACTACATTCCAAGTGTTCAAAGATTGATTGAAAGAAGTAGCATTGACAAACATATACGACAGATTTGTTACATTTTCTACATCCCAAGTGCCTAAAGGTTGATTGAATGAAGTCGCTCCAAAAAACATAAAATTCATATCTGTTACATTTCCCACATTCCAAGTGCCTAAAGGTTGATTGAATGAAGTAGCACCTTGAAACATCCCATGCATATCTGCTACATTGCTAACATTCCAAGTATTTAAAGGTTGATTGAATGAAGTAGCACCGTGAAACATCGCTTGCATATCTGCTACATTGCTAACATTCCAAGTATTTAAAGGCTGATTGAATGAAGTAGCATTATAAAACATCGCAGCCATATTTGTTATATTACCCACATTCCATGTATCTAAAGGTTGATTGAATGAAGTAGCACCGTAAAACATCGCTGTCATATTCGTTACATTACCCACATTCCATGTGCTTATATTGCCATTAAAAAGATTACAATCCATAAACATATTATCCATTCTCGTAACTACGCTTAAGTTGGGATTGTCCATAGCTGCGTAGGTAAGATTGGTACAACCCTCAAAAGCTTGCGCCATGCTCCCCCAAACTTGATTTCCCCATTGTATAATGGTTCGGATTTTTCCTTTGTTTGTGGCATTGCCTTGCATATAAAAACGAGGAAATGTTCCTACAATAGACACTATATAAGTGCTACCAACTTCCAAGTTTGTGATATCATAGTTACCTGTTTGTCCTGTAGCAGATCCGTTGCCTATTCCCACATTTGTTACATTCGTCCAAGTAATATCATAATTGTAAGTATAGCCAACGTTGTTAGTTGGAATAGTAATTGAGCCATTGTCTGTAATCCATGTAGTAACAAAAGCATTTGGTATTAGTCCTATTCCCCGCACCACAAAATCATACACATCTTCATCATTATCTCCATTATTGATGGTAATTGTAGCATTTTTTATCCCTGAAGACGTAGCATTAAAAGTAATCGTAAAATCTATAAAGGAATTAGGTGCTACTGAAGAGGGGAGTGGTGATATGGTAAACTCTGTTGTATTGGTATTATTAGGTGTGCCAAGTGAAAGAGTACCTGTACCTGTATTGTGAATTCTAAAAGTACGAATTAGTGGACTTACCGACGAAACAATTCCAAAATCTGTATAATCCAATGTACTTGGCGTATTATCTCCGTCTGCTATTGTTACATTATTGCCTGTGATATTTATTTCAGATGAGGGTGTTGCTCCTGTTCCTTTCACCACAAAATCATACGATGCTTCATTACTATCGCCATTATTGATGGTTATCGTAGCACTTTCAAGTGCTAAAGATAAAGGATTAAAAGTAATCGTAAAATCTATAAAGGAATTAGGTGCTACTGAAGAGGGAAGTGATGATATGGCAAACACTGTTGTGTTGGTATTGTTAGGTGTGCCAAGTGAAAGAGTGCTTGTACCTGTATTGTGAATTCTAAAAGTACGACTTTGTGGATTCCCTATTCCAACATTTCCAAAATCTGTATAATCTAATAGACTTGGCGTATTATCACCATCTACTATCTCTACATTATTGCCTGTTATACCAATTTCAGGAGCTGATGGATAAACAAGGCGCATCATGTTGCCCAATGCCCATGGTGCATTTCCAACACCAATTCCATTATCTTCCTCATAAGTGTTTGTATTCACAACAGAAACATAATTACCAAGCCTATTGGCTATGTATAACTTAGTGCCATCTGGATGAATAGCTACTCCCATTGGTGCATATCCCATAGAAAAGACAGTATCTACAGTTAGACTACTTGTGTTTATGACTGCTAGTTGCGAAGCACTTTGTCCTGTGACATAAACCTGAGAACCATCTAAATTTGTACAAAGACCTGTCGCTCCATCTAGACCTACAGAAGCTAAATCAATACTTCCTCCTAAAGTGTTTGTAATAGTGTTATATTCAAAAAATATTTGAGATTCATTAACCACCAGGTAAAGTCTTGAACCATCAGGTTTGATAGCCATCATGTTTATAAATCCTCCTGATAACAAGTCAATGCTACTTTCTAAAGTAAAATTTAATGTACTTATAACTTTTACTTGGGTACCAACACCTGCGTAAACTTTCTCTCCATTTGGACTTACTGCAATTCCATTATAATCTGAATTAGCATTAAAAGGAATGTGTGTAGTGCTTACTACGCTACCATTAGACACTCCAAGCACTGTCATACCACCGATAGGCGCAAGCGCTGCTCGCCCTACATATACTTTAGTACCATCAGGGCTTACCGCTAAAGCTGTGCAATTTGGTAGGGAAGCTATCAATGTGGCTGTATTAGTTGCAAGATTGATAGCAGAAACCCCTTGCTCATGGGTTACATAACCAAATGTGCCACTTGGGTTGACAGCTACATAATGAGGGCTCGCACTTACAGAAACAGTCGCTACTACATTGTCTGTAGTTGTGTTAATTATAGATACACTGTTAGAGCCTTGATTTGGCACACAAGCAAACTCCTGCGCTCTCAAATTCGAGCTTAACAAGAGCATCGCAAAAAGGGCTAGAAGCCGAAACTGTACATGAAGGATAGGCTTGCCTACCAAAAACAACAAAAAAATTGATAAAGTGCTGTTATACGTACTCATAATGGAGAAAGTAGATTTTTTTTGCAAAATTAAAACAATATACCTTGATTTTTCTTACTTTTTTTATTTTTGTAAAATATTTTTTTTAAGTATTTGATAATCAAGCAATTAAATTTATGCTTATACTGAACTATTTATACAATCCTGATTGAATATCACGTGAAAAATCAAAATCCGACAGACTTAGAAAGTTCACTAACAGTTTTCGCAACAAAAAAGGCTACCCTTTTCGGATAGCCTTTCCTGCTTAGACTTCACAATGCAATAGCTTTGGTCTTAGAAGATGTAACGAATACCAAACTGCGCTCTCCAACGCGAGAAGAAGTCAGATTTGAAGTAAGGACGGCGTGCGCCATCAATCACTTGTCCAACGCCTGTTTCGTTGAAAGAGAAGGTAGGAATGGTTGTGCCTGTTTGGAAACTTTCGAAACGCAACAAAGAAACATTGCCTCCTGAATAGTCTGCACCCCAGTTGCGGTCAATCAAGTTGCCTATGTTCATGATGTCCAAAGAAAGTTGGAGTTTATGATTTTTGTGCAACCCAATTTCTTGCAAAATGCGCAAGTCGAAACGGTTTTCCCAAGGTGTACGCGCTCCATTTCTTTCGGCATACTTGCCTCTGTTTTTGCTTAGGTATTTGTCTGCTTCTATGAAGTTGTTAAGAGCTTCCCACTGTGCCGCCCTTACTGCGGGGTCAGTGCTTGAGAAAACGATTTCAGAGCCATCGCGTGGGATATACAACAAGTCATTCGTTACAAAATCATTGTTGATACTCGCGTTGGGCGTTGTGCCATACACATAAGAATAAGGCTGTCCGCTTTGTCCGTTATACACAATGCTAAAAGTAGTAGCGTTATTTTCGTGTTTGAAGGTTTTAGAAACCGTACCTACTACACGACTGCCCAAATCAAATCCTGCCCTGCCATATTCCAAATTATTGGGACCTGTAACATTCAAAATTTCATTGAAGTTAGATGCGGCTACTGATGAACCACCTTCTTGTAAGTTGGTAGCAATGCCATACGTATAGGCTAAACTTCCTGAAAAACCATCTTTGAAAGGCTTGGTAAGTTGGGCAGTAAGGTTGAGCGAGTAGCCTTTGTTGGTATTGCCAATGTAATACACACCACCATACGTTGTATTGTAAACATCTGTGGCATTGAGTGCAGTAGAATTCGACCAAATAGGGCGCGTATCGCCTTGAGTCGCGCCTACAGGCAACTGCAAGTTTCTTGTGGGTTCTTTCAAGTTCAAGTTTTGGTAATAAATATCGTTCAAGGTTTTAGAATACATTGCCTCGAAAGTAGCCGTCATACCCCAAAAAATGCGTTGGTCAATGGCTATGTTGGTACGGAATACTTGCGGATATTTAAAGTTTTTATCGCTTACGTTGATGATGCTTGAAGGATTGGGTATATTACCAGGGTTAGGCAAGGCAAGTAATTCCTCTTTGCTCCATTGACCATAAGGGTCTGAACGAAAACGAAGAGAAGGTGAGGTAGCAAGTAAAGTCATTTGCGTAAACAAAGTACCTGTGTTCGAGAATTGATTAGACAACCATACAAACGGCACACGACCTGTGAACAAACCCGCTCCACCGCGTATAACCGTTTTGCCATTTTCGAACATATCATAGTTGAAACCCACACGAGGCGAGAACAAAGGCTGTGTTTTGGGTACAGCATTGGTAGCCACATCAAACATAGGCTCAAATTCATTATTGAAGGCTTCATTCGCATCAGGCGTAGCTGTGAAAATAGGCACGTCCATACGCACTCCGTAGGTAAGTTTCAACTTATCTGAAAATCGGAAATCGTCTTGCACATAAAAGCCCAACTGTGCAGAACGCAAGTCCACGTAATATTGTTCGTTAGGGTTTTTCGTATAGTAATTATAGCGATATTGAAGCGGTTTTACTTCTGAAGCTGTGCCTATAGTCAAGAAATCGGCAAGCGTGTTGTAGGTATAGTTACCAAAGTTGTTTTGAATAAACAAGTTAGAAGACCTGTAAAACTCGTTGTGTGTGCCTATAGTAATCGTATGTTTTGCGTTCAGCTTCCATGTAAAGTTATTCGTAAGTGTAAGCGTTCTTTGGTTCAATGCGTTGGCTGACGAGCTTGGCTCTGGACCTATGAAGATAGTACGGAATGCACCTGTAGGAGGATTATGGCGGATAGAAACACTTGGAAAGTCTGTTCCTTGGCTACCTCGGTCATCACGCACATCAGTATAGCCAAAACGGAACTCATTGTTCATGTTGTTGTTGAACCTTGCACGCCATTCTGTTACGAAAGTATGGGTTTTGTTGGGGCGATACACGCCATTGTTAGAAAAGCCTATCGTGTTCGCGCTTCTTGTATAAGAAGAAGACTCTGCATCTACAAAATTGTGGCGCACTGTAAGTTGGTGTTTGTCGTTGATGTTCCAATCTATACGCCCAAAAAGTTTCGTGCTACGCGTGTCATCATTCAACAACATATAGCTTCCTGCATCATACCCAAGCGTTTTGAGTTTGTTATAAACAAGGTCTAAGTCCGCAGGGTCAAAGTTTGAGCCTGTTGTGCCGGGTGCAAAGTCTTTAGGCGTAATTTCATTTGTTTTTTCAATGTTCGCAAAGAAAAACAATTTGTTTTTTATGATGGGACCGCCCAATCTTGCGCCAAATTGTTCGTACTTCGAAACAGTCAGAGCGCGTTCTGTGCCTGTTTGGTCATACTTGCCTACAAAACTTTGGTTACGACCAAAATAATAAGCCGAACCTGAAAATTTGTTTGTACCTCCACGTGTTACAGCATTGATACCGCCCCCTGTAAAGCCACCCAATTTCACATCATACGGAGCAAGCACTACTTGCAATTCTTCTACAGCATCAATAGAGATAGGTTGCGTTCCTGAACCTCCGCCATTTGTACCCGAAGCGTTCAAACCAAACGCATCATTGTTCACTGTGCCATCTATAGCAAACTGATTGTAGCGGTTGTTTTGCCCTGCAAATGAAATGCGCGAGCCTGTAACGTTGGCTTGGGGCGTGAGGCGTGTAAAATCGTTCAAACTACGGTCAAACGTAGGCAAGGTATTCAGCATACGCTCTGACACACGCGTAGAAGTGCCAGACTTGTCGCCTTCGCCTCCACCTGTTAGCACGATTTCAGTAAGTTGTGTAGCTGATTCGCTAATTTGGATATTGATGTTGGCAGTTTGTCCAAGGTTCAAATACACCTCTGTTTGTTGCTTTTCTTGGAAACCCATCATCGTTACGGTAATGGTATAAGGACCACCTATGCGCATATTGGGGATAGAGAAGCCTCCATCTATTTCCGAGTTTGCACCATAGCGCGTTCCTGTAGGTTCGTGAACCACCATTATTGTAGCGCCGGGTACTTCCGCGCCTTTGTCATCTGTGATACGCCCCGTCAGATTGGAAGTCGTAACCCCTTGCGCCATTACTTGCCTACCGACAAGCAACATAGCTATCATCAAAAAGGTCTGTAAAAACTTATTCATAAAAGAGAATTTGGGTAAAAACATGGCAAAGTTACACACAACTCGTTAAGTTATAGGCATAGCCACATTATTTTTTTGTAAGGCAACCGTAAAACTTATAAAAAACGAAGTAGGCAAGATGCCAACCCAAACGAATACCCCGAAAAAGCCCGCGCTTCAGGAAAGAATGTTCAGGCTCTTCATCAATGGCTCTTTGTACGTCTTGCCTATGTCAATGATTTTTCCCAAGATATGCACCTCGTTGCTTTTGGTATTGATGTATTGGATATGATTGATATTGACAAGGTATTGCCGATGCACCTGCACGAAGGTATCTATGGGCAATTTGTTCGAAAAATCTCTCAATGTGATGCGCAACACATATTTGTGGTGTGCTGTGTGAATAACCACATGCCTATGCTCAAACTCTACATAGCCAATATCAAACACATTGATTTTTTCTAATTTATCGCCTGATTTGATAAAAAAAATATTAGGACTCAAAACGTTTTGAGTATTTGGAGGGAGGAGTATATCCACTTGTTCGTTGAAATGTCTATGGAGTTGCAAAGACAACTCCATAGTTCTACACAAATCTTGTTCTATGAATGGTTTGACTATGTAAGCAAAAGCCTTTACATCTTTGGCGCGTGCAAATGTTTCAGAGTCATCTTGGTTTGTGATGAAAATAATAGGGATTTCCCAACCAGACTCGCGGAGGCGTTCCGCCACCTTGATGCCGTCCATACTGCCCTTCAGCCCTACCTCCATGAGCAGAATGTCGGGCTTGGTGGCGATAGCCGTTCTCAAAACACCTTCTGCGTTGTCCTTCACATCAATTAGTTTGTGTCCCATTAGAGGGATGCATTTTCTGAACGATTCTGCAAAACCGTTCTCATGTTCGGCGATTAGTACATTTGCCATGATACAATTAGTGTTAGGATTTAATAATGCTTTGATAGTCAAGTTATACAAACTATTGTATTCGCTAAAAACTTGCTACAAAATAACAAGCAGGCAAGCACTCTTTTCGGTAAGGTTGCGCCAAAGGTATGTTTCAGATGCTCGAACAGCTATTTTTTGTGCTTCAATGAAAAAACGCCCTCGAAAATGAGGGTGTTTTTGTGTTTGAATGGAAAAGCAGGTAGGCAAGGCGCAAAAAAACTTGGCACTCATGAAGCACCAAGTTTTCGGATACACTATTACATAGACCATTTGCATCGCTCTTGCAAGACATCAAGGGCTATCTTCAGTCGCTCGCCTACCTCTATCTCGGTAGCGAACTCGCCTGCTTCTGTCAGATGCACACCCCACAGGGGTTGATGGGCTTGGAGGGTTTGGAGGGTTTGCGTTTTTGCTTCAGATGATAAACCATTTACCAAAGAAAATGCGCTATTTATGTCTATCATATTTTTGGAAAACACCGCCAATTTATGGTATTACATCTTAGTAAGTTCAAACAAGCCTCGTACACTGGCGATCATATTGTTGTTTTGGAATACATCTATCTCGAAGATGAAATTTTTGTTATTGTTGTCAAACTGTCCACTTCCATGCAAGGAGTCTACAGGTATTGTGATAGTACCACTCAAGGAATAGCCCGCTATCGTGAATTTTGGCACAACACAAATATTGCCTTGAAAAGCGAATGGCTGGGGGGAAGAAGGAGCCATTCTTAGCCTTGGATTTCTTTTGTTGATGTCAAAAACGACTAAAACGCTTTCTATGTAAGAGCTTTCTATATCTTTGGTAATCGTGAAGGTCAGTATAAAAACCGCCTCATGCTCATGAATAACAGGCATCAAGATGGTGTATGTTTCCACATTACCCTTAGGCGTTTCGGCAGGCGTGTTGTCATTAGGCGTTTCGGCAGGCGTGTTGTCCTTAGGCGTTTCGGCAGGCGTGTTGTCCTTAGGCGTTTCGGCAGGCGTGTTGTCCTTAGGCGTTTCGGCAGGCGTGTTGTCCTTAGGCGTTTCGGCAGGCGTGTTGTCCTTAGGCGTTTCGGTAGGTGTATTGCCCTTAGGCGTTTCGGCAGGCGTGTTGTCCTTAGGCGTTTCGGCAGGCGTGTTGTCCTTAGGCGTTTCGGTAGGTGTATCGCCCTTAGGCGTTTCGGTAGGCGTATCACCCTTAGGCGTTTCGGCAGGCGTATCACCCTTAGGCGTTTCGGTAGGCGTATCACCCTTAGGCGTTTCGGTAGGCGTGTCGTCCTTAGGCTTGTTGGCATCCTCAGAAGAGGGCGTTTCTATGTTGTCTGACATACTTGATAAGAAAAAAAAGGTGAAATTGTTTATCTTTTACACAGTACCTATTTTTAGGCATTGGGTACAACAAGCGTATAGTCGTTTATGATTATCCGCCTTCAGCATAGCCATCTCTTTTAGGAGGATAAGCCATTCACAAAGATAGTGAATGGCTATCATACAAACCAAAGAATATCGCTTATACGTAACAAATATTTTCCATACTAAATGTAAAGGCAGACGCGCCAGGGCCTGTTCCACCACCTCTCATCACAATATCTGCGCTGGCAACACCCAAAAGCCCCAATTCAGTATTGAAGTTGGAAATAATAGCAGAGTTCATGATAGTGCCTTCATTGATTTGAGAGGCTACCCCTATCCAAATGGTAGGTTTGAATTCAAAAACTGCTTTTTGTTCAGGGGAAATCCCTGTTTTGAGAGCCAACAATTTGCCATCTTTGTAAATAGTGGCATCTATAGAGCCATTGGGCAAAGCATTCAACACCTGTACCTCCTTGCGTGAAGTAGCTTCACCATCGCTCAAAAGTTCATCGCCTGAAGAGCCACGCCATACCTTGAAAGCCTGTCCGTTCCTTGCTGATGTAGGTTTTATGATAGAGTTGCCCCAAGCATCACGCGCTCCTACCTGAAATTCCATAGGGAACGTGAAGGGATGTTGCCAACCCGTGCCACAATTTTTGATAACTTTCCACGCTACCGCGATTTCATCAAAATTGGTAGCCACATTGCGTTGGAAAACAACTACTGAAGAGTTGTTACGATCATTCGATTCGTTGATAAAGGTGAGCTGAATATCGTTCATAGATATAAAATAATGAAAATAAAAAAGTGAAAAATAAAAAAAGTACGTTGCGTGTTGCTACAGCGTAGCCCCTGCGTGGGCAGGCAAGGAAGGCAGTCGTAAGGCTACACACTTCAGGCAAGGGTACCGCTTGCCTACTGTTTTACCTATTCTTTTCAGTGTGTCAAACCAAATTGACAATGCAAAGTAAATATGCTTTTTCATCTCTAGTCTCTTCAAACTTTTCAATCCAAAAAGGTATCAAACACATTGACATCATTATC
Source organism: Bacteroidota bacterium (assembly GCA_004292795.1). Classification (GTDB taxonomy): domain Bacteria; phylum Bacteroidota; class Bacteroidia; order Cytophagales; family Microscillaceae; genus RDXI01. The sequence continues at coordinate 2 of RDXI01000043.1, read as the reverse complement.
AA
>RDXI01000335.1 GCA_004292795.1 Bacteroidota bacterium | reverse complement strand
AGAGGCACATATAGTTTATCAAAACCATATATCATGAAAAAAACATTTTTACTTTGGCTTGGGCTGTCGTTGATAGCCTTGCCTGCTTGGGCGCAACTGCCTCGAAGGGCTTTTTTCGGGGTGCAAATGAACACCAAATCCTCGCCTGTGGAAGTTTTGGGCGTTGTGCCACAATCCACTGCTGAAGCCGTAGGCTTGCAAAAAGATGACCGCCTCTTGTCGCTCAATCAAAAGAAAGTGAATACCGCGCAAGAGGTCATTCAAGGCATCAAAGAAATGAAAGTAGGCGAGGAGGTGCGCATCGAGGTAAGTCGAAAAGACAAAACCCTTACCTTGAAAGGCAAGCTCAAAGCCTTGCCTGAAGAAAAAACGGCAGACATGGAAACCATCTATGGCGAAGTGAAAACAGCAGACAATCATTTGCGCACTATCATCACGAAGCCTTTGGAGGCAAGTCAAAAACTGCCTGTGGTCGTGTATGTGGGTGGTATTTCTTGCTATTCGGTGGATTTTGCTATGGATAGTACGGACAAAATTTTGCAACTCTGCCGTAACCTCACGCGCAAGGGCTATGTTACAGTGCGCATAGACCGCCCCGCTATGGGCGACAGCAAAGGCGCGAAGCCTTGTTCGGATTGTACGCTGTTGGACGAAGTGGCGCAATATACTGAAGCTATCAAGGCTATCAAACAACTTGCCTACGTCAATGCGGAGCAAATTTTTTTGTTTGGGCATAGCATGGGAGGTACTATCGCGCCCCTTGTGGCACAGCGCGAAAAGGTAAAAGGCATTGTGGCGTATGGCACAGTCGGCACGTCTTTTTTGGAATATTTGATTCATTCGAGGCGCAATCAGGCAGAACTGTATGGCGAACCTTTTGGCGAAATAGACGATTATATGCGCAGGGTAATAGGCGTTTCTACGATGCTATTGGAGCAAAAAGCCTCGCCTGAAGCTGTAGAAATGAAGTATCCGAATTACAAAAATGAAAATTTGGACTTGTTTTCTATCCGCAAACCTGCCTATATGTATGAATTGCATGACGTGAAAGTAGGCGAGATGTGGGAAAAGTTCGAAGGCTATTCGTTGATTATGTGGGGCAAGCACGATTATGTGGCGCATCAGATAGACCATCTCGCCTTGAAAAAAACGATAGACAAAGCCCATGCAGGCAAGGCTACCTATGTAGAAGTAGAGAAAACCAATCATGGCATTGGTAGGCAAGAAACCTTGCAAGAGGCATTGGACAATAAGCCCGACCAATTCAGCTTCGAAGCCTTCGAGCATTTGGTAAAATGGTTGAAACAGTGCCAAAATAGTTAATGCGCGGGTTATTAAGCTAATAAGCAGAAGACAGGATTAACAAGATTAACAGGATTTGGTACATCAAAACAATAAAAAAAAGCCCAACTTACCTGTAAATCCTGTTAATCATGTCTAAAATTCCTTAGCATACACTACAGAAATAAAAAAAATCCACTCTTTCGGAGTGGATTTTGTGTTAGGTGTTGAATACTAATATTCGTTGTCGTGGTCGTAGCGTTTTTTGTAGCCACCGCCACCATTGTTGTTGTATGACTTGTTGTACGACTTATTTTCGTTGTACGACCTACCTTCGTTGTAAGGCTTGTTGTAACTGCCTTGATTTCCGCCACGATTTTGTTTGGCGGCTTGCATTTCTTCACGAGGGCGTGCTTGCTGTACTACCATTGCTTTGCCATCAATATCACGTTGATTAAGTGCGTTGATTGCTTCTTGTGCTTGTTCGTCAGAAGACATCTCTACAAAACCAAAACCACGAGAGCGACCTGTTTCATGATCCACAATAACTTTTGCTGAAGTTACCTCTCCGTAAGCCTCAAACATCTCACGAAGTTGCTCTGTTTGAACTTTGAAGCTCAAATTTGTTACAAAAATGTTCATTGAAAATGAGAAAAATAAAAATAAAATAATCGGTTTTCAGCTAAAAACACCCTCTTTCTACGTTGGATACTCTCAACCTATAGGGGCAAAGTTACGCATTGTTTTGAAAAAAACAAATTTTCATATTCTTTTTTTTGAAAATATTTTGTGGGTTATTGCGAAGTTGTATAAAATATACAAAAATCACAAGAAAGATTTATAATTGTACTATTTTTACGTACTTAGATGTTTGTTGTAGCTTTTGCTTGTTATCTTAGAAAATATACCTTACCTTTGCAACCCGAAGCTTTTGCCTTCCAAGCGATTTGTTTGGAATGATGCTTAGAAAGCCTCGTTTTGTACGGATTAACCATATAATCGTCTATGAACTTCTTACGCTCCCTTGCAGTTGGCGCATTTTTCATTACCATTTGGGCTACAGGTTGCAAGCCCACGAATACCACCCGCGAGCCAGCCATTCTAAAGATAAACGACTCGCCTATTCCGCTTTCAGAATTCAAATTTGTGTATGAAAAGAGCATTACCTCGCCTGACAGCCTCTATATGCGCAAAAGCGTAGTGGATTATTTGGAGCTTTTTACAAATTTCAAACTCCGCGTAGCAGAAGCAAAACGGTTGGGTATGGACACGGTAACCAGCTTTTTGCAAGAATATCGTACTTATCAAGACCAGTTGGCACAGCCATATTTGGCTAATCCGCGCTTTATCGACTCGCTTACCCGTGAGGCATACAACCGCATGAAAAGTGAAGTGTGGGCTTCGCATATTTTGATAAATGTAGGCGAGGAAGCCAATCCTGCCGATACTTTGCTTGCCTACAAAAACATACAAGCCATACGCGAAAGGGCGGTAAAAGGGGAGGACTTCGGGCAACTTGCCTTCGAAAACTCCCAAGACCCCAGCGCGAAACAAAACAAGGGCGACCTTGGCTATTTTACGGCTATGCGTATGGTGTATGAGTTTGAAACACAAGTTTACAATACGCCTGTAGGTCAAATCTCGCCTATTTTCCGTACAAATTTTGGCTATCACATCATAAAAACCCACGACAAACGCCCCGCAACGGGTACGCTTTCGGTGGCGCACATTATGACGCAAGTTCCGCAAAAAAGCAATCCAGACGAAATAAACCAAGCCTTCAAACGTCTTGAAGAAGTGTATAATCGCTTGCAACGTGGCGAAAGTTGGGACGAATTGTGCAAAAAATATTCTGATGATAGTCCTACCAAAAGCAAAGGAGGCGTTTTGCCTGAATTCAAAGTAGGCGAGGTCTTGCCTGAATTTGAGGCGAATGTGCTTTCGTTAAAGACTTCAGGAGAATATACCAAGCCTTTTCGTAGTTCGTATGGCTTTCATATCGTGAAGTTGTTGGAGCGTAAGGGCTTGCCTGCCTTTTCGGAAATAGAGCCTACTTTGCGCAATGAAGTACAGAAAGACTCGCGTAGCAAACTAAGCAAGGCGGTTTTAGTAAAGCAAATTTTGAAAGACAACCAATTCAAGGAAGTAGCCGAGAGCGTGAAGGGAGCTATAGCCAGCGCAGATGCTCGCCTGCCACAAGGCGCGTGGAGTTATGATGTGAAAAACCCTATCATCAACAAACCGCTTTTTTCTTTGAACAACAAGGAAGCCAAAACAAAGCAAAATTTTACGGTTAAAGACTTTTTCAACTTCGTATATGAGAAGCAACTGCCCAAACA
>RDXI01000380.1 GCA_004292795.1 Bacteroidota bacterium | reverse complement strand
TTTTGCTTCTTTCACTTTCAGGATAGCCTATCATCACCCAGCTATCGGGGTATAATTGCTTGATGGATTCCCAATCGAGCAAGGTTTGTTCGGATACAAACGTATTTATATTATTCCAAATAAATTACTTCTTTTTCAAAATCAATAGACAGTTTTTTGCCTTTGAAAAAATCTAACCCTAGATAGCCGACATATTTGTCAGAAATAAGATACACGTCAAAAGCGTACACAGACAAATTTTCTACAGAATGGTTTAAGGCTTCTACAAAATCAATAATGATTTCTTTTGCTCTCTCCTCCCTACTTCCTGTAAAAATATTTACTTTGGGAGCTTTTCGCAATTTGAAGCCCAAACTTTCCGCATAATCGCTGTGTATTACGGTGTGGGTACAACCTGTATCTAATGCCAAGTATGTTTTATAGTAAACGTTTAGTGTAACTTCTACTATAATTAGTTCATCTTCTGTGAGATAAAAAGGAAATTCAATCATTCTTTTGTTTTTGAATTACACCTATAGCTATTCGCTTTCGCGGTACACTCTCCCCAGTAAAGCGTGGAGAATAAAAACCATAGCCTTTTTTGGCTCTGTAAGCCTCGATGTTTTTACCAGAAAATTTAACAAACTTCTTCTTGTCAGTATCGAAGTATAGTACCTCGCCTACTGAGTCGTCCAGCCTTTTGCTTCTTTCACTTTCAGGATAGCCTATCATCACCCATCATCACCCAGCTATCGGGGTATAATTGCTTGATGGATTCCCAATCGAGCAAGGTTTGTTCGGATACAAGCGTATTCATATCGTACAAGGGTTTTATATCAAAACATTCAAAACGTCCCTATAGTTTTTCGGACAGTGCCAATGCCTTGCGCAACGCGCCAAGTTTGTTATGCACTTCTTGCAATTCGCTTTCGGGGTTTGACTTCAAGACCACTCCCGCGCCTGCTTGGTAGTGTAGCATTTGGTTTCGAGCCATAAAGGAACGTATAACTATAGCTTGGTGGATATCGCCATTGAAATCTATAAAACCGATGCTTCCGCCATAAAAACCGCGTGGGTGTTTTTCTAAGGCAGACAAGATTTGGATAGCGCGAACTTTGGGTGCGCCAGAGAGCGTTCCCGCAGGAAAGGTATCCGCCAAAACCTCGATGTTTTCGGTTTTGTCTTGTAGCTCGCCCTTTACAGTGGATACAATGTGAATGACGTGGCTGTATTGTTGAATAGTTTTGTAGGCACTCACATGTACCTTGCCTGCGTGCCTGTTCATGTCGTTTCGCGCCAAGTCCACGAGCATAGCGTGTTCGGCTATTTCTTTTTGGTCTTGTAGGAGAGCTTCAGCGAGCTTGCGGTCTTGCTCCTTGTCGCCTGTGCGTTTGTACGTACCTGCTATGGGATTGATGCTTGCCTCCTTGCCTACTATGCGGATTTGGGCTTCAGGCGAGGAGCCAAAGATTTTGTAGCCACCATAGTCGAAATAAAACATATAGGGCGA
>RDXI01000042.1 GCA_004292795.1 Bacteroidota bacterium | reverse complement strand
TTTTGGGCAAAGCCTGTAGCAATACCCCAAAATACCGAAAAGAAAAGCAACAAAAACACACGCATTGCCATAAATAGCCAAAGTCCCTCAAGAAAACCGTATAAAACCTACACCAAAATTACACCATTTTTTTGAAAACGTACAATTTGAGAGCGAAAATTTCAAAGTTGGGTTAGCCCCACCAAGTACAAATACTTGCTAAAATCGTTCATATCAACTTTGTAAGATAAGTTCGCGGTCTGTGGGGGTGGCAAGGCTTCAATAGCCTAAATACTCCTTCGTGTAACTGCTACTGCCATGATATCTATATTTTGCGATGGGCGAGTATTCAGAAAAACCATGCGTGATAAACAAGTGATTGGCTATTTTATTTTTTACAGGTGCTTCTGTATAGAAATTACCCAAACTATTTGCTTCAAAGTGAGTAGCAATGCCTTGTATCAGGGCAGTCGAGATGCTATTTCCTCTATATTCTTTCCTTGCCTACCTCTGTACGCGCCACAAAAAACAACGTATCTGTAGCTGAGATACGCCCCGCTACAAATTCTTGGCATTTTATTTCCTCTTGCTCGTCTTCTTTTATGTGGTCAAGTTCCCAACGATACGCATACACAAGTTGCGCCAATGCGTCTGTTTCGTCAGGGGTAGGCAAGCCTACAGAAACAGGTACCGCTTCTTTGGGTGGAGCAAGGGCTTTTTTGGCTTTCCACGCTTCCACTTTTTGCTTTACTTTCGTGGCACGTTTGAGGGAGGCTTCTTCTGCTCGCCTTTCTTTTTCTTCCATACGCCTCATGCGTTTTGCCTCTTTGGGGCATTGTGCTTCCCAAAGTGCCATACGAGCCTGAAAAAGCAAGTCGCTGTAGGCAAGATAGACCTCAAAAAGAGCTTCATCTCGAATGTAGGGCGGTTCTTCTTTTCGTTGGGAAAGCTCGTCCATGCGTGCATACACACGCTCTTGATAGTCTTGCAAATACCAATGATTGGTATCGCGTATGTACTTTGCTACTATCAAATCTATGTATTTCTGCTCGTTTTGCTTGATGCTCTCGACACGCTTTTTGTGATAAAACATAGTTTTTGGGCTAATAATTGAATAATAGCTCAAAATTAAAACATATTTTTGTAAATAAAAAGCGGTTGCAAAAATATTTTGCCTGTAGCAAGAAGGGCAAATACAAGTGTAGCCTCTGTTTTTGTTGTCAAATTTTATATGGCTTGATTGTACCGCAAACATTCATTTGCGAAAAAAATGCTTATCGGTTTAGTGCTGTTTGTAGCGTGTCTAAAAAAATGAAAAATAAAGACATATAAGTGGAAGTCATGTTGTTACAACCCTTAGGGTGGCATAGCTAATCAATTCATTATGAATTGATTAGCTATGCCACCCTAAGGGTTGGAACTCTCTTAGTGCAGTTGCTACATTTTCCATTTTAAGGTATTCTAAGCGTTTTCTATGCTATTGTGTAATTTTTGCGTAATACCAAAATAAATTTTAAAGTGCATACAACAAAAGACTGTAGCGCACCCTTTCTAGGGTGCGGGGTGTCGATTTTTGTGAACACACCCTAGAAAGGGTGTGCTACAAGGGCGCAAGTTAAGAACTATTTTGGTATAAATTTTAAAGTGCATATAACAAAAGGCTGTAGCGCACCCTTTCTAGGGTGCGGGGTGTCGATTTTTGTGAACACACCCTAGAAAGGGTGTGCTACAAGGGCGCAAGTTAAGAACTATTTTAGTATAAGCTCAATTATGAAACGAGCAAAACAGGGCTTCTGACTGTACGCACAGTAAAAAATAAACCTATAAAAAAACGAAAATATAAAACGTGAAAAAGTAAAAATATACCCTCAAAATAAACGTAAAAAATGAAAATAACTGTGCTAAAAAATGTATTTTAGCGCGGTTATATTGCCTATTTGTTTAAGTAAAATACTTACATAAACTAGTGTATTTTATTGTAATTAATTCGCTTACGCAGAAGCGGGACGCTTCAGTTAGATAGGCATAAGCGTGGGCGCTTGCGCCGGTAGGGGACTTACACCTACCAGTATGTTTCTAACACCTGAAAAGGCAGAAAAATCAAAGTTTATGTTGTAACACAAAACTTGCTAATGTTATAAAATACAGAAACTATCCAAGTAGGATAGCTTCTTGCACCAATAATCTTATATAATCATAAGAGGTTCATCATTTGGTACTCCGCGTAGCAAATAATCATCATGGAAATATCTCTTTAAGAAACGTTCTACATTTTGATACATGATTTTGTCCAAAATTTCTCTTGACGACATTCCAAACATAAGCTCCTTGTATTTTTTAACAGTGAAAGCAGGATAGTGTAGGGTTGCACCTGTATAATGGTCTGCTTGCAGATTTTCCAATAAATCCAACAACATATTTTCTAATTTTGGATAATGTTCAAAAGTATCAATACCTTTCAAATACCCTACCAAACCATCAAAATCAGAGCCTATGGATATCAAATCCCAAGCGTCTTTGTGATTACAAACTCGAACAATATGAAAAGCCTGCGCTAAAAAGTTTCTAACAAGTTCCTTTACTTGCTTTTGCTTTTCGTCTATCTCTAATGCTAATCGTTTACCTGCTGCCACATTTCCTTCTAATCTTTCTGGCAAAAATAACAATCCTATTAAACCCTTTGTTTGGTAAATCATACGTATATCCTCATCGCATATATTGATTGACCAGGGATTGAAATAGTGACCTACTCTGCTTGGTTCGCCTGTGTTCATTATATTGTAGTTGTTTAACATTTTTATTCCGCTCACGGCTGTATGACTTGCAATAACAGGCACAGAATTATCTGGATATCGCGTTTTGAGTATTGCATAATATTCTTGGCGTGTTTTCGCACTCATGTGTTTGGTATCAATCAAAATACGCCTACCATTTGTGTTACTGAGAAGCATTTCTAAAACTTTTTTTCCTAAAAGGGTAAAGCCTTTGCTCAAGCCCTCCTGTTGTTTAATAACCAAAGTTTCCATTACACCTTCAAAACTTTGCGCTTGTCCACACATAAAATTCCAAAAATGGTGTGTGAAGGTAATAAAGAGAGGCGAGTGTCTTCCTTTTCCCCAATTTTTAACTATGTTAATACCTTCTGTGTAATTTTGCAACTGTTGTTGGAAAAAAACACTATTTTCCTTTTCAACATCTCTTATATACTCTTTTTTCAAAAAATCACTGTACTTTTCCAACTGAATAAAACAATGTAGTCCCTCAATGGTATTGATAATAGCGATTTTTTGGTTGCTTGAATTTATAATTTCTTGAAAGTGTGCATAATCTTGTGCAATTTCTAGTGAATATACTTCATTGTATATTCTTTTTTGTTCATTTACTAAATATGTATATTCTGCTTGTAATTTTTCTAAGTAATTTACTTCTTGATTTGTTTTTACCTTACTTATATTACCTTCTATAGTTTCTTTTGGAAAACCACTTAAGCAACGACCTAAATTAATTTCTTTTTCATCATCCATTATACACTCTAACAGATTTCTTATGTCATACATATTAAGTTCTACAGGATACAAAACATTAAAAATAGTTCGCACTGTAAGAGCTCCACTGTCAGCTATCGCTTTATTCAAATTTGACTGAGCAAAAGTGGCTAATTTTCTTCGTATTCCTGCTACTTTAGCAGGAAACGGGATATTATTGCAATTTTCTGGTTTGACAACGTCATCCCAAATACGTGCAGAAGGGTTTTGATGAAAGGGGCGCATGGTAGCGTGGACGTGGATGTCAGCGAAATAACGTGCCATAGAAGTTTCGAAGGGGGAAAGTGAATAGATAATGCAAGTTTAATATTTTTTTTGGATTAAAGAAAAAAAATTACATTATTTTTAAAATTTCCGCTACAATACGCTTGGCTACGGCTTGCTTGGATTGTAGCGGGATTTCTATTAGCTCGCCTGCTTTGTTCAGGAGCGTTACGGCATTGGTGTCGTGTCCGAAGCCCGCGCCTTCGGTTCGCAAAGAATTTAGCACTATCAAGTCTAAGTTTTTGCGTTGAAGTTTGCCTTTGGCGTTTTCGAGTTCGTTGTCCGTTTCGAGGGCGAAGCCTATCATCAGTTGGCTTGCCTGCTTTTGCTCGCCTAATGTTTTGGCTATGTCGACAGTTTTCACGAGTTCAAGCGTGAGGTCATTCTCGCCTTCTTTTTTCTTGATTTTGGTCTTGGCTACGGTTTTGGGCGTGTAGTCTGCCACTGCCGCCGCGAGGACGATAATGTCAGCTTGCGCAAAATGCGCTTGACTCGCTTCGTACATTTCTGCCGCGCTCCGCACATCAACGCGCTGAATATCAGGGTGTTGCGTCTTGAGGTTTGTAACGCCAGTAACCAGAATAACCTTCGCGCCTGCCTCCGCAAATGCTTCTGCTAAAGCATAGCCCATCTTGCCTGTAGAATGATTGCTAATGAAGCGCACAGGGTCTAAGGCTTCTTGGGTGGGTCCCGCAGTGAGGAGGACGGTTTTATTGTTGAGAGTTGAGAGTTGAGAGTTGAGAGGTAAGTTTTGATTAAAAAACGCTTGTAGGTAAGCTACAATATCTTCGGGTTCTGCCATGCGCCCCTCGCCTACGAGTCCGCTTGCGAGTTCGCCATGCGTGGCGGGTATGATGAGATTGCCGTAGCTTTGTAGCTTGCCTATATTCGCCAATGTGCTGGGGTGGCGGTACATATCCAAGTCCATAGCAGGGGCAAACATCACAGGGCAACGCGCCGAGAGATAGACTGCCGTAAGCAAGTTATCGCACAAGCCTAAGGCGCATTTTGCCAAAGAATTGGCGGTAGCGGGGGCAATGATAAACACATCAGCCCACAAGCCCAATTCTACGTGATTGTTCCATTCTCCCGTTTCTTTGCTTGCCTGAAAATCAATCAATACAGGATTTTTGGAGAGCGTAGCAAGTGTAAGAGGTGTGATAAAAGCCGTAGCCGACTCGCTCATAATCACCTTCACTTCCGCGCCTTGCTTTACCAATAAACGCACAAGCATTGCCACCTTATAGGCGGCAATGCTTCCTGTGATACCAATTAAAATCTTTTTGCCTTGCATTAGACCGCAGGAGGAGTAGGATATTTATAAACCAATCTTCCATCAAGAAATTCCTCCATAGCTATATTCGTAGCTTTGGGCAAACGCTCATAGTGGCGTGATATTTCGATTTGTTCGCGGTTTTCATAGACCTCCTCGAGGGTGTCGGTACTATGCGAGAAGTCAAGCAATTTGTTGCTCAATTCTTCTTTTAGCTCTGTTGCGATTTGCTTGGCGCGTTGCGACACGATAACGATAGCCTCATAAATGTTGCCTGTGGGGGCAGTCAGTTTGTTGAGGTCGCGTGTAACGATAGACTGCGAAGCGTTGGTTTTGATAGCCATACGAATATGATGGGGGATTACTATTTTTGATTTACTATGTATTGCAAAATGCCCAAAAGGGTAGGCAAGTCATTCAAAAAATATCGGTCTTTGTCTATATAAATAGTCTTGTTTTCCAACTTCATAAAAATCCATTCAAAAGCATTGGTTACCGCTCCATAAATAACGTGGACAGGCTCGTTCATTTGTTCATTGAATAGTTGGGCGGCATACATTTCAGACGCACATTGGGCAAAACCTTCTTCAGGAGCTTTGTTCTTAGATTCAAACAAACAAAAAATGGGGCTTTTTGGTTCAACTAATTTGCTTTTGGCTGAAATCAGGAAATCGGGTGCGCCATTCAATTCTTTGTCTGTTTCTATGTTGAAAGTATAGCCTGAAAAAATGGTAATGTGTGGGTTGTGGCGTTTCAATTCGCGCATGATAGGAGCTATAATAGCTTCCGATTTTGCTTTCTCTGTCATGAGCGGAGTTTCTTTGGCTTCTTGTATGTCTTCAAGCAGTTTTTGGCTTGCGGACACAGTAGGCAAGGAAACCCCTTCAAACATATACGCATCTTCTTGTTCTATTCCATAACGCAACTGCAATTTTGCAAATGTAAAATCTGAATATGCCATATTGTGTAAGGTAGTAAAGTGTCTTTTATGTTGTGATTTAGTTTAAATCAACATTCATTTTGCTCCTTGATAGGCAGTAGGCAAGCCCAATACATCATGTGCAGTGTGTTGTGGTTTATACAACAAACTGATGTGTTTGTCCATCAAGGCTAACAAGGCTTGTGCTTGATTAAACCCTTCCACACAAATATTGGCGTTCTCGTAAAGTTCGAGCATAGCCAATTCTGTAGCGCGTTCTATAATTTCTGGGGGAATTTCTGCATACTTATTCATAAATTTATCAGTGTTATATCCATTTATACCCCAAAGTTCCATCTTACCTACTCGCAGTCAATTTATTAGCAAGTATAGCGTTTCCGCGCTCCAAGTAATCTTTGACTGTTTTTTTGTATTTGCTTTCAGGATAGCGTTCTGTGAAGTCCTCTACGATTTTTACAAGGGCTTTGTAGCGTTCAGGCTGTTTTTTCTCAATGCTTTGTTTGGCATATTTGTATTGTGATACTACGCTCAAATAAAGGGCTTCTTCGGCAAAAGGTGAGTCGGGGAACTCTCGGCGGAAATTGTTCATAGCCACTACTGCCGCTTGGAAGTAACCTATTTTGTAATACAGGCGAGCATTTTCGTAGGCAACTTTGCGTGGCATTGATAGCGTCTAAAGTGTTGGTTTGGTCAAGATTATAGGGCGCGGAGTCTTTATAAAGCGACTTCACGTGCATATATCTTGCCTCCTCTGCATACTTGCTACTTCGGAAGTTTTCATAGAATCGGCGGAAATAATCAGCCGCGAGGGTAAGCTGGTTTTGATGAAAATGGCAATAGGCGTAATAAAAGCTGGCGATTTCATACTCCTTTGTACCACGAATAAGAGGTAGAACCTCCTCAAGTAGCAACCCTGCGCGATAATAGTCGCGTTTTTCATAATAACGGATTGCCGCATCATATTTTTCTTTTGCGTCTCCCTTGCGAATGCGCTGGAACTTGCAGGCAGACAATGCCAATAGGCAAAACAACGTATAAAGAACGATTTTTTGAAATTTCATACCTGCAAAATTAGCACTTTTTATTCAAAAAAATACAGTTCGCCTATAAAAAATAAAAAATACCCGAAGCAAAAGGTGTCCAAAGGCAAGTCGGTTGCCCGCAAGTTTTCAGTGCCGAGCCTATCCAAGTGTTGCACGTATAAAAAAGGCTGTAACGCCCACGCGCCTCAAAAAAAAGGTGGCGTTTGCCGTAGGTGTGTTGCAGGATAGGAATAAACTTGCCTGCCCTGTCCGTAGCAAAGGCGTTTTCGATAAATTGCACCAAGTTTTGATATTCTTTAGCCGAAAGCCAAAGCCTTTTGCATTGTGCATTTTCGGTAAGTTGATTGTAGTGCGTGATGTGGACAACAGACGTACCCAAATAAAAAAGTGCCTTGAACGCCAAACTCGCCTGAAAGTCGGAAGCATCAGGCGTACCCAAATAAAAGCCCTTATCGCCCCAACCGAAGGCAAGATAGGCAGGAGTGGAGGCAAAGTTGATATGTTCGCTCCAGTCCTTGCCTGCTGTTTGGGTAGGCAAGATTATTTCGGTGTGGAAGCCATCAGTGCGCACCCAAATAGCCACCTCGCCTGCTTGTCCCTTCTTCGCGCTGTGGGCAGGCAAGGACGAAAGCACCCAAAACAACACGAAGTATAACGCTACAGTACCCACCAAAAAGCTCAAAATTCGCCCCGAAAAGCGTATCCATTTTTTCATACATTGTCCAAACTTGCCTACAAAAAAAGCCTACACAACGATAGTGCAGGCTTTTCTGATATTCAAATACTTATTTCAAAATGGTAATGCTTGCTCCGTTTTGAAGGTTTACTTGCCCTGTCGTAACTACGTTCTCGCCCTCTGTAATGCCTTCATATACCTCGACCATATCTTCTTTGATGATGCCCGTTTTCACTTTGCGAAGCTCTACAGTGTTGTTCGATTTCACTACATATACTTGTGCTTCTTTCAAACTGCCCACGATAGCCTTGCGAGGAATAAGCAATGCCGAGCCTGTTTTGTTGAACTCAAACAAGGCTGTGCCATACATACCCGCTTTGAGCGGATATTGTCCGTTGTTTTGCAAATCAATGTCCACTGCATAGCGTTTCGAGTTATCCGATTTTACAGCAATGTGACGCACAACGCCTGTGTAAGAGGCATTCGAGTAAACGTCAGCCTTGATTTGTACGCTCATACCTTCGCGTATTTTCAGCACTTCCGAGTCCGAAACTTTGATAACCATTTTCAAGCCACCAATGTCTGTTAGGTCAGCAATGGGTGCGCCAGGAGCCAAATAACTGCCTTTCTCAACATATTTGCGCACTACAGTTCCCGACATAGGTGCTTTTACTATAGTTTTCGCAATTTGTTCTTTCAGTTGTTCTATTTGCTGTTCGGCATTTTGGAAAGCAAAGCGAGCTTGTTCTACATTCACATCTGTAGTAGCGTTGGCTTTTTGCAAACTTTCGAAGCGAGTCAAGTCTTTTTTAGCCTTTTCGAAAGAGATAACTGCCATTTTCATTTGGCGTTGCAAAGCCTCGTCATCAGTGCGAAGCATCACTTGTCCCTCGCCTACCATAGCACCTTTGTCAAAGTTCAGTTGGGTAATGCGTCCCGGCATCTCGGCTACGAAGGTCATTTCTTTGCGCGGTTCGAAGTTGCCTGTAGCATTAAAACTCGTATTTAGCTCTAATGTTTTGGCACTTGCGATAGCGACAGGAAAAGTAGAAACGGTTTTTTCTACGATTTTGGCATTTTCAGCCATTTTTTCTTTGTTTTTGCTTAGTGTGAAGGCAATCGTTACGCCCAAAAGAGCCAAAACGCCTACTACAGCTAAAATGCGTACTACTTTCATTTTTTATGATTGATTTGTTGAATTACTGAATTATTGAGTTATTGAATTATTAACTATATATCTGCTAAAAAGTCTTCAAACATCACAACTTTCCTATAACCTTGCTTTCTCAACCCTTTGTGAATTGGCTTATCTCTTGTAAGCAAAACCAAATCAAGTTCCATACTCAAAGCTACGTAATGTGTGTCCTTCAAATCTATGTCTGCCAATAATGATTGAGCCTTTTCCCAGTTTTCCTTACTCAAGACATATTCAGGCAAGATAGTAAGGTTAGAAAACACAAAGAAAGTCCAATCTTTTAAGGCTTGTGGTTGCATTTTAGTCTTTGCTTGTATCACATCTTTGTAAAAGTTTACTTCTACAAGAACATAGTCAGGAGTTATAAAGTTGTAATGCTCCAACATCAAGCGGTAAGTTGCTCTACCACTTATCAACATACTGATAATCACATTGGCATCTACTACAAAATCCATCATACATTCATTCTTTTTTTATAATACTCCCATGAAGCAGTACGCGAGGCTTGCCATTGCGCATCATTTTCTAAGTCGATGCTTGGAAGCTCCGCCAAAATATCTTGTGCCGCCATTTTGAGACGTAGCTTTGTAACGTATTCATGAAGTTTCTTTTCCACTTCAGCCTGTCCAAACGCCTGAACAAGCGTATCATCAATTTGCAATTTTATTTCTACCATAACATTTTTGTTGAATAAATGGCTTATTATTTCTTGCCTGCCTTGCCATACTGCCAAAACATAGCACTCGCCCAAAGTATTACATACACTATCATCAAAGCCCACGCCCACATAGGTCGCCATTGGATAGTGGCAATAATCCACGAAGCCGAAGCGTATAAGGCAATATAGCCTAAACAACCAAAACACCCTATTCGGTTCAAATTTGCGTTATTTTCCATTGATTGAAAGTTGAAAGTTGAAAGTTGATTGTTGAACTGGGAAATTTATCTCTCATCTCTCATCTCTCAATTTAACACTTCAAGCAATTTTCCATTCGCCCTGATAAACTCCAATTCTGCCACTTTTGCCTGAATGAGTGCCGTGAAATAATTGGTTTGCGACTCGCGTAGGGCAGTTTCTGCGTTCAAGAGTTCCGCCAAGGGCGCGGTGCCGTTTTGGTATTGCACTTGTGTAGTTTGATAGACTTGCTCCGCCAAAGTCATATTTGCCTGTTGTTTGTTGATTATCTTCTGTTGGTTGCGCAAACGGTTTTGAATGTTGGTATATTCCATTTGCAAATAATTTTGCTGATTGGCTATTTGTATATCCAAAGTTTGCAAACGGATTTTGCTTTGTTGCACGCGGCTGTGCTTCGTGAAACCATCAAAAATAGGCACATTCAGACGCAACCCAACTGTAGAGAAATCAAACCAAGGTTCGCTTCCTTTGAAAAAACTCCACGTATTGCGTTGTGCCTGATAATTATAGCGTGCAAATGCTGTAAGAGTCGGATAATAGCCCGCTTGTGTTACTTTGATTTGCAAATTTTCTAAATCTTTTTGCTTCTGCAAAATCTGGATTGCCAAACGGCTTTGCGTATTCGCCATGTCAGAAGTAGGCACTAAGCCCAAGGTTTGCACCGAGTCCACCAAGCTTACCTGCGCTTCCATAGGTGTTGCCGTCATGTACTTGAGCATATTCATTTGTTGTTGGTAGGCAAGCTCAAGATTGTCCGCTTCAGTCTGTAGGTTTGTTTCGCTTACTTTCAGGCGGTCAAGGTCGTTTTTTTTGATAACGCCTTGCGCATATTGCACTTCGAGAATATTCAACAACTTGGTCGTTTTTTCCAAATTCACGCGGATAATATCGCGCTGTTTGGACGTAACTTGCGCCATGTAATACACCTGCGCCACCTGAAAAGCCGTTTCTTCTTTCGCGTTTTTTATCTCAAGCTGATTGAACTCGCCTACTTGCTTGATAGCTCGCAAGCCTGCCCAATAGGATTGGCTGTAAACAAGTTGCTGTAGTTCCGCGCCCATTATCATGTTGTACTTCGTGCCAAACTGCACAGGCACAAGCGCGCCCGGTCTGCCCACAATCTCACCCGGCAATATTTGCGTAGCTATTTTCACATTGTCGTCATAATTCAGGTAAGCATTGACTTGAGGCAAGCCCATAGCTTTTGTTTCGCGTA
The DNA here is from genome assembly GCA_004292795.1 of Bacteroidota bacterium. Classification (GTDB taxonomy): domain Bacteria; phylum Bacteroidota; class Bacteroidia; order Cytophagales; family Microscillaceae; genus RDXI01. The sequence continues at coordinate 13,944 of RDXI01000042.1, read as the reverse complement.
CTTGTTGGCTTGTTTTCTGCACATTGAGTTCCGCTTGTTTCACTTGGGGACTTACCTTCAACGACTGGCTAATGGCTTGCCTAAGTGTAAGCGTGGTTTGCGCATAGCTCGCTATGCTACCCCACAAGAACAAAAAACTAACTAAAAAAGACTTTTTCATGGTTATTTGGTTTGGAAACTATTGTTTATTTTGTTAAAAGTGGTTAGTTCTGTAAAAAACGAACCACTTGGATAAAAAAAATGGTTGAAGGATATTGGACGTAAGTAAGGGCTTTTGTTGCTACAAAATTGGCAATAGGGGCTGTATTATGCAAATGAACTTGTATGAGGTGTAGGTTTTGGGGTGTGAAATGTAGATTTTAAGGATTAGACTATCATCAGTTGCTCAAGGCTTCAATACATTCTTCGCGTATGTTCCAAATATCTTCTAAACCAAAAGCCAATTCGGGGCGGTGAAGCAACCACGTTTGCAAAAAGGCTTTGTGATAACTTACCTTGAAATGGGTTATTTGTGTTGGTTTTATTTCTATTTCGGTTATCAATTCACTTTCGAAGGCTAAGGCTTTCTCTGCAGGCAAGGTGCAATCTATCACATGGTCGTGGTATTTCAGGTAGTTGTGCGCTTCGGGTAGGTAAGGCAAGTTGTACTTATAAAGCGTCTTGCCTACTCGTGGCGCGTTCTGCTCATTCATACGAAAAATCCCCAACATCAATCGAAACGCTGTCTTTTCTTGTTCATCTGCCAACTGTTTCAAAAGGGCGTGCTTGGTGCTACAAGTCCCGCAATTATCTGAAAATAAAGTAGTTATATCTTCTTTGTCGCTGTTTCGCCCATACCTCAACTGCCTCACAAACACACAAGCCTCCTCGAATGTGTAGATACCCTTTGCCAAGAACAAGGCAGAGATTTTTCCCGCTTTCTCTATAGGGAAATCATAAGGGAGTATATCAACTATGGTAGAAATCACTTCGCAAAGTTAAGTTAATATTTTTAGTTCTGCAATAAAAGAACCAAATATTTTTTCAAAAACCGAAAAAAACGCTCAAAGGCTCATTTTGGAGCATACCATATCTTTGGTCATACAAATTAATAGCGTAGGCAAGGCTTGCTTTTCTCGCCTGAAAAACATACTTTTGTATCAATATCTCCTCCCTTTCCTTATGAAAGCCCTAACCGAATCAGGCAAGACCATTACGATAGATGACCGCTACGAAATCAAGCGCGGTGGCGAAGGCAAGATTTTGACCATTCCCGAACTGCCCAACCAAGTAGCCAAGATTTACCTTAGCTCGAACTACCAGCACATGAGCCAAGCACAAAAAAACGCGCTTGCCTGCCTTGATGCGAGCCTGTTTGTGAAGCCCCTCGAACTCATTTTGGACAAGAAAACAAAAGCCATTTTGGGCTTCACTATGGAGTATATCTCGCCTGACTTTGTGCCTTTGGCGGCTTTTTACAACAAAAGTTATTGCGCTACAGCAGGCGTAGATGATGATTTTAAACTAAAAGTAGCCGAGAAAATATTGGCAGGCGTACAATCCGCACATAGCCACGACATCATCATTGGCGACTTGAGCGGGTTGAATATTTTGGTCAATGTGCAGGGCGAAATCCGATTCATAGACACAGATAGTTACGAAACGGCAGTGCATACGCATTGGGGTGTGTTGTTAGATGAAATTCGAGATTATCTCTATCAGGGGCAGGTAAGCAAAAACAGCGATTATTTTGCGGTTTCGGTTATTCTGTTCAATCTTTTTACCAATTTGCACCCCTTCAAAGGCGTTCACAAAACCATCAAGTCGATGGCGGAGCGTATGATAAACAAAATCCCTGTTTTTGCGCAAAACCCCGATTTAATCTTGCCTAAGTGCTACCAACCCATACAAAACCCTGCCCTTCAAAACCAATACAACGACCTTTATTTGCAAGGAAACCGCTTTTTGCTACAACTCATTGCGCCCTTGCCTACCCAAACCGCAACGCCTGTGCCTTCGACCTTGCCTACTGTCGCGACTACGCTGAAGTACAAAGAAATCTACAAACTACAAGCAGGCGAGAAATTCCGCAAGGCATACTTCACGCAAAGACTCGGCTACGTGCAAACCAATATGCAAACCTTGTTTTTTGATGCAAACAATCAAGGCTACCTCACACCCAAAGCTACTTTTAGCTATAGTAGTAACAATGAAAAATATTTCGTGGGCAATAAAAACCTATTGCGCCAACGCCAATTTGACTTAGAAGTGTGGCAAAGCGGGCAAAATTGGCTTACGCTCTCGAATGTGAAACTTTCAGAAACAGCGCGTTTGCACCAAGAACAAGACGTTTTGGTGGTGCTTGATGGCGATTTTATGCGCCTTCTGCACATAGACGACATTATCCAAGACCAAATACGCATAGACCAAACCCCTGCTTTTACGGCTGGGTTCGATACGCTGTATAGTTTGGTGCAAAACGTGGGCGGTGTGCAGTATGTTTGGTATCATTCAGGCAAGACGCTTTCGACAGTCAAAACGTCCTTGCCTGTAGAAAATGCGTTCATTGTGGGCAATGTGGGCATAGCCATGCACGAAACGAACCAAAATGGCGAAATTGCCCTTGCCTACGAATATTTCTCGCTCCAAAACCTGCAAATGCACCTCACAGGAGAGCGCGTACACGAGTTGCGCAACTTTGCGGTGAAAGTAGTCAATCCACAAACGGCTTATATTTTTGAACCTGCTGACGATAAAATTGTAGTGCGCAAAGCCGACAACGCCCAAATCGTACAAGAAATGGCGTGTAGCCTTATCACTACTGCCACAACTTTACAGCTTGCACAGGCGGGTATTATCGCTTATGAGCAAGATTTTTGTTATTTGTTGAACACATAGCCCCGCGCTTTCATAAAATTTTGGTACATAGTATTTTATTTTAAACCATGAAAAAAATAGCCCTTTTTTGTAGTCTTTTGGTCGCTTCTGTAGCAGAGGCACAAACGCCCCAAGTATCCGCAGGCAAGCTGGAACGCATCGAAAAGTTTGAGTCCAAATTTGTAGCTCCGCGCACTGTAGATGTGTGGTTGCCCGAAGGCTACTCGCCTACCCAAAAATACGCAGTGTTGTATATGCATGATGGGCAAATGCTCTATGACTCCACGACCACGTGGAACAAACAAGAGTGGGGCGTAGATGAAACGCTGACTGCCTTGATGAAAGGAAAAAAAATCAGAAACACTATAGTAGTAGGTGTGTGGAATGGAGGCAAGCTACGACACCCCGAATATTTCCCTCAAAAGCCATTCGAGTCCCTGACTACCTACCAAAAAGACACGCTCTTGAAAGCAATGCGCAACAAAGACACGCCCCTTTTTCAAGACGTGGTGCAGTCCGACAAATACCTGAAGTTTTTGGTTACTGAATTAAAACCCTACATAGACCAAAAATATGCTACCCTGAAAGACCGTAAAAACACCTTCATAGCAGGCTCGAGCATGGGCGGGTTGATTTCTATGTATGCTATATGCGAGTACCCCAACGTTTTTGGTGGCGCGGGCTGTTTATCTACGCATTGGGTAGGCGTTTTTCGGACAGAGAACAATCCTATCCCTGCCGCTTTTATGGAATACTTGCGTAAAAACTTGCCTTCCCCCAAGACGCACAAAATTTATTTTGACTACGGCACTGCCACGCTTGACACGCTGTATCCGCCTTTCCAAAAACAAGCAGATGCCATTATGCAAGAAAAAGGCTTTTCTGCTAAAAATTGGCTTACCCAAGAATTTACAGGTGAAGACCACAGCGAAAAAGCATGGCGCAAGCGTCTGCACATTCCTTTTGAGTTTTTATTGAGAAAATAAACCACGCCTTACAGCCTGTAGCGTTTTGCGCCATCAGCTAACTTTTCTACCAAAAACTCTTCGGTTGCATGGGGTGTTTCGTCTGCGGTTGCTAAGGGCAGTGTGAAATAAAACGTACTGCCCTTGCCTGCTTCGCTCTCTGCCCAAATCTCTCCTCCATTTCTTTCTACAAAATCCTTGCAAAGCAATAGCCCCAAACCCGCGCCTTTTTCTTGGTGCGTGCCATAAGTCGATGAAATATAAGGCGTAAAAATAGCACGCATTTGTTCGGTATTCATGCCTAAGCCTGTGTCTTGTATCGTTATCAGCACATGGTCTTGCCTGCGTTGGTAGGCAAGCGTGACGCGGTCTGCTTGCCTGCCATATTTCAGGGCATTGGAGAGCAAATTACGCAACACAAGCCGCGTCATGTTCTTGTCTGCCATTATCCAAACCTTTTCGGTGTTTTGAGCCTCGAGTATGATTTTCTTTTGCTCGGCTTGCGGGTAGGCGAGTTCTATATTTTCCTGCACAAGTTCTTGTAAATCAAACCTTTCTGCCTCTGTTCGAAAGCCTTTGAGTTGGCTTTTTGCCCAAAAGAGCAAGTTTTCCAAAAAATAAGACGTGTGATTGATTTGCGTGGCAACATTGGTAGTCAGTTCTTTCACTTCGGCAGGCGAGATGTCCTCCCGCGACATCAAATAAGCTGTAGATTTTAGGGCATTGAGCGGGCTTCGAAAGTCATGCGACACGATAGAAAAAAGTTTGTCTTTCGTGGTGTTTAGTTGTTGCAGGGCTTCGTTTTGGTAGGCAAGTTGCTCCTTTTGCGTGTTCAGTTCTTCGTTTTGCGTTTCTATTTCTTCCTGCTTTTCGTTCAGCAATGTATTGATTTTCAGTTGTCTGCGGTTATTTGTAAAAAGCACAACAGCCAATGCCACCATACACAGCGCGATAACCGCTGTCAAATACAATACACGCCTTTCCGTACTTTTTTGTTTTTGCAAAAGAGTGATTTCTTGTTCTTTGAGTTTCACACCATATTTGGTATGTATATTTTCCATTTCTGCTTGAAATTTTCGGTGTGAGTCTTTCTCAGAAAAGCTCAACAAACTATCCGTATAGAGAGGCAATTTTTCATACTGTTTGCTTTCTTTGTAAAACTTGTAGGCTTTTGTGTATATCCATTTTATGTTGATACCTCCCAAACTGTCTTGTTTCGTCAGTTTTTTCAGCAACGCCCAAGCACTGTCTAAGGCTAACGAGCCTTGTTTGTATTCCTTCAGTCTGCCATGCAAATCTGCTATAAATACCCACGCATTCACTGCACTCGAGGGGTTTTTAGCCAAAAGGCTATACCTAACGTCTTGTTTCAAAAACGTAATGGCTTGCCTGTAATCTCCTTTTGCTTCATTGACCATGCTCATGTTGCCATACGACAAGCCAATCCACGCCACATCATTGTATTTTCGCGCCACGCGCAAGGCTTTTTCAAAATAAGCAGTCGATAGTTCGTATTGTTTGAGTTTGGCATACGAAATAGCTATCACATTCAACAAACTCGCAAACTGTGCTTTTTTCTCAAGGGCTTCATCACCCTCTATTATTTTTGCCGTTTCCAACAACAACGGCAATGCCTTGTCGTGTTGCCCATTCCCATAATAAAAATCACAAAGGTAGCCGTATGCTTGGCGTAGCACTTCCTTGTTGTTGTATTGTTTTGCCAATTCCACTGTTTTGTAGGCATATTCCAAGTGCGTTTTAGAGTCGTGATGCCGAGAATAGAAATGCGTGAAAAGCATCAGCACTTCGGGCATAAGGCTTTTGTATGTTGGTTTGGCGCGTACTTGTGTTTCCAAATGTTCGCAAAAAGCCAAATACGCCTCTTGTTTGGCTTTCAATCTTGTGTGTTTGTTACCGCCTGCGCGCACCGAGTCCATCACAGCTTGCAACATTTCTCTTTTCTGTTCCACAGTTGTTGCTTTTGCGAAAGCCTGCTTCATAGAAGCAATATAGGCTTGATATTGCGCTTGTGCTGTTAGCGAGCAATGCCACAGAAGTATTGCAAAAAATATTTTTTTCATATCTTTATAGTTTTGGGAAGTTACAACCTATACAGCGTACCGCCATTTTCCAATTCTTTCGCCACAAAGCCATCTGTTTGAAAGTGTGTATTGTCTGCTGTTGCCAAAGGCAGTGTGAAATAAAACGTACTGCCCTTGCCTGCTTCGCTCTCTGCCCAAATCTTGCCTGCATTTCTTTCTACAAAATCCTTGCAAAGCAATAGCCCCAATCCCGCGCCTTTTTCTTGGTTCGTGCCATACGTGGAGGACGTATGAGGCGTAAAAAGTGAGCGCATTTGTTCGGCAGTCATACCTAAGCCTGTGTCTTGTATCGTTATCAGCACATGGTCTTGCCTGCGTTGGTAGGCAAGCGTGACGCGGTCTGCGTGTCTGCTATATTTCAGTGCATTGGAGAGCAAATTACGCAACACAAGTCGCGTCATGTGCTTATCTGCCATTATCCAGACCATTTCGTGACTTCGCGCTTCGAGTACAATTTTCTTCTGCTCGGCTTGTGGGTAGGCAAGCTCTATATTTTCCTGCACAAGTTCTTGCAAATTAAACCTTTCTGCCTCCATGTGAAAGCCTTTGAGTTGGCTTTTTGCCCAAAAGAGCAAATTTTCGAGAAAATAAGAGGTGTGATTGATTTGTGTGGTAACATTGGCAGTCAGTTCTTTCACTTCAGCAGGCGAGATGTCCTCCCGCGACATCAAATAAGCCGTAGATTTCAGGGCGTTGAGCGGGCTTCGGAAGTCATGCGACACTATCGAGAAAAGTTTATCTTTCGTGGTGTTTAGCTGTTGCAACGTGTCATTTTGGGAGGCAAGTTGCTCTTTTTGCGTGTTCAGTTCTTCGTTTTGCGTTTCTATTTCCTCTTGCTTTTCTTTCAGCAATATATTGGTTTTCAACTGTTTGCGGTTGTTTCTGAAAAGCACTACAGCCAACGCTACCACTGCGAGAGCCACCAACATCACAAGATACAAAATCCAACGCTCTGCATTTTTTTGTTGTTGTAGGTTCTGAATATCTTGCTCTTTGAGCTTCACATTGTATTGTGCATATATTTTTCGTAAATCTTGGTTGTATTTGCTTTTGGTTTCCTTCTCAAAAAAACTCAACAAACTATCCGCATACGTGGGCAGTTTTTCAAATTCCTTGTTTTCCTTGTAAAACTTGTAGGCAGTCTTGTAAATACTCACCATGTCCACCGTAAATTTTACGTGTTCTTTGGGAATAGTAGCCACCAATGCCCAAGCAGAATCCATACTTTGAGAGGCTTTTTGCCTTTCCCCCAATTTTTGATAAATATTGGCGATAGCCATCCACGCATGAGTAGCACTGCCTATATTTTTAGACAGTACGCTGTATTGCGCATCAAGTTTTAGGTAGGCAAGGGCATTTTCATATTTTTTCTCCTCTAAGTGCATCATCGCCATATTGCCGTAGGCAAGCCCTATCCACGCTGTATCTTTCACTTCTTTTGCTGTTTGCAAACATTTTTCAAAATACGCTATGGCTTTTGCGTACTTTTTGGTTTTTTGGTAGGTCATCGCCATGGTATTCAAGTGGCTGATATAAACATGAGGAGGGGTTTGCGACATATCCGTTTGCAAAAACTGCTCTCTTTCCAACATATAAGGTAGGGCTTCCTCATACAAACCCGAAGAGTACAAATAGCTCGCAATGGTATTGAGTGCCTCCCGCACTGCGAAGGCATCATGTTGGCGTTTGGCTTCTTCGAGGGCTTTGTAGGCATATTCTAACTGTAGCTTCATATCTCTGTAGCGATACAAAGAAGACATTGCCAAATATGCCAGCGGCAAAAACTTTTGCTGTTTGGGGTTGGCTAATACCCTTTTTGTGAATTTCTCGCCAACACTAAGATAGGCTTGATAACGAGCCACATTGTCCACGTCATCTGTAGCTCGCCCTATAGAGTCAAGCAAAATTTTTACCAACTTCGTCTTTTGGTCAGCCTCAGGAGATTGCTCAAAGTCGCGTTGGAAATTTGCCAAATAGGACTGATATTGTGCTACAGCAGGCATTGCCATTGCCCACGCAAGCAACCCAAGATACAAGAATTTCATATTTTTCGAACAGGAGCATTTTTATATTGCCAAATATAGCATTTTTTCTGAATTTTTATGGTGTTGCCTATTTTTTGAAGTGCATTTGAAGGGGTGCAAAAATAGGTAGTGCGCTATGGTAGTCGTAACTTTGCAAAAGTTATACGACAACCCATATTTGGCTTGCCTACGCAACCAAAGTTAGTTATAAAAATAAGGAGCAACACATACAGATTTATTCAACTCCCAAACCTTTGTGCTTCATTGAAGCGCAAAGGTTTTTACTAACTTTATGCCGTATTTCTTATGGAAACAATACAACGCAAAACCTTGTTGGTGGCAGATGATGATAATAACAGCCTGCGCCTGATGCTTCAAGCCTTCAAAGAAGCTGGGGCAAAGTACGACATTCTGCACGCACCCAACGGCAAAGTGGCGTGTGAGCTTGCCTACCAAAATATGCCCGACCTTATCCTCATGGATTGGAATATGCCCGTTATGACAGGACTCGAAGCAGTGAAAAGGCTGAAAGCTGAACCTAAAACGAGTGAAATCCCTATCATTATCGTTACGGGGGTAATGATTGACGACCTCAACTTGGACGAGGCTTTCCAAACAGGCGCGGTAGATTATTTGCGCAAGCCTATCAACGCTATAGAATTGGTGGCGCGTGTGCGCAACGCGCTTAGTTTGGCAGATGCAAACCAACGCCTGAAACAAATTTATAAAAATGACTTAGAACACAAGAAGCGCGAACTTGCTACGAATAGTATTCAGATTGCGCAAAAAACAGAAGTATTGAATGAATTGAAGGAGCTGATAGACACCTTGCCTGCCTCCAGCATCAAACAAGAGGCTATCCGTGTGATAGAGCGCAACATACAATTAGATGGATATTGGGACAGGTTCAAGATGCACTTCGACGAAGTCCACCCCGATTTTTTCAGCAGATTACAAACGTCCTTTCCTGATATAAGCCAAAACGAGCTGAAGCATTGTGCCTATATCAAAATGCGCCTTGCCTCCAAAGAGATTGCGCAACTTACCAACATTTCGGTCAAAGGTATGGAAACGGCTCGCTACCGCCTGAAGAAGAAACTGAACCTAAGCGCGGAGCAAGATATGAATGATTTTATCCAAAATTTTTGAAACTTCTTACCCAACACAAGCACTTTGCTTGTGTTTTTTTTGTGGGACACAAACAACCATGTGCTTATACTAAAATAAGATTTAAAATGCGTATCAACCACAAGGACACAAGGTCACGAAGCTTACTTTTACCTTTTTTTCTTGTGTTCTTGTGTCCTTGTGGTAAAGTGTTGTACGCAAGTTAAGAATTATTTTAGTATTACTATAAAAAAAAGTGTGTATCTTTGTAATGAAATGGGCGCGCAAGAGTAATCATAGGAAAGAGGCAAGCATATCTGCCGAGTTTAGCAATGTAGGACTTAACCTGTATTATCGTGCAAAATTTGAGTGATGAAACTATTATGCTCAAAGTGGTCAATGGGCAAATAGAACAACTGGGATTGCTCTTTGAGCGGTATCATGTGCGTTTGTATAACTTTTATTTGCGTCAAGTCTGCGACCAAGACCTGAGCCGTGACCTTACGCAAAATACGTTTGAGCGTGTGCTGAAATACAAGCATACGTACCGCGCCGATATGCCCTTCAAGGCTTGGTTCTTTCAAATAGCACGCAATGTAAAGGCTGACCACTACAAAAAACAAAAAGAAGTGAAGTCTTTGGACGATATACCGTATGAGCGAAACTTACGCCTGTCCGAAGAAGACCACTCCATAGAAAAGAATGAACAGTTGCGCCTCTTGCAAGAAGCCCTGCAACGGCTACCCGAAGACAAGCGCGAGATATTGATAATGAGCCAATTAGAAGAAATGGAATACGCCCAAATAGCCGAAATTTACCAAATAACCGAAAACCTTGCCCGTGTGCGCGTCCACCGCGCCCTCAAAGCCCTGAAAGAGGTTTTCTACAAACACTAAACATTTAACATTTAACATTTAACATTTAACATTTAACATTTAACATTTAACATTTAACATTTTTTACCTTATAAGATAAACCTTAACCAACAACCAACAACCAACATCTAACAACTAACAACTAACAACTAACAACTAACATCTAAAACCAATTTTTTCATTTATTTTTATGATTCGCTACGAAGAAATAGAACCCCATTTGATAGATTTTTTGCAAGGCAATGTGGCAGAAGAAGTAGAGTACCGCGTCAAAGCTTACCTACAACAAAACCCAGACTTCCAGCAAGAACTCGACGAACTCGAAGAAACCCTTGAGTTCACGCAAAGCACGCCTTTGGTACAGCCCGCCCCTGAACTAAAGATGAACTTCTATGCTATGCTGAATGAATACAAAGCCCAACAAGCCCAAACGCGCCCTTCCCTGCGCGAAAAGCTGAAATATTTTCTACACGCCCAATTCCAATGGCAAACCCTCTCTGTGGGCATTTTGACAGTCTTGATTGTGATAATGGGCTATTGGGGTGTGACTGTTTTTCAGGAAAAATACCGCCAAACGCAAGTGGCAATGAGCGAACTTGAGTTTGAGAAGGAAAACAAACAAAACGCGTATATAGAAATTCCTAAACCCACCCGCAAAGAAAACAAGGCTACCCCAAAAGAAGAAGAAAATGCTGTAGAAGGGCGTGAAGCAATGGAAGTATTGGTGCAGAAAGCAGAGAAACCTATTGCCGAAAATTTGGCTCTCGACAGAACAAAACAGCTTGGAGATTATGCCCACAAAGAAGCAGGCGAGATAGTAGAAAAAGAGGCAGTATTGAAGCCCGTACAAGATACTTACAACTTTGCGAACATAGTACAACATGGCGTAGTGGAGATAAAAAATCCTAACGGCAATATCTATCTAAGGAGTTATGCAGGCGAGGGTGTGAAAGTAGAAAGCGTACCCGCACAGGGTTTTGTAGGCAAGGTGGACAACAATCGAGTAAGCATAGAAAGCAACCAAAGCCCACAGATAGACATGAATGTGTTGTTGCCCCAAAATCGCTTGTTGCAACTCGAAGTGGTGGCGAAACAAAACATTACGTTTGATATGCAAGGCGTACAGTTGGTAAATAACAACAAACTTACCTCCCAAGAAGGCAACGTGGACGTAACGGCTGATGCAAGCAATACAGTGGCTATCTTTGCAGATGCGCAAGTAGTAGAAAACGATTTTGAAACCTCGCCTACCAGAAACGAAAGAGCAAGAGATGTGATAGCCTTAGAAGAAACAAAGGGAAAAATAGAAGCGAAAAGTAGCGTTTTATCCGAAAAGAAAGATGTGAACAAAGCCAAAAAGAAGACGAGCAGAGAAACTACAGAGAACAAAGCCCGAAACAAAAATGCTGAAGTAAAAGTGTTGGAAGATGCTGAAATGAAAAAAGAGGAAGTAGCTTCCAGCAATCGAGTAACAAATGCACCCAATTTCAGCAGTAAAGACGCAGTATCGCCCACACAAGGCTCGAACAGAATCCTACAAGTGAGTAGCCCACGCGGAAAAGCCAAGATTAGAAAAAGATAACCACCCCAAACTCCCAATAGGCAAGAGCCGTTGGGAGTTTTTGCATATAAGGCAAAAAATGCGCAATTTTGCGAAAAAAGTATGTTTCGCAACGAAGTTACCCAGTTTTTCCAAAACTTACAAATGGAGATTTGCCAATCCCTCGAAGAGGCTGATGGCAAAGCCACTTTTCAGGCTGACGAATGGCAACGCGAAGGAGGCGGAGGCGGTGTGTCGCGTATTTTGCAAAATGGCAATGTGATTGAAAAAGGTGGCGTAAACTTTTCGGCTGTCGAGGGGGCAATGCCCGAAGCCTTGCGCCAAAACCCCGACTTTCAGTCCGAAGAATTTTATGCTACAGGCGTTTCGATAGTCCTGCACCCGCACAATCCGCATGTGCCTATTATTCACATGAACGTGCGCTATTTTGAAACTGATGGCGGAAAACGCGCTTGGTTCGGAGGCGGGATAGACCTCACACCGCATTACATTGTGGCAGAAGATGCCCAATTTTTTCATCAATCGCTCAAAAATACTTGTGATAGGCACAATCCAAGCTATTACCCCGCTTTCAAGAAGTGGGCTGATGACTATTTTTTCATCAAACATAGGCAAGAAACGCGTGGCGTGGGCGGTATTTTCTTTGATAGGCTTCACACACAAGACGGCTTCACAATGCAACAAAGGTTTGATTTTGTGCAGAGCGTAGGCAAGACTTTCGCGCCTGTTTACACGCACTTTATGCACAAGAACAAGGGACTCGCCTACACAGACCAAGAAAAACAGTGGCAATATGTGCGCAGAGGGCGTTATGTGGAGTTCAACCTCGTGTATGATGCAGGCACAAAGTTCGGTTTAGAAACGGCAGGAAGGATAGAGTCTATTCTCATGAGCTTGCCTCCCCAAGCCTCGTGGGTGTATAATTTCCAACCCACCGAAGGAAGCCGAGAAGCCCAAACCTTGCAACAGTTGGTAAAAGGCATTGATTGGGTTTGCTAATAAACCTTCGAGGATGTTTGGAGCAGAGAGCAAAAAAACGCCCAATCTTGCTCGCCTACAGGGTGAAAAGCCCGAAAAAAAGCCCAATAATTCCTCATGCAATTAACGAAAAACTGCTAACTTTGTGGCAAAACTAAAAATTTATATCGTTTGAAATCTATGGCAACTATGGATTATCGTATAGAACGCGACACGATGGGCGAAGTGCGTGTGCCTGCTGACAAATTTTGGGGCGCACAAACAGAGCGCAGTCGCAACAACTTCAAAATAGGCGCGGAAGGCTCTATGCCCCGCGAAATTATTTATGCCTTTGCTTACCTGAAAAAGGCGGCGGCATTGGCAAACAACGAATTGGGCGTGCTTTCAGCAGAGAAGGCGAAACTTATTGCCGATACTTGTGATGAGATTTTGACAGGCGCACTCGACGACCAATTTCCTTTGGTGATTTGGCAAACGGGTTCGGGTACGCAAAGCAACATGAACGTAAACGAAGTGATTGCCTACCGCGCCCATGTGCAACAAGGCGGTTCTTTGCTGGACGAAAAGAAAGTATTGCACCCGAATGATGACGTAAATAAGTCGCAATCTTCGAATGATACGTACCCTACGGCTATGCACATCGCGGCGTATAAGTTGGTGGTAGAAAATACTATAGTAGGTATGGAGCATTTGCGTGATGTCTTGCACCAAAAAGCACAAGGCTTTCAACACATTGTAAAAACAGGGCGTACCCACTTCATGGACGCTACACCCCTTACATTGGGGCAGGAATTTTCGGGCTATGTGCAACAGATAACGAACAGTGTGCGTGCTTTGCGCAACGCGCTTGAAATGGTACGCGAACTTGCTTTAGGCGGTACGGCAGTAGGCACAGGCTTGAACACGCCCAAAGGCTATGACGTGCTTGTGGCACAAAAAATAGCCGAGCTTACAGGCTTGCCTTTCGTTACTGCTCCCAATAAATTTGAGGCACTCGCGGCACATGATGCGATGGTAGAACTTTCGGGTGCGCTGAAACGCTCTGCAGTGTCGTTGATGAAAATAGCCAACGATATTCGTATGTTGAGTTCGGGACCTCGCTGTGGCATAGGCGAGATTATTATCCCTGATAATGAGCCGGGTTCTTCTATCATGCCGGGCAAAGTAAACCCTACCCAGCCTGAAGCCTTGACGATGGTGTGTGCGCAAGTGATGGGCAATGATGTAGCGGTGGGCATTGGAGGCTCGAATGGGCATTTCGAACTCAATGTTTTCAAACCGTTGATTGCTTTCAACGTGCTGATGTCTGCTCGCCTGCTGGGTGATGCGTGTGTGTCTTTTGCGGACAAGTGCGCAGTGGGCATAGAGGCGAATGAACCTGTAGTGCAAAAACACATGGAAAATTCTTTGATGCTCGTAACGGCATTGAACCCACATATCGGCTACGAAAAAGCGGCATACATAGCCAAAAAAGCC
>RDXI01000334.1 GCA_004292795.1 Bacteroidota bacterium | reverse complement strand
GAAAGCGTTTAATTGTAAGGTTGCTTCGAATTTATCTTTGTTGCCATTGCGAAGTGCCAAATCGAACACTGCACCTGTAGCATTGCCATATTCCGAAGAAAAAGCTCCTGTCATAAAGTCCGAATTGCGCAAAAGGTTTGGGTTCAAGGCACTCACGGGTCCGCCTGTAGTTCCCAACGTAGAATAGTGGTTCGGGCTTGGAATGGGTATGCCTTCCATGCGCCACAGCACCGCAGTAGGCGAGTTGCCACGCACTACAATATCGTTTCTGCCATCATTCGAAGTAGCCACGCCTGCAAAATTGCTTACCAAACGCCCTACGTCATTTCTGCCTCCCGAATAGCGCGTAGCTTCTTCCATACTGAAAGAGCGTGTGCTGATTTCGGACATATCATTGTTGGCTACGCCTTTCTCGGCTGTAACGACTACTTCCGCCAAGTTTTCGAGGCTTTCCTCAAGCGTAATATTCAAGACTACTTCCTTGCCTGTTGTAACCAACACTTCGGGAATGGTAGCCGATTGATAGCCAATGAATTGCACAATGAATTGATGCCTGCCAATAGGCACGTTGGGAATAGTAAAATTGCCGTTTTCATCAACAGACGCGCCCATAGGCGGGTTCGACTCGGCAAGCATCACAGTTGCCCCGATGAGTGGTTGTTCAGTAACTTTGTCTAATACCGTTCCTTTGACGGTTTGCGTAAGGTTTTGCGCTTGCGCGGTGTAGGCAAGGCAGAAAAGCAATAAAATGAGTAACTTTTTCATATTTTAGGCTTTGATTGATGATGCAAAGATAGCATCAAGCCTTGCCTACCGCACTATACCTATAGATGAAGCGTATCAAAAAGGGAGTGAAGCGTGGGATTAGGTGGATAGAAAAAGTTTTCAAAGCATTGATGTTGTGGTAAGGTGTTCATGTAGGTATTTGATTTATCAAATACAGTGTACTTGTAGGGCATTGATAAGGTCGTCTATGTTGTTGTATGATTTTTTATTAGTTTTTAGTTCTGTTTCTGCTTCTTGTGCCATTTTTAAAAGAAAATGCTGAAATGCGGGGGTATCTTCCTCGATAATGGAGAAATGTTTTTTGCTCCCTTTCCCTGCTTTTGCATCTATAGAAACGGGTTGAACGGGAAAATCTTTGGTATGTTCTTTTGCAAACGAGGTTTGCTCTTGGTTGATAAGAATATTCATAATGAGTTGTAAGTTGAATGGTTATGTTTAGAACGTTACAAATATATGAAAAATTTGCTTGCCACATCAATTTTTTCACGCATATTTATACAACTCCGCCAATTTCTCCGCACAGCGTTCTCCGTCCATAGCGGCAGACATAATGCCTCCTGCATAGCCCGCGCCTTCGCCACAAGGAAAAAAGCGTTTCAAAACGGTATGTTCTAAAGTTTCGGGGTTGCGCGGTATGCGCACAGGCGAGGAAGTGCGACTCTCCACGCCCACGAGTTGCGCGAAATTGCTAAGGTAATTACGCATTTTCTTTCCGAAATCCTGAAAGCCTTGCCTAAGACTGTAGGCGATAAATTCAGGCAAGACTGCATCGAGTTCTACCGAAGTTAGCCCAGGTTGGTAGGACGTTTCCAACAAGTTTTTAGAAAGTTTTTTGTTCACAAAGTCTTGCATCAGTTGGGCAGGAGCTACTTGTGTGCCACCGCCTAAAGCGCAAGCGCGTTGCTCGACCTCTTGCTGAAAATACAAACCCGCCAATGCGCCAAAGTCTTTGTACTTGCCTACTTCTGCCTCGCCTACCGCTACCACAATGCCCGAATTGGCAAAACGCGAGTCACGGCGAGAAGGCGACATACCATTTACGACTATCTCGCCTTGCGCAGTGGCGGCGGGAACAATAAACCCTCCAGGACACATACAAAACGAGAAAACGCCTCTCTCGATGCCTTTGTGCTTCACTTGTGTTACCAAGCTATACGAAGAGGCAGGCAAGAATGGATTGCGCTCATCGGCACAATGATATTGGATTTGGTCAATCAATTTTTGTTGATGCTCGATGCGCACACCCAACGCAAAGGGCTTGAACTCAATGGCTATTTGGCGGTCTTGCAATAGGTGGAAAATGTCGCGTGCCGAGTGTCCCGTTGCCAAAATAACGCCTATGCCTTCTATAGGCTTGCCTGCCTGCGTTACAACGCCCTTTAACTCGCCTGCGTGCAGTAAGAAATCCGTAACTTTGGTGTCAAACAATACCTCGCCTCCCGCTTGTAGGATAGTTTCGCGGAGGTTCTGCACAAGTTTTGGCAATTTATTCGTGCCAATGTGCGGGTGTGCCTCGACCATAATGTCCTCTACTGCGCCATGTGCCACCAAAATTTGCAAAATGCGGTTGATGTCGCCTCGTTTTTTGGAGCGTGTGTAAAGTTTTCCGTCAGAATACGTACCCGCCCCACCTTCACCAAAACAATAATTCGACTCTGGGTTTACGGTTTGATGCTTGTTGATAGCCGCGAGGTCGCGCCTCCTTGCCTGCACGTCCTTTCCGCGTTCTATGATGATGGGTTTAATGCCCAATTCTATCAAACGCAAACCCGCGAACAAGCCTGCGGGTCCCGCGCCCACAATGATAGCTTGCGGTTTTTTGCTTACGTCAGGATAGGCGATAGGGGTGAAAAGAGGCGTGGGTTTTTCGCCCAAAGAAGCCTCGACTTGCACGTTTACTTTCGGCTGTTTGCTACGCGCATCGATGCTTCGCTTCAAGGGGCGAATGTGCAGATTGTCTATTTCATCGGTCTGCATTTCTTGCGCGGTGTAGGCAAGTAGGCGAGCCGAGTCGTAGGCTATTTCGGGAGGCAAGACAAACGAGAAAGTTTTGTGCATGGCAAATTGAGGGGAAAATAAGCACAAAAATAGCTTTTTTCTCAAAAAAGCTATGCAAAAAAGCTATAATTACAAAAAAATATAACTTACTTTTGGGTAGATTCAAAGTGTATCAAACCTTCGCCACTTTGCCAATGTCTTTTATCATGGTTTGTATTTCGTTCAGATAGCTCACAAACCAAGCGTAGGTAAAGGTTTCTTCGGTGATTTGGAGGTAGAAATTTTCGCTTACCAATTTCAAGACAAGGTGCGCCAAGTCGTAGGGAAGCCCGATAGACTTCGACCAAATGTCTAAAAAGGTATCATTCACCAAACCGCTTGCTTTGTCGAAACATTGGCGGAAAATCAGGATTTCGCGGTGCACTCGAAGCTGTTTGTTGAAAAACAAGTCTTGTCTTGCCTCCAAAAATGCCTCCAATACGTCAGGCATCAATGTTTTGCATTGCGACACGCGGTAGGCGAGGGCTTGAGCGCGTGTTGTATGATGTTGCAAAAGGACATCAATGAAAATGTCCACATCTACAAAATGATGATAAAACGAAGATTTGCTCTTGCCTACCTTGCGAGCCAAGACCTCGACCTGTAGCCCATGCAAACCCTCTTTGGCAAACAGTTCGTACCCTGCCAAAACCCAAACTTGTTTTGTATTTTCCATAATGATAGCGGTGAGGAACATACAAAAATACCAAATTTTGTGATACTATAGGAGAAAAAAAGAAAATCGTACTACAAACAACGCATGGTGTCTTTAACGCTATAAAAAAAAGCTGTATCTTTGGGCTACAAACCCCGAAACATTGCCATGCAAAGTGGGTTTGGAATTAGATTTAAATATACAATATTGCAAATAGATTGAATGTGCTTGCCCCAGCGGGGCT
>RDXI01000333.1 GCA_004292795.1 Bacteroidota bacterium | reverse complement strand
ATTGAACTTCGCAAGGCGCAAAACAGCAAACATAGCCAAGAAAAGCCCTAACAAAGCCCACCTTTCAGGCGCACTCTTGCGCATCATATCAAACATCATCACTGCAGGCAAGGCTCCAAATGTTACCGCATCAGCCAACGAGTCCAACTGCTTGCCTATATCCGAATAGCTTTTGGTAAGGCGTGCCACTAAACCATCGAGAAAATCGAAAAACACGCCTCCAAATATCAGATAGCCCGCCAAAGGTTGCTTGCCTTCCCAAACAGCAATGAAGCCCAAACAGCCACAAAATAAATTCAACAATGTAATGATATTGGGAAGGGTGAACATGGGAAGGGCTGAGGGGTAGAAGGGTGGAAAGGTTGAGAGGGGGAAGGGTGGAAGGGTTGAGGGGTGGAAGGGTTGAGGGGTGGAAGGGTTAAAAGGAGTGGTTAAAAGGAGAAGGGGGAAAAGGAATAAATAAGTGTGGGGTTTTATCAAGGTATGTGTCTTCCCTTCTACCCCCTCAACCCTTCCACCTCTCCACCTTTTAACCCTTCCACCCCCTTACAATTTACTAAAATTTATTTCTGTATTGTCGCCAATGTTGAGGCTTTGGACGAGTCCGTTGAGGGCAGTGTCGTTGCCTATGATAGAGTCTTTCAAGACTACGTGCTGAAGCTCGCTATAAGAACCGATAATGCTATTGCTTACAATGGCTTTTTGCACAATGGTATTGTCGCCAATGGCAACATTCGGTCCTATGATAGAGTTTTCAATCTTGCAATTCTTGCCTACACTGACAGGCGGAATTACTATAGTGTTGGGAAAAGAAGGCTGTTGTTTGTTTTTGTAATAATCCGTATTCAACAAAATGGCGTTTGCCTCCAAAAGCGTTTCCTTGCGCCCACAGTCAAACCAATTATCTACTTCGAGTGCCTTCATGCGCTCTCCTTTCTGTATCATGTACATGAGCGCGTCTGTGAGGTAATATTCATTGTTTACCTTCACTTTGGCGGAAAGTTGTTGCTCGATGGCTTCGAACAACAAAGGCACATTTTTTATTTTGTAAATCCCTACAAGAGCTTGGTTCGATTTGGGAATTTGAGGCTTTTCGACAAGGCGCGAAATCCAGCCATGCGCGTCTGTTTCGGCAATACCAAACAACATAGGATTATGCACACGCTTTACGCCAAGCATAGTTTCAGGCGAGTCAAGAACTGCTTGTAAGTCAAAACCCGCAATAGTATCGCCCAAGACCACAAAAATCTCTTCTTCGTCTTTCAGATGCTCACGACAAACCCAAATGGCGTGTGCCGTACCCTCTCGAGGGTCTTGCACCACAAAAGACATATTCAAGTCAGGGTATTGCGCTGTGATGTATGCCTCTATCTTATCGCCCAAATAGCCCAACACAAATACAAAATCACGCAAACCACCCGCCTTTAGCTCATCAATCATGTGTGCTAATATAGGCTTGCCTGCTATTGGCACTAAAGGCTTGGGCTGTGTATGCGTGTGTGGGCGCAACTTCGCCCCAATGCCCGCAACAGGTACAACAACTTTCATACGTGCAAAAATAAACACATTTTTCAAAAAACAATTTCTTTATTTTGCTTGTTACAAATGTTTGATGAGAAACGCCTGTTCACATTGTCATTTTTTCAACTTATTTTTCAAAAACATTCAATTTTATGGCTTTCTTGATACTTCTATTTCGTATTTTCTACTTAATTTTACTCAGTTACACGATAGTATCGCTTATTGGCATTTTTTTAGTGCATCTGTTTCGCAAACTTACACCTGTGCATACACACAAATGGGCGTTTGCCGTGAGTATGCTTACCAAAGTCATAGAGGGCGCACTTGGGTTCTATATTTTGAGCCAAGCTGTAGCGTTTTTTATGTTAGACCTGCAAGCGGTGGCTATGGACACATGGCAAAAATATGTCTTAGGGGCTATTTTTCTATTCATTTGGGTAATGCACGTAGAACTGCACAAGGGCAGGGAAGAGGGTTTTTTGCAACTCGAGGGCGCGAACTACATGAAGTATGGCTTCGACTTGTACTATATCCAACTGATGAAAATTAGCCTCGTAACCCAAGTTTTCGGTTCTTTGGGCTATGTTTTTTATTTGAGCTATTATCCCGCCTCTCTGCAAGCCTTCTCACACGCTTATTTCAAGATGTTGATGTTTTTTTAAATCTAACAGACTACTGAGAAGGCATTAGATTTTACATTTAGAGAAGATAATGCCAAAGTACAAAAAGATAATGCCCAGCTAATTTACATCTTATCAAAAAATGGGCTTTATTTTTAGTAGAACCAAAAATGAGTTTGAAAAGAAAGAGGAAAAAGGTAAGCCGAGATGACCAATTTTTGATAACTATGTTAAGAACTGCTAATTTGATGCGTTAGCCCTAATTTTTAGCGACTTTCGTGGGCAGTTTTGATTTTTATTGCTAATTTTGTGGAAAATAAGCGTTTTTTTCCTTTTTCCATGTACGCAAATCCTTTCCATACGCAAAGCCTCGAAAACACAAGTTTTCTCGTAACAGGTGGCGCAGGCTTTATAGGCTCGCACTTAGTTGAATACCTTTTGCTCCATAACGCCAAGCGTGTAGTAGTGTTGGACAACCTCGCTACAGGCAGTATAGACAATGTAAAACTTTTTGAGGCAAATCCCCGCTATACCTTTATAAAGGGCGATATTCGGTCTTTGGAAGACTGCCAAAAGGCGTGTGAGGGCATACAAGTTGTGTTGCACCAAGCCGCGCTTGGCTCTGTTCCGCGCAGTATCACAGACCCCATAACGACCAATGATGTCAATATCGGCGGTTTTTTGAATATGTTGGTGGCTTCGCGTGATGCAGGCGTGAAGCGTTTTGTCTATGCCGCGTCTTCTTCTACGTATGGCGATAGCAAGGAATTGCCCAAAGTAGAACACAAAATAGGCAAGCCTCTTTCGCCTTATGCCATCACGAAATACGTAAACGAATTGTACGCTGATGTTTTTGGGCGTTTGTATGGCGTAGAAACGATTGGCTTGCGCTATTTCAATGTTTTCGGACCCCGCCAAAGCCCTAATGGAGCGTATGCGGCGGTTATCCCTTTGTTTGCGCAAGGCATTTTGACAAACACGCCTCCGACTATCAATGGACAAGGCGAACAAACCCGCGATTTTACCTTCGTAGCCAATGCAGTACAGGCAAATATCCTTGCCTCCACGACAGACAATGCGGAGGCGGTAGGCGAGATTTTCAATGTGGCGTGTGGCGACAGAACGTCCTTGAACCAACTGTATTTTTTGTTGCAAGAATTGGGCAATTCTACCCTACAACCCAACTACGGACCGCCTCGCACAGGCGATATCCAAGATAGCCTTGCCGATATTTCTAAGATAGAAAAATTATTGAACTACAAACCCACTATCCGCATCAAAGAAGGGCTACAGCTCACGCTTGCGTGGTTTGGGAGGTAAGCAAAAGCGTTGGTATTTTGATACCAACGCTATAAAAATCTATTATTTTTAACAAAAATAACCTATTCATATATGTTACAAGAAATCACTATAAAAAATTTCAAGTCCATTGCAGACGACACGATTCAATTAGGTCGTGTCAATGTTTTCATTGGCGAAAACGGTTGCGGAAAATCCAATATTTTGGAGGCGGTGGGGTTTGCGAGTGCTATCAATATCAATATGAATGGCATTATTGAAAACGAGCTACTTGTATCGAAAGGAATC
>RDXI01000041.1 GCA_004292795.1 Bacteroidota bacterium | reverse complement strand
CCTCTTTGCATATTGGAAACCTTGTGCCTATTATGTTGCTCGTGCATTTTCAGCGAGCAGGACACAAGCCCATTGCCCTCGTAGGAGGCGCAACGGGTATGATTGGCGACCCGTCAGGCAAGTCGAAAGAACGCAATCTTTTGACAATGGAACAGCTCGAAACCAACGTGGCAGGCGTAAGAAACCAATTAGAGAAATTTTTGGACTTCACAGGCGAGAACGCGGCGCAAGTAGTGAATAACTACGATTGGATGAAGGATTTTAATTTCTTGGGCTTCTTGCGCGAGGTAGGCAAGTTTCTAACGGTAAACTACATGATGTCGAAAGACTCCGTAAAAAACCGCCTCGAAACAGGCATTTCTTTTACCGAATTTTCTTACCAACTTTTGCAAGGCTACGACTTCTACCATTTATACAAAGAGAAAAATTGCCGTTTGCAAATGGGCGGTTCTGACCAATGGGGCAACATTACCACAGGCACAGAGCTTATCAGGCGCAAAGATGGAGGCGAGGCTTTTGCCCTTACCTGCCCCCTGCTGACCAAAGCCGATGGACAAAAATTTGGCAAGTCGGAAAGTGGCAATGTGTGGCTCTCGCCTGAACTTACCTCCCCGTATGCGTTCTATCAGTTTTGGCTCAATGTGAATGATGCCGATTTGCCTCGCCTGCTTCGCTTCTTCACGCTGTATTCCAAAGAAGAAATAGAAGGCTTCGAAGCCGAAAATGCCACCAATCCCAACGCACTGAAGCGCATTTTGGCGGAAGACATCACAAGGCGAGTACACTCGCAAGATGCCCTCGAAGATGCGCAACGCGCCTCGCAATTATTGTTTGGCAAATCTACCCTCGACGATTTTGAAAATACAGATTTGGCTGTTTTGCGCGAAGTGTTCGAAGGCGTGCCTCAACGCAACTTCACGGCTGACGAATACGAAGGTTTTGCGAACAGTGTGGACTTATTGGCAGAAGTGATGCAAACCTCCAAAGGCGATATCAGGCGAGCCATCAAAGGCAATGGCATCAGCATCAACAAAACCAAAATCAACGAAGCGCAAGGCAACGAAAAGCCTAATTTTACCAAATTGAAAGACAAATATGTGCTTTTGCAAAATGGCAAAAAATATTACTTGGCGATTATAAACTAACAGTAGGCGAGTCTTTTGGCTCGCCTACTTGCTTACAGCATTACAACAAGTCGAACTGCTCGAAATGGTGTGCGATATGTTTGTAATTGAACTTCTGCACTTCGTCAAAATTCAATTTTCCAAAAAATGGGTGGAAAAAGAACTTCGCAAGGTTTTCGGGTTTTTCAAAAAACGCATACATAGCCTGCACTTGTTCCACTAAATTTTTCTTGGCATCATCAAGCGAAGCGAACACATACGCAGGCTTGCCTTCTTTGTGAAAGGGGCTGGGTATGCCTTTCGGATAGGGTGTGTTTTGCTCCAAAAAAGCAATTTTTGCTTGCGTTTGGGCGGGTTTGGGTTCTTTGTCTGCCCCAAACTCTAAAGCATAGCCCCCTTTGAGAGCCATTGCCACGTGTTCGAGCATTTCTTGCGCCTCCATACTGCCCCAAGCGGGTTTTGTATCGGCTTGCAATTTTTCGAGAGCTACAGGAATCACGTCCTGCAAAAAGTGTTTACAATCTTGTACGTTGAGCATGGGAGTGAATGGGTGAGGGAGTGAATGAGTAAATGAGTGAGTAAATTAATAAATCAACTTTCAACTTTTAACTTTCAATAAAATCAAGCTAAAAAGTTTTTAATCACCTCTGCTGAATGAGTAGAAGCTCCTGCTTCGCCCATCAAGGCTCTTAGTTCATCATATTTGGCAAGGGTTTGATAATGCAACTCGCCTACCACAGGCAAGACTTTTCGCAATTCTTCGTATATTTTTTGTGCTTGAAAATCTTGTTGTATCAATTCTTTCACGACTTCTTTTTGCGCAATGAGATTGACCAATGAGATGTAAGGCACTTTGATAATGCGCTTCACGACTTCGTAGGTAAGCCAACTTGTGCGATACACTACTACTTGAGGGACGCGAAAAAGAGCCGTTTCCAACGTAGCCGTACCCGAAGTTACGATAGCCCCTTGCGCCACTTGCAACAGGTCATAGCTACTGTCCCATACAATTTTGACGTGAGGGTATTTTTGGCAAATATCATATAAACTCTTGTCCACATTGCTAACACCCGCCACTACAAATTGGTATTGTTGTTTTTCGTCTTTTGGGAAAAGAAGCGTAGCTTCGAGCATAGTAGGCAAGATTTTCACAAGTTCTTGCTTCCTACTTCCGGGCAATAGCGCGATAGTAGGCAAGTTGCTCAAATGATTTTCAGCCTTAAAACTTGGATTGGGTGTGAATTGCGCTACCGAGTCAAGCAAAGGATTGCCAACATAATGCACTTTATAGTCAAATTTTTGGTAAAAATCTACCTCAAAAGGAAAGATAACCAACATACAATCTATCAAGCGTTTGATGCGCAAGGCTCGTTTTTGGCGATATGCCCACACTTTCGGCGAGATGTAAAAAATGGTTTTGATAGGCAAGTTTTGGTCTTTGATGTATTGGGCAATGCGCAAATTGAAACCGCTATAGTCCACCAAAATAATCGCGTCAGGTTGCCACGCTTCCACATCTTGCCTACATTCCTTCAACAAGCGCGAGATGGTGCGCAAATTCATCAACACTTCCCACACGCCCATGAACGCCATTTCGCGGTAGTGCTTCACAAGCGTTCCGCCTACGGCTTGCATAGCCTCGCCTCCAAAGTAGCGAAATTCGGCTTGCGTGTCGTTTTGCAAAATAGCCCGCATGAGGTTTCCTGCGTGCATATCGCCAGAGCGTTCGCCCGCAATGAGGTAATATTTCATAAGCGCAAAAGTACAAATTTTACGGCACACTGACTGCTACAGGCAAAACTTTTCCGTTGTAGAAAGGCGTGTGTTCAGTAGCAAATTGAATCAAATATTTGCCCATTTGTTCCGAACTCATGGGCGCGTCATAAACAGGAAAGACTTGTTGCAACATTTGGGTATTTACCGCCCCCAAACAAAGGCAATTTACATGGATATTTTTTTCTGCAAGTTCCACCGCCAAACATTCCGTTAAAGTCGCTAAAGCTCCCTTCGACGTGCTGTAAGAAGCCAAACCTTCAAACTTCGTACTGCCTTGAAAACCGCCCATACTGCCTACATGAACGATATGCGCCTTGCCTACCACGCCCATGAAGGGCAAACACAGGCGAGTCAGCCTTACGGTAGCCATCACATTCACATTCCACGATTGCGCCCAATCTTCATCTGTAAGGTCGAGGAAAGGCTTGTTTATCAATACACCCGCATTGTGAATAAGCGCGTCTAACTTGCCTGCCTGCTGTAGGCAAGGCAAAAGACTTGTGAGTGCTTCGGCTTGGGCTATATCTATCGAAAATACCTGTAACGTTGTAGGATATTGCGCTTGCAAGGCTTCGAGGGCTTGTATTTGGCGCGAAATAGCTATCACGTTATGCCCTGCTCGCAAGGCGTATTCGGTAGCCGCGTAGCCTATGCCCTTGCCTGCCCCTGTGATGAGTAAATTCATACAAAAAATAGTATACGGCTACAACAAGGCATCAATGGCTTTTGCCAAAGCGCGGTCTTTTTCGGTAATAGTGTTGCCTGCATCATGTGTCGTGAGTGATATTTCCACCCGATTATAGACATTGAACCAAGCAGGGTGATGATTCATTTTTTCGGCTACAAGCGCGACTTGCGTCATAAAAGCGAATGCTTCTATAAAATCCTTGAACTCGAAAGTTCGTTTGAGCTGATTATCTGTTTCTTGCCACATAGCGCAAAGGTAACACAAAGCGTATGATTTGCCAAACTATTTATTTCTTTCTCGCATGACTTTCAATGCTTTCACCAGCACAGCGTCTTGTTTGGCTTCTATGTCTTGCTTCGTATTTTTGACCTCTACGTGTACTTGTACCCCTTTATCCTCCAAAATTTCTTTTTCAGTTGAATAATACACTTGGTTGGAGAGTGTAAATGCAATTTTATTGGAAAGTTTTGCTTCAAACATATCCGATAACATACCCGAAGTGTTTGTACCTATGGTGGTTACATGAGGTTGCTGGTAAAGTGAAATGGTAAAATCCTCCGCCGAACTTGCCGTTTTGTCATTGGTCAATATGATAATTTGTTTCAAGTATTGCGTACCGTTATGAGGCGCGATAAATTGCGGTTCTAAGGTCGAGAAACTGTCGTAGCTACCTTTTTGCTTGATAGCTTTGTAATGCGTCAGTGTCTTTGTTTTCGTTAATCTTGAAGCCAATTCAAGCCCTCCATGCCCTCCACCATTGCCTCTTACGTCTATGATGAGCGTCTGGGTATTTGAAACATGACGAAGCAAGCTATCAAATAATGAAAGCATCAAATTCGTATCTGCAAGTTCTTTGCTTTCATGGATAATACTTTTAACTTCTGCAAAACATCTTGATATTCTAATATAGCCAATTTGTTCAGTTTTGGCGACATAATATAAATGTTCGTCTCTAAAAACTGTCCCAACTCCTATTGGTTGTGAAAAGCCATTTTGCACAAGCGTTGTGCCAACAGTTTGCCAAAACTCTTTTTTAAGGTCTTTGAATTCTTCACGAAAAGAAGAAGGTTTCTGCGTCTTGTAAAGGATTTTTTCGCCTCTTGAAATGGTAATGTGTCCATCTTTCAATGGTTCAACCATTTGCCCTAAAATTTCGATAAGTTGTTTTTCTTTTGTTGTCTTTGTTACCTGTGGTCTGAATTTGGTGTACACGCTATCCCAATCTACACCTTTTAGCTTAAAAAAGGCGTAATTATCTTTGAAGGTTGTCCAAAAAGTTTCGAAATCCTTTTCGGGTCTGCTCAATTTCTTAGGCATTTGTCCATATACAAATGGAGAAAATAAAAAACAGATGATGAAAATTCTTATCATTCCTTTCAATTAATTTAAAAATATTTGGAGCAATCCCCTATTCTACCAAACTGCCAAACAGCCAAATATGGAAAAGTACGCCTTCGATAATCAGTTCTTGATGTTGCAAGCCAAGTGTTTGTTTTGTGCCATCTTTTTTCACCACTTGTAGCTTCGTTTCGGGCTGTATCACCACATCACCTTCTTGAGAGGCTTGTATGCTGTTTGCCAAAAACTCAATGTGCGCATCAGGCGCGAGCAACATTCGATAATCCTTGCCCATAATGTCTTTGGCTTTGTAGCCCCAAGCTCTTTCGGCAGCGGGATTGAAAAGTTGTATATTGCCCGCAAAGTCAGTCAAAATAAGCGGTTCAGGCAAGTATTTGAAAATAGCCTGCAAGCGGTCTGCATAGCGTTGGTTTTCGAGGGCGCGAATTTCGAGGCGTTGATACTCGTCATTCATCTCATTCATCATAGCTTGCGATTCCTCTTCGCGTTTTTTCAATTTTTCAGCAGAACGTTGTAGCTCTGCCAAGGCTTTTTGGTTGCGCAAACTTATGGACGCGATGGCAATAGTGGAGGCAAGGCTGTAGGCAAGTTTTTCTAAAAAGTCCACCTTATAGCCTTCCAATTCTACCAGCGTAGCAATTTCCATCAAACCCTGCACCTCGCGTTCATCATCAAGCAAAGGAATAACAAGCAAGTTTTTAGGCTTCGTACTGCCAATGCCCGACACGATTTCTGTATAACCTTCAGGCACTTCGCGCAAAAATACTTTGTCTTTTTCAAGATACACACGCCCCAAAAGCCCGTCATTCACAGGCACTTTTTTGGTCAAAAACTTTTCACGATTGTTGGCGTAGGTAGCTTTGAGTTCGAAGGTAAGTTCTTCGTCATCACGATTGATAAGGAAAATGCCTCCCTGCACGATTTCGAGATACTGCACCAACTGTTTCAACGTTTCTCGACACAGCATATCAAGGTCTTGGCTATTGGTTCGGAAAATTTCTGCAAATTCGGTCAAGCCTTCCGTTATCCAGTTCCTTCTTCGTTCTTCGGCATACACGTTCTGGAGGCTTTGCCCCATCTCGTTCAAAGACGTACCTAACGGACTGCCTTCTTCGAAGAGCTTGGAGTCATAACTAAAATTGCCCTTGCCTATTTCTATAGCATAAAGTCGGAGTGCTTTTAGGTTTTCCAAAAGCGTGTTGCTGTATGTAGAAAGTTTTTTAAACTCATTGTCGCGTACTTTGAAGGCGTCAGGCAAGTTACCTTTGCTCATCTGTTCGGTATTGTCGCGTATCTCTCGTACCCACCCAAATATAACCGCAAACATACGCATACCCAAGATATAATTGAGCAAAAATCCAAACAGCATAAGCGCGAACAGCATATAATAAAACCAGCCTTGTTGCTCATCAATATCGCGTTGATTGTCTTTTATTTGCTTGATTATCAAGTTGATAATATTCGTAAGCGTCCTTTCAAAGTCAAGCACTGCATGCGTAAGTTCCGACACTACGCGGTTATGCACATAGCGTTTGTTCTGCCTTGTTTTGCGTTCTCGCTCTATGCTCTCCTGAATTTGGTTGATTTCGCTAATCTGTCTGTTGAGGATAGTAAATTGCGACTTCGCTTCTTCGTTTTTGGTAATGTTCAACAAAGCGCGAATGTTGTCGCGTTGTGGGTTGATGTCATTGCGCCACAGCAAGCGGTTCGCTTCGGAGGTAGAGTCTGACTCTGGATTGTAGAGATAATAGCTAAAACTGTATTGGCTTTGGCGCACCATAGCCATCAATTTCTCACATTCCGCTTGCACAGGCACAATGTGGTTTTGAATATGGTTCTTCTGTACGTAGAGTTGTTGGTGGTAATAATTGGAGAAATAGAGTATCAACACCGACAAAATCGTAGCCAACACAAAGGGCATCGTGATGCGCCCTTGTATGGTCTTGAGGTTGATGCGGAAATAATAGCTGAAAACGTTGTTGCGTTTGCTCATAACGTAGGCGAGGGTATCCGATTTCTATTTTACAAAAATAACTCCATTATTTGACATTGCTACAAAAACTTATTTATTATCTATCAAACCGCGCCCACTTTTGCGAATTACGCCTTGCTGTTGCATATTTTGGGCTATTTGGTCGAGCATACCATTGATAAACTGCTTGCTTCGGGGCGTGCTATAGACTTTGGCTATCTCAAGGTACTCGTTGATGCTTACCTTCACAGGAATACTCGTGAAATGCACCATTTCGGCAATCGCCATTTGCATAATGATACGGTCTATGCCCACCATACGCGAAATATCCCAATTTTGGGCTTTTTGCGAGATTTGCGCATCTGCTTCGGTGGCATACTCCACTGCTTCGCGGAATAGCTCTTGGTAAAAATATTTGTCGTCTTCCCAATTTGCCGAAAGTTCCACAAGGGCAAAATCGGCAGGGGCAGGCGAGGCAAACATTTTGATAGTTTTCATGAGCATACTTTGTACTACCTTGCCGTTCTCTTCCCAATTATAGTCGAGTTGGGTAAAAAGGTCTTGCAAGATAGACGCTCCTTTTTCGTTCTCCATTTGGAGCGTGATTTTATCTTGTGGGTGATTGCCCACGCCAAACACATTCAAAAACTCGTGCAGGGCTTCCTCTATGAAGTCAATATTGAAGCGTTGCCTATCGAGCAAATTCTGCTCTGCGAACTCCAAACAAGCAGACAGTTTGCCTACCAATACATGAGCCGACTCGCGCAAAAGGGCGTGCAGTTGGCGCACACCGTCCATAAAGGCGCGTTCTAAAGCCTTGCCTTCCTGCGTTAGTATGTCTTTTTCCTTTTCCTTTTCTTTCTCAAAGTTGCGGTCTTTCTCTTTGTCTTTAGGTTTGTCCCTTTCTTTTTCTTGACTTTTGGCAAGGTTTTGTGCAAAATCTTTGAGGTGTTTCTGCATATCCTCTGCCCAATCCGTAATGGTTTCTACAGGTAAGCCCATTTTCAGCGCGTTGGCTTGTAGCGTTTCGGTGGCAGTTTTGATGATTTGGAGTTTCATCGCTTCTTTGGGTTGGTCTTTTGCCATAGCCTCCAAGCCATAACGCTTTACATCAAACTCTTTGAGCGAGAAGAAAATAAGGTTTTGCTGTGTGAAAACCAAGTGCCTGAAGATGTGCGACACTATCTCGCGCTCCTCTTCAAAGGTTACAAATTTGCTTTGATTGTATTGTTGGTAGGTCTTGTCTTGGCGCAAAACAGAGCGGTAAAAATCGCGCAAAGGCTCTTCGTACAAGCCCCAGCTAAGATTGCGTTTCTTGAGTTCGAGCTGTAGCGCGTCATTTTTGCCTAAAAAAAGCGCGACTTTGTTTTCCCGAAATTTATAATCGCCTTTGGTTTCTTCCTTTTGTATGTGCGCCACACGCAACATTTCGCGGTCAGCCTCCACCAATTCGGTCAGGGCTTTAGGCAAGGCAAGAAGCAGTAGGTAGTTGTCATACAGGCGGTTCACATCTCGCAAAAGTCCATTCTGAAAGCCTTTGCGCTCCGCGTCCATGTTTGTATGATATTCTTTGATATATTGTTGCACTGTTCGGCGCACATCTGGCTCAACAGTGGTATCGAGCCACCTTGCATCAAGGTAATTTTCACGAAAAATTTGCATAGATTTTTTCGCTTTTTCATTGCGCTCGGCAGTTAGGGCTTCGCTACGCTCATCATTCCAGTCAGGGTCAAAGGCGTGGCTGATGCGCTCCATGCAGATTTGGTAAGTGGCAACTCTTGCCTGCTCCAAACCATAAAGAGCTTGCATAACTTTCATGCGTAGGTGTCGTCTGTTCAGCATATCAAAGAACGTTTTTTGGGCTAAGTGGGTGCAAAGGTAAGGCTTTTTTTAGAAAACAAAACACAACCGCCCAAAAAAAGCCCTTGCCTACACAGCAGGCAAGGGTAATATAGAAAAATTAGCTATGCTTTCCTGAACCATTTTGGAACAAAGTTTTATCGACTACATCTACCACTTTGGGCGGGGTAGGCGAGGTTTTATCGGCTTTTTTCTCAATCTTGCGGATAGGATAGCGCGTTAGGATATTGCCTCCTGCAGTCTTGCCTTTTATCTCAAGGTCTGCGAAATTGTATTCGAAAGTCTTGATTTTGGCGGTGCAGTTTGCCGAGAGTTTTACGGTCAGGCTTTCGGTCTCGCCTGCATCATTTTGGCTAATGTAAAGCAGTTGCGAGTTTTTCGCGCCCTTCGTAACGTCATATTCTTTGTCGCGGATAACGCCTCCAATCTGAAAACGCTTGACCATTGTGTTGCCTGTTTCGCCATCGCGGTACGCCACATTGAAAACGGCTTCTTTCGCATCTTTGCCATACACGGCTATATGCACAATGTCCTTGCCTACATACACTTTCTCGCCTACCTTCTTGATGTAATACTTGCCATCTTTGGTAAAGACCAAAATATCGTCAATATCCGAACAATCCGACACATATTCGTCCTTTTTCAAGCCATAGCCTATAAAACCATCTGCACGATTGACATACAGTTTTTGGTTGTTAATAGCTACTTCAGTGGCTACTATAGTATCAAAGGTAGTAAGTTTTGTTTTGCGTTCTCGGTCTTTGCTGTATTTTTTCAATAAATTTTTGAAATAATTGATAGCATAGCGCGTCAAGTTTTCGAGGTGGTCTAAGGTTTCCTCGAGTTCCTTCTGCCAGCCTTTGGCTATTTCGTCAGCTTGGAAGGCATCATATTTCGAGATACGTTTGATTTTTATTTCAGTCAGGCGCAAGATGTCCTCGCGGGTTAT
Source organism: Bacteroidota bacterium (assembly GCA_004292795.1). Taxonomy (GTDB): domain Bacteria; phylum Bacteroidota; class Bacteroidia; order Cytophagales; family Microscillaceae; genus RDXI01. Next base: position 27,215 of record RDXI01000041.1, on the reverse strand, counting down.
GTCACGATAAAACTCGTGTTTGTACGGTTGTAGCCCTGTGTCTATAGTTTCCAATACGCTCTCCCAAGTCGTACATTCTTCAATTTTGCGGTAAATGCGGTTTTCGATAAAAATCTTCTCCAAAGAACTATAAAGCAACTTTTCTTGCAATTCGTGTTTTTTAATCTCAAGCTCTTGACGCAATAGTTCTACTGTATTGGTCGTAGAAATGCGCAACAACTCATGCACGTCCAAGAATCGCGGTTTGTTTTCCACAATCACACACGTATTAGGCGAGATGCTCACTTCGCAATCCGTAAAGGCATAAAGTGCGTCAATGGTTTGTTCTGGCTCGATGCCCACCGCAAGCTCGACCAATACTTCTACTTCTTTGGCGGTGTTATCTACCACTTTTTTGATTTTTATCTTGCCTGCGTCATTGGCTTTGATGATAGACTCTATCAACGAGGGCGTAGTAACGCCATACGGCACGTCTTTGATGATAAGCTCGCGTTTGTTTTTGGCGTGTATTTCTATCGTAGCGCGTACCCTAATCTTGCCTCCCTTCGCGCCTGCCTTGTAGAGCGAGCAGTCCGCAATGCCTCCCGTAGGAAAGTCGGGCAAGAGCGTAAACGGTTGCCCTTTCAAAATAGCTATAGAAGCCTCGACCAATTCAATGAAATTGTGAGGCATAATTTTCGTAGCCAAGCCTACCGCAATGCCTTCTGTGCCTTGTGCGAGCAGGAGAGGGAATTTTACAGGAAGTGTTACGGGTTCTTTCTTGCGCCCATCATACGATTTTTGCCATTCGGTAGTTTGCGGATTGAAGACCACTTCGAGGGCGAATTTGGTTAGGCGAGATTCTATATAACGCGAAGCCGCCGCGCCATCGCCTGTTCGAATGTCGCCCCAGTTGCCCTGCATATCTATCAGCAAATCCTTTTGCCCCATACCCACAAGCGCGTCCCCAATAGAGGCATCGCCATGTGGGTGATACTGCATAGCTTGCCCAATAACGTTGGCTACTTTGTGGTAGCGTCCATCTTCCATTTGCTTCATAGCGTGCAAGATACGCCTCTGAACGGGCTTCAGTCCATCGTTCAGGTGAGGTACAGCACGTTCAAGGATTACATACGAGGCATAATCCAAAAACCAATCATCATAGACTTCTTGGATATTCGATAGGTGGTCTTTTTCTTTCATAAACAAGGTGAATGAGCGAATGAGTGAGAGAGCGAAAGAGTGCGTAGGCAAGCCTCTCGCCTGCAAAGTTGCAAAACAGTTCCCACAAATGCAAATCTTTGTGAAATAAATGCTAAAAAACACGCTATCTGCTATTTTTAACAGCAAAATCCAAAATAATGCTACCTCGCGAAAAGTAAGCAAGCCTTTATTTTTTTATGCACAATAGGCAAGAATAAAACAAAATTGCAAAACCTTTCCTAAATTTGAACTCTCTCAATCACCCTTCCACCCCTCAACCCTTCTACCTTTCAGCCCATTATGAAAATAATAACCCTCTCCAACGTTCTCCACACCGAAACAGTGCCAAATGGCATACTCTACCGCACCGCAGAAGGCAGTTTGCAAATCCGCGTCTTCAGGCAAGACGTTATCGAAGTGCGGGCAATGCTCTATGATGACGAAGGCTTTGAAACGCACTCTTATGGCGTGCAGGCAAGCCCCTTAGCTCCTGAAAATTTGTATGAAATAGAAAGTTATGAACATTACGACCTTGTTATAACCGAAAAAATACGCCTCAAAGTCCAAAAAGCTCCTTTGCGCCTTGCCTACTATGCCCAACAGCAAGAAGACGAACATTTTAACGAACATCTTTTGCTGAACGAAGACCACCCAAGTTTTGGAATCACGTGGCAGGGAACGGAAGTTACGAACTACAAAACCCTACAGCCCCAAGAACGCTTCATAGGCTTAGGCGAAAAAACAGGCGGACTCGACAGGCGTGGCAATACCTACACGAATTGGAATGTCGATGCTTTTGCCTACGGCAACGACACAGACCCGCTCTATGGCTCTTATCCGTTTTATGTGGGCATCTTGCCTAAAAACGAAGGTATGTATGGCATTTTCTTTGACAACACGCACAAATCCAATTTCAATTTTGGCGCAAGTACCGACCGTTTCAGCTACTTCCAAGCGCAAGATGGCGAAATGCGCTATTATTTCATACACAACTATTCCTTGCCTGCCATACTCGAAGCCTATACGTGGCTCACAGGCAAGATACAAATGCCTCCACTTTGGAGTTTGGGCTATCAACAATGCCGTTATAGCTATTATCCTGACAAAGAAATGTTGCGCCTTGCCGAAACCTTCCGCGAAAAAGATATTCCTGCCGATGTGCTGTATTTTGACATTCACTACATGGAAAAATACAAGGTTTTCACGTGGGACAAAGAGCATTTTTCGAACCCTACCGAATTGATAGGCAAGCTAAAAGAGTTGGGCTTCGAAGTAGTCTTGATTTTTGACCCAGGCGTAAAGGTAGAAAAGGGCTATCACGCCTACGAAAGTGGTTTGCAAGAAGATATTTTTGTGAAATACCCCGACAATGTGCCGTACATAGGTGAAGTTTGGCCTGGTCGTTGTCATTTCCCCGACTTCACAGCAGGCAAGGCGCGGGAATGGTGGGGCAAACAGTTCGAAGAAGTCATAGCACAAGGCGTAGAGGGCTATTGGAACGATATGAACGAGCCTGCAGTGTGGGGCAAACATTTTCCTGACATCACTTTGTTCGATTATGAAGGCGAAAACGTAACACACAAAAAAGCGCACAATGCTTATGGTATGCAAATGGCGCGTGCTACCTTCGAAGGCACAAAGGCTCGCCTGAATGGAAAACGCCCTTTTGTCTTGACTCGTGCAGGCTATTCGGGTGTGCAACGCTACGCGGCAGTGTGGACAGGCGACAACTGCTCTGATGCGAACAATATGTTAGGCGATATTCGCCTTCTGAACAATATGGGCTTAGGTGGTTTGGCTTTTTGTGGCTATGACGTGGGCGGTTTTGTAGGCGAGGCTTCCGCCGATTTGTTCAAACGTTGGATTGCCATTGGTGCTTTTGCCCCCTTCTTTCGTGGGCATACGATGATAAACAGCAAGGATAGCGAGCCTTGGTCTTATGGCGAAGAAACTGAAGAAATAGCCCGCAATTACATCAAATTGCGCTACAGACTCCTGCCTTACCTATACGCCACGTTCTACGAAGCCACGCAAACGGGCTTGCCTGTGCAAAGAAGCCTTGCCTTCCGTTATCCGTTTGATGAAATGATTTATGAAGGCAATTATACGACTCAGTATGAATTTGGCAAATTTTTGTTAGTCGTGCCTGTGGCAGGAGGCGGAACGGTTCTGCACAAGGCTTACCTACCCGAAGGCGAGTGGTACGACTTCTACAACGACAAGCGATATGCAGGCAAGAAAACGCATTATCTCGAAACGCCCAGCGATAAACTGCCTGTTTTTGTACGCGCAGGGGCAATCTTGCCTACCCAACACGCCACCGCGAACACGAAAGAAAAGACTGATGGCGTTCTCGAACTGCACGTGTACAATGGGGACGAGAGTCAAGATTTTGTGTATTATGAAGATGATGGCGCGACTTACGACTTCGAAAACGGCAGTTTCTACAAGCGCGTTTTTACGTTTCATGTCAGCAAGGCAGGCAAGAAAAAAATCAAGATTTCGGAAGTAGAAGGAAACTATGCTTCAAAATTCTCATCTTTGAAAATCTATCTGCATGGCTTCAAGAAGAAGGAACTCAAGCCCAAAGTGAAAACCGAAAATTATCGCTTCGTAGAGCCTATTTCGAACTTTGACCCTTGGGAAAAGGCACAAGACTTGAGCAAAACAGTGGTGGATTTGCCTTATTTGGAAATGAATTTGAAGAATGGGGCGTTTGCGGTGGAGTTGGGGTAGAAGTGCTAAAAAGAAGAAAAACGAACACTTGTTTTTCTTCTTTTGTTATATCTTTACAAAAACTACTTGTTTTATGAAAAATTATCAGCAATACATCAGCATCGACCCCGAAATACGTTTTGGGAAGCCCTGCATCATAGGCACACGCATCACAATTTACGAAGTATTGGGGTGGCTTGCCAAAGGTATGACCTACCAAGACATCATAGACGATTTCCCGCAACTTTCTATGCCTCAAATATTGGCGTGCCTTGAATACGCTTCTTTACGCGAAAGAACCCTAAAATCTGTAGCATGAAACTTTTGTTTGATGAAAATATCTCTTATCGCATCATCAATAAGCTAAAACACTTATTTCCAGACAGTTTGCACATTTCTAAAGTGGGCTTTGTAGGCAAGAAAGACAAGGCTATATGGGATTTTGCGAAAACAGAAGACTATAGCATTGTTACGCTTGATGAAGATTTTAGCGAATTGAGTTTGTTGTATGACGCACCTCCCAAAATAATTTGGATACACCAAAACAACTTGACTACCAACGAATTAGTCGAAATTCTTACGCAAAACCTCACAACGATAGAAGCGTTTTTGCAAGACCAAGATTTAAGCTGTTTAGAATTGTTTGCTTGAATATGTGTGGTGTATCACAAATAGCTAAGTAATGCTCAATTTGAAGATGAATTTGAAGAATGGGGCGTTTGCGGTGGAGTTGTAAAAAAGCATTACTTTTGTATTATGCAAGACTACAAAATACTAAACCTTGAAGATTTGCGCCAAAATATCTCGGGTATTGACCAAGATTTTGGCGCATACCTTGCTACTAACGCTGTTGTATGCTTTTTGATGCAAGGACATCAAACAGGTGTTGTATTGAAGGTGCAAAACGAAAAAGGCGAAATTATCGAAAATTTTGTGGTGCATTGGGAAAAACAATTAACCCCAAAAGATTTACAGTCGTATAAAGACAAAAAGGAGGTAGCGAATTATGCAGGAATGGCTTTGGCTGTTTTAGTTATGTTGCAACTAACTGACTATAAAGATTTTGAAAGAACGGAGTCAAATGGTGTAGGCGTGGATTTTTGGCTTAAAAAATCTGCAAATACGCTTGATTTTGAAAATTCGGCACGCTTGGAAGTTTCGGCTATACTTTCTGCCACCCCCAAAAATATGTTGCGCACAAGACTACAGCAGAAAATAACCCAAAGCCAACAATCTGACGACACCAATACAGATGCCTACATAATCGTTGTGGACTTCAAAGAACCTGAAATGTTTTATCATCTTAGACTTATTCAAACCGTATGAACAGCCAAGAACAACATCAAGAAGCTATGCGCATCGCACATTTGGCTTGGATAGCTTCGGAAGAGGACAGAGAGGCTGACGCGCTTGCCTTGTATGCACAAGCATATCAGATAGAAAAACAAGTGGCTATCCATTTTTTTACCCACACTGAAGGCAAGGATTTTAGCAAAGCCGTATTATTCAAAAGTGCCGCTAATTTAGCAAAAAAGGCTAAACGCTATCGTGAGGCTGAAATTATGATTGGGTATGGTTTGATGCTACAAGCCCCGCACTCTATTTTGGAAGAACTACGCAACTTGTACGAAAGTATTATGCCTGAAGTCCATTTGGTAAAAGTATGAAATTCATAAAAGGCAATTTATTCGATGCAAACACTGATGCCCTCGTCAATGCTGTCAATACAGTGGGTGTGATGGGCAAAGGCATTGCTTTGCAATTCAAAGAGCGGTTTCCGCAAAATTTCAAGGTCTATCACACGGCTTGCAAGGTAGGCGAGCTTACTGTAGGCAAGCTCTTATTCGTGCAAGAAGGCGAGCAATGGATTATCAACTTTCCTACCAAACAGCATTGGAAAGATGCCTCAAAAATCGAGTACATAGAACAAGGTTTGCAGGAATTGGTGCGCGAATTACCGAACTATCCTATCACGAGTCTTGCCTTGCCTGCTTTGGGCTGTGGTTTGGGTGGGCTGAATTGGGCAGATGTGCGCCCTCTGATAGTGCATTATTTGGGCAATCTGACAGAGGTAGAAGTAATAGTATATGCCCCCGCATAGACAAAAATGAAACTTCAAAAAAAACAAATAATGCTAAAATAACTCTTAACTTGCCTACAAAACTTTAACACAAGAACACAAGAACACAAGAAAAAAGGTAAAAGTAAGCTTCGTGACCTTGTGTTCTTGTGGTTAATACGCATTTTAAATCTTATTTTAGTATAACTCTTAACTTGCCTACAAAAATACCACAGAGGTATGAAGTTACACAAAGCTACACAAAGAACTTAGAGTTTCTCCGTATCTCCGTGTTAAGGTTTTGGAGCATCTTAAATTTTATTTTAGTATTATAAAAAACTTACGCCAATTATCGCCTAATTTTTGATGCCTTTCATGTCCAATGCCTTTTGGTAAATGCGGGCATTGCGCAGATGGTCGTTGTAGTTGATAGCAAAGTTATGATAGCCCGAAAAGTCCTCTTTTGCACAAAAATAGAGGTACTTGTGTTTTTCTGGATTCAAAACTGCCTCTATGGATTGTTGCGTGGGCATATTGATAGGACCGGGAGGCAAGCCTACATATTTATAAGTGTTGTAAGGCGATTCTACTTCCTTGTGCCTGTCGTACAAGCGTTTGATACTAAAATCACGCAAGGCAAAAACAAGCGTAGGGTCTGCTTGCAGTTTCATTTTATCGCGTAAGCGATTGAGATATACGCCTGCTACACGCGGTTTTTCGTCATTTTTGGCAGTTTCGGCTTGTACTATGGAGGCAAGCGTAATGACTTGCGCAGGAGTAAGTTTCAAGTTCTTGGCTTGTTGTTCGCGCTGGGCTGTCCAAAATTTCTTGTACTCGCGGTGCATTTGCTCTATGAAGGCTTCGGGCTTCGCGTTCCAATAGGCTTGATAGGTATTAGGCAAGAAAAAACCAATGATATTGTTTGTATCTGTATTGTATTTTTTCAAGATTTCGGGGCTTCGCAATACTTTGTCAAACTTCGCTTTGCCACAGGCGAGTTGCTCGCCTACCCTTTCCACCAACACGTCCAGAGTACGGATATTATTGAAGGTGATTTTGACAGGCTCTTGCGCCCCTGCGCGAAGCATATTCACTACGGCGAGGTTTCCCATGCCCGCCTTGATGTAGTACCTACCGGGCTTCACGTTTTGTTGATACCCGCGCACTTGCGACACGAAAGCGAATGCCAATACGTTGTGGATAAGTTCCTTGTCTTGCAAGCGTTTGAGAACGGCTTTAAAATCGTCCCCTTCCTCAATAAAAAGGTATTCCCCGCTCTTTTTCTTATCCACCAAGAAGTTGGCAGTGTAGAAAAGCTGGTAAAAATAGAACAGGGCAGTAGTCAATAGCACTGCTACAAAAATGATAGCTCCAAAAAAAAATGAGTTCTTCTTCATTATGCGTTTTTTTACCTTGCAAAGATAGCTTTTTTTTGTTTTACTATAGCTTTTTTGTGATGCAAATGTAGGCATTTGATAAATCAAATGCCTGCCAATACATCGCCTATCAAAAGCCTACAAAAACCTTGATTTCAGTTCAGGCGTGGGCAACATACAACTTTCTTGCCTACCAAACCATCTGTAGCGATTGCGGGCTATGAGTGAATAAACAGCATTGCGCAAGAACGGAGGCACGATAATGAGCGGAAAGAAAATCTGCCAAAACCCACCCAAATCGCGCATGATGTAAAGCGCGGCAGTCGACTTTTGGTAACATTTACCGTTTCGAATATAAATCACCGAGTCAAACTCGCGGGTAGGCAAGTTGTGTTCTTGTAGGAGAGCTTGCCCCTTGTCCGATTGCAGGGACGCGAAACGAAAACGCGCCTTTTTATCGCGCTTGATGATAAACTGCACCGTGCCATTGCACAAATTGCATACGCCATCAAATAACAGAATATTCATAACTCATCATCAGAAGCATTGGTCAATAACGCCAATAGTTTGTCAGGGTAGGTAAGCATTTGTTTTCCGTCGTTGGTGCTATACATCGGAAATTCCTCGAACTTGCCTTCATAATACCAATAAGAGCGTACATTGATGGGACCAGGGTCTTGTGAGAAAAAAACCTCTACCAACTGCAAGATATTGGCTATGTATTGCAAGGCAGTATTGCCATCAAGCGGGTGAACTAAAGCCTTGCCTTTCGAAGGGATATTGACTACCGCGCCCAACGCGCCTACGGCTTGCGGGGCATTTTTTTCTAATTCCACGATATAAGGTGCAGAAAAATCACCACTGAAAAACGCGAAAATCTCCATACCTTGCATTTCTACGCGCTCTACCGAAATATCTTCCTTGCCTACATTGATAAGCCCTATCTCGAACAGCGTTTCCAAAGGCATTTCCCAATCTTTGAGCAAAGTTTTGTCTATATAGTGAAACCTATCATCATAATCCAGCACCAAAAAAGTACAAGTGTGTGGAATGTCCTCGCGGTAGGTAAGCCTGTCTAAGGCAGTTTGGTCGAAGGCAAACTTGGAGCGCACCACCACCTTGAGCAAAGGCTCGGCATACTCAAAATCCTTCATCAAAAACATATGTTTTGCCTCATTGAACAAAGGCTTGCCTAAATATTTGTCTATCAGTTCCGCCCATTCTTCGCGTGGCACAGCCTTACACTTGCGCACCACATTGCGGAGGCTGAAAGTCATTTTGCTATCTTCTTTTTGAGGGTCAAGCGTGTGTATCTCGCCTTCTTTCACCAAATCTACGGTAGTATGCTTCGAAATGGAGGCAAGGGCAGTGTCCAAAATGAATTCATATTCCTCTTGTGTAAGCAAGTCTTGAAAGTCTTCGGGCAAAACGCGGTCTATTTTTTCGGGGTTTAGCATACGCAAATATACTATTTTCCATGAAAAAAGCAGTAATTTTGCCAACCCTTCTACCCTTCTACCCCTCAACCCACCTATGCCCCAAATCATTTACAACGTTACCAATGCAGTTGAAGAACAAATCATTCCCGAATGGTTGGAATGGATGCGCCGTGTGCATATACCCGAAGTTATGCAAACAGGCTTGTTCTTGGAATATAAGTTCTTGCGCGTCATAGGCGCATTAGGCGAAGAAGACTCTGGAGGCACGTATGCCGTGCAATACGTAGCCGAGAGCATCGAGAAATTTTTGGACTATGCCGAAAATCACGCTCCCGCTTTGCGTGCCAAAACACAAGAGCGATATGGCGAGAGAGTCATGGCGTTCCGTACCCTTTTAGAAATGATGGACTGATAATAAACTTTTTTTACAAAAATGACCAACTTAAAACATATTTTCGCTTTTTGGAGCATCTTTTTGCTTGCCTACTTAGGCGCAAATGCTCAACAAAAACCACAGCCCAAACCTCCCGTTACCTCGCCTGCAGGCAAGGAGAGTTTCCGCATCACAGAGGTACACGCCAACAAAGACAGCGTGATAGCCGTTTCGGTGGAATTGCTGAACAAGGTAGAACCCATGCGCGAGGACTTCAAACTGTTTGGTGAAGATGGCAACCCTATCGACATTCAACAATTAGCCAAAGCGGGCAGTGAGGACGACTCCAAAACCGCTACGCGCTTGGTTTATTTCTTGATTGATGCTTCGAACTACACTGATGGAACTGCCCTCAAAAATTTCAAAAGTGCCGTTAAAACCGCTTTGGGTGCTTTAGGCGAGGGCGACTTGGCGAATGTGGGCTACTTTGGCGGAGGAGAGGAAATCACGACTATCAACCGCGAGTTTGGGCTAAACATTGCTGACTTGGGAAGCGACATCGAAACACGCATCTCTGCCAATACGGACAGCACCGCGAAATCTGATGCCTTCAAAGCTATGTATGATGCGATTGATATGCTTCGCAATGCCAACAAAGATGGACAGCGCATTTTGATTGTGGTGTCGGGTGGTGTCAAAAATCCTGCTTCGCCTTTCTCCACAGAAGACGTAGTGGAATATGCCCGCAAGCATCATATCACTATCCACAATGCCGTTTACAACACCAATACCAAAAATTTTGCTTTTGACACTTACCGCGTTATCAGTAGCAAAACGGACAATGGCTCGGCAGTGAATACCAAAACGCCTACAGATTTGAAAAATGCTTTAGGCAATTTCTTAGAAAAACGCGCTACCGCTCCGCGTGAAGTGATGTTGCTCTACACGCTTACGTTCTTGCCTCCTGTACTTGATGGGGCAGAGCATACCTTCAAACTTTCCTACGCAGGCACCGAGCAGGCAGGCAAGTATATCGCGCCTCGAAGCGGTGGGGGAGGAGGCATCATGGGCTTTTTGTCAAGTTATTATGCCTTGTTCATTTTGATTATCGTGTTGTTGTTGGCAGGTTTGATTTATTGGCAAATGAACGAAATGCGTTTGCGCCGTATTGAGCGCGAGGAGGAAGAACTGCGCCAACAAGAGGAAATAGAGCAGGCAAGGCTTGCCGAACTCGCCAAACGCGAAAAACAACAAGACGCGGTTATCCAAGAATTGCGTAGCCAAACTTCTAAATTGGAGGAGCAAATGCGCCAAAAAGAGCAGGAAATGGTAAAACGAACCGAAGACCTGAAGGCGCAAATGCAATTCACACCTACCGTTGTGCCAGCTTCGAAGTTTGATATGAAAAACACTATTATTTCGGGAGGCGGTGGCTCGCCTGTTTTGTTGGTTTCGGCAGGCAGTTTCAGCAATAATTATTACCTCAACAAGCCCACGCTTACCGTAGGACGTGCCGCGAACAACGACATTGTGATACCCGAACAAACCGTTTCGAACCATCACGCCACCATCACTATAGAAAATGGTAGCTTTTTCTTATCCGACTTGGGTAGCACCAACGGAACATTTGTGAATGGCTCGCGGGTAGATAGAAAGCTCTTGAAAGCAGGCGACATCATCAAGTTTGGCGCGGCGAACTGTAAATTTGAAATATAATGCGCCTTCGCTCCAAACTCGCTTGGCAATTTACGATATTGGTAGCCCTCGCCCTTTTATTGATATTGGGCGGGGTGTACTTTTTGAACCTTATCAGTTTGCGCCAAGAGTTTTTTAACCGCCTCGAAGAACGCGCTAAGATTGTGGCATATTTCTATTGGGAGAAAGAACAACTCAAACTCGAAGATTTCAAAAAACTCGAACAACGCTATGTGCAACGCTTGCCATACGAAACAGTGCGCTTGTATGACAAAGAACACAAAGAATTGTTGGTCGAGAACTTTCACCCAGCACAAAAAACACCCAACCTTGATTTGGCAAGACTCAAACGCGAGCGCACTTATTTTGCGATAGACAATGACTACATACAGGTTTGTGTGATGCTGTACACCAGCAAACAAGGCGATTCTTGGGTGGCGGTGAGTGCGTATGATTTGTATGGCAACAAGCGTATGCAAAACCTATTGCTTGTCATGGGGCTTTGTTATTTGGGTAGTTTGGGCTTCATTTTTTTGTTAGGGCGTTTTTTGGTCAAGAATGGCTTGCGACACATTCAGAACATTGTCCGCGAAGTGCAAACCATACAAGCCGACCATTTGGAAAAACGGTTAGCCTTGCCTCCCTACCAAGACGAAGTAGGCGAGTTGGTCTTTACATTCAATCAATTATTGGCGCGTTTGGAGAAAAATTTTCAATCGCACAAGATGTTTGTCAGCCAAGCCTCGCATGAGTTGCGCACTCCGCTTGCCATTATGTTAGGCGAGGTAGAAGTCGCGCTTGCACGCCCTCGCACCATAGAAGTACACGAGCAAACGCTTCAATCCATTCGGCAAACCTTGTTGCAAGCAAAGGAAATGGTGGATAGTTTGTTGCTTTTCGCACAGTTGGAACACAATGTAGAAGTGCCAAACATTGAGGCATTGCGCATCGATGAGTTGCTTTGGGAGGTTTTTGATAGCACCAAACGCGAATATCCTCAACATTATTGGCGTGTGGACTTGCAGAATATGCCTGACAATATGGAAGAACTTACTTTCTTCGGCAATAGGCAGTGGATACACATGGCTATCCACAATTTGATGCAAAACGTCATCAAGTACGGCAACAATCAACCCGCTGACATTACCCTTGCCTACCAACCGCAACAATTATTGCTACGCTTGCAAGACTATGGCTGTGGTATCAATGCACAAGACTTGCCTTATATCTTCGAACCCTTTTATCGCGGAACAAATATTCGAGGGGCTATCCACGGCACAGGCATAGGGCTTGCCCTTGTAAAACGCGCCTTAGACGCACATGGCATCATTTTTCGAGTGTCTTCGGAGGAGAACAAAGGCACTGTTTTCGAACTTTTTTTCGAATTATAAGATTTTTTTTCATTTTTTTCAAACAAAAATCAACCTACGTTGTTTTATATATAGATAGTAAAGCTATCATAAATAAAGTAATAACTTAAACATTGCGGTAATAATGTAAAAAAAGCCTTCTACTTTGTGGAAGGTTTTTTTCTTTTTCGAAACCTCCAAAGTGTTTGTTTTTTTACAAGTTGCCTTTATATTTGCTACTTCTTTTAACTATCTTTCAAATTTCTTATGCAAGTCGAAACTACTGCCCCCGAAGAAAAGAAACCTTTTGCCAAATCCGAATCCTTTGAGAAGTGGGTTGCCCTCACTACGTCCATCATAGCCGTTGCGCTATCGCTTTCTACCATTTTCTCCAATCAGTCAGGAGATGACCTGCTCGTGAACCGCGACAAAGCAAGCAACGAATGGAGTCGATTCCAATCCAAAAGTATCAAACAAAACTTGTTCGAGGTGCATCTTGAAGGGCTGAAATTGAACTTGGAAGACGACAACCACAGCGAAAAGTATGTGCAGAAAATCAAATCGGGCATTGCTTTTTTCGAAGGCGAGATAAAACGCTACGAGAAAGAGAAGAAGGAAATCCAAAAAATGGCAACCAAACACGAAAAAGTGTCCGAAAATGCAGATGCCAAAGGCAATGTACTTGACCTTGCCGAAGGCTTGTATCAAATCGCTATCGTACTTGCGGCGGTCGCTATGATAGCTCGGCAGGGGATTTTGTGGGTGTTGAGCATCATCTTGGGCGTTATTGGCATTTGCATCACGAGCTACGCGATTATGATGCCTTAAAAATTTTGCCCCAAAAATTTTGTAATTTCCCCAAAAAAAGCTATTTTTGAAAATGCTTAGTTTCCCGAAAATTCTGATAGCAGTAATGTTTTTGTTGATGTTCTCAACAGCTTGGCTCTCCTCCTCGCAAGGTTGGTGGTGGTATGGTATGCAAAGCCCCAGCGTAATGCGCGAGTACAAAGAAGAAAATGCTACCTATATGCAGTCTTACCGTTCAAGCGGAGGCTATACGGGTGTTCGCCGTAGCGGATTTTCAAGCACGAGTCGCTCTTTCAGAAGCGGAACTACACGCGGAAGTCGAGGCAAATAACGATAGTATCTTCTCGCCTGCTTTGCAGGGACAATATAGAGGCTTGCAACACTTGCAAGCCTCCTTTTTTTAGCTTTGCAAGAAAGCCCCTCTCAAAATCTTGCCTGTTTCGGTGCGTGGAAAGGAGGCAAGGCAACGAATTTCTTTGGGTACTTCGTGGCGTTGCAAATGCGTTCTGAAAGCAAGGTCGAGCTTGCCTACAGTTTCCGCAGGCAAGGCAGGGGTTTCGAGGTACAACACAATTTTTTGTTGCCATTTGTCATCAGGCAAGCCCACTATAGCAAACGGCACATGGATTTCTTCGGCACGCAATAAAGGCTCGATTTTCGCCTCCAATGTTTCTATTTGGATTTTTACCCCGCCACTGTTCAGCGTATTGTCTGCCCTGCCCAACCACACAAAGTGTTGATTATCAAGTAATTGTACTACATCATGGGTTTGTACCCATTCGTTTTGTGTTACCTCTGCACATATCCGCAAACAATCGCGTTCATCTACGCCCAACTGCACACCCTCGAAGGCAAGGAAATAATCCGTTTTTTCTGCCCCGTTCAGGCGTTTGAGGGCAATGTGCGAAACGGTTTCGGTCATGCCGTAGGTGTTGTAAATAGGCATATCAAGTTCCTGCACTACCCGCTCCAAAGCCTCGCCTACCGCACCGCCACCCAAAATAATCGCCTTGCTACCCGAAAAGCAGGCAAGCAAATCAGGTGTTTCTGTAGCTATAGTATATAATTGCGCAGGGACAAGCGCGATAAAATCAAAAGTAGGCAAGTTTTCTTTGCCGTACAAGTCCGCCAAATACGCCAAAGGATTGCTTACTGCAGGAATTCCCGTAAGCCTTAGCCCATACTCAAGGGCGCGAACCAACATCATTTTTCCACCCACATATTGCGCATGGATAGCCAACAAAGCCGTTTGGCAGGAGGCAAGGTCGAGGGCTTGGGCAGTACCTTTCGCGCTTGCCTGCATTTGCTTGCGCGTGATGGTGATAGGTTTTGGCTCGCCTGTAGAACCCGAAGTAGGCAAGACGAAAACGTCCTTGCCTGCCAGCCACGCCTGCGCAAAGCCCCAAGCCGTTTGGAGCGCGTGGTCATCAGATACAAAATCGCCCTGCGCTATTTGCGCAAGGCTGTAAGGGGTGTTATTCCAATACCAAATCATTGGTCTTCGTTTTTGTAATAATTGCCTTGTTTGATAACAATGAACTTGCCTCCTGTTTTGAATCGGGGTTCTATAGTTCTTTTCGCGTCAAAATGAGGCAAGCGCACTTCGACGTGCAAATGCGCTCCACTGCTAAAGCCTGTATTGCCACTGAAGCCTATCAACTGCCCTTTTTCTACTTTGTCCCCTGCTTTTACTATCACGCCATTTTGTTGGAAGTGAGCATAATCAGCCAATGTGCCATCACTGTGATAAATTAGCACAAAATTTCCATCTTTGCTATATTGTGGGTCACCCCAGCCTATGTTGGAGTCGCTTTTGGTATTAACGACTATGCCTCCACGCATAGCGCAAACTGCAGTTCCTTCGGGCATCGTGAAGTCAATGGCATATTTATCTTGATGCGAATATGTCCCAAAATAGCCTTGCGAAACCTTGTATTCCGTGCCTTTGGGATAGGGCAGACCGTAGGCAAAATCTTTATCATATTTCGTCAAAGTCGTATCGCCCATACAGTACCAATACTTATAATCGTAATGCCAAGTAGAGTCGGTACAAGGTTTTACACTAAAAAGAAATTTTCTACTGACGTGAGGCTCTATAAGAAAGTGTTGGCTATTCGAAGGGCAGATGTTGATAGCCTCTGTGAAGACTATTTTCAACGATTGCGTACAAGCAAAATGATTATCCGCATAAAAAATGGTAATGTTCGTAGGCGTTTTTTCTGTATAGACCTTAAAATTTTGGGCTACTAACACAGAAGGCAACAGCCAGAACCACAAACACGCTATGTTTTGCATACGTTAATCCAAATAAGACGCACCTTTTTTCTTGTCCTCCTTGCTTAGTTCGAATTGGGTAGGCGAGATAAAACCTTGAAAAGTAGGCGAGTAGGCAAGTACAGTTTTTCCTTTTTTGTCAATCATTTTGTATTTGAAGCGGAAATTTGTTTGTTGACTTCCTTCGTATTTGGGCGCGACTACCATAATCGCCTGTGTGGGTTTTAGCACAAATTCACCTTTCACGGCAGTCATTTTCATGTGTCCCCATTGTTGCGCCCAATATTCCACAGGTCGCCACTTGCCTTTTGCGTCTTGCGCTTCCTGAAGCATCAACAAACTACCATTTTCAGTAGGCAGTTTTAGGGCTTGTTTGCTTTGGTTTACCAATGTCCACTGCACGAGGGTAGGATTTTGTGCATCATTTTTAGGCACAAAAGCGATAGGCGCGTCAGCAGGCAAGGACGTAGGCAAGGCAGAAGTAGGCGCGAAGAACTGATACCAAGCGGGCTTCATGGTCGTGTGTACGACTTCCATCTTTTCGTACAAAGACGAGTCTAAGGCGAAAGACGCATACACAGGTTCAGTCGTTTTGTTTTGGGAATACAAACCATGCCAGCTATTGCCTACTAAAAGTAACAACAAGCCAGTCAATACAAACAGGAATTTTTTAGGCATTTACAAATGATAACTTAAAGGTCTTGAAAGGTCATTTTTTGGTTTTGCAAAAATGCACAATTCATGTATAAACAACACAAATTTTCCGCCAAAAATCGGAAAAATTATACGTTTTTTCAAAAAAAAACTGCTTTTTTTCGAAAGTGAAGTATTTTTGAAGGGGTATAACAAAAAAAGGCTCTCTTTTCAGAAAGCCTTTGGGGTATTGAATCGTTTTTATCTCTTATGCCTTGCCTTACGCCATGGCAAGTTCTGCTTCCACTACTTTGTGGCGAAGGTCTGTGATGTCGTGCAACTGTCCGCGGCGCATCTCAATCGTAGAAGTATTGCCAGCGCGGAAATTTATTTTCAAATGTTCAAAAGCAACTTCGGGTTGAATGGTGTCGCCACAAGTGAAGATGTCCACTGCCGCGTAGCCATATTCAGGCCATGTATGAATAGAAAGATGCGACTCAGCAATCACTACCACGCCACTCACCCCATGCGGGCTGAAGGTATGAAAATGACTTCCTACCACTGTGGCACCTGCCATGATAGACGCTTCGTTCATAACCTTCTCGATAAAAGGCGCGTCATTCATTACTTGTTTATCGCAGTTGTAAAATTCAACTAAAATGTGATTGCCAAGAGCTTTCATTCCTTTTTTTTAATTTTTTTAATGTAAAACAATGAATAAATAAAAAAGTTTGCAAAATTCGCGCTTTTCTACCAAAAAACCAAATCGTACAAACAATTATTTAAACGTACAAAAACTAAAAGGGTTACATTTTGGCGGGGCTATGTAAGTTTTTCTTTCAAAAAATTTCTGTATTGCCTGTAGGCAAGGAAAATAATATGAGCGAGTTGTAAGTTTTGGGGGGAGAAAAACTTTATTTGTAGAACCCCGTTATCGGTTGTAATTTTGCAAACGATTGTGTTATCCTAATCTCTAAATACTGTTATGAAAATCGCTATTATTCGTGAGGGCAAAGTGCCATCTGACCACCGAATGCCCCTTGTTCCTGCACAATGCAAACAATTAGCTACCCTTCACCCCGAATTTGAATTTATCATACAAAGTAGCCAAGTGCGTTGTATTGCTGATGCGGAGTTCGAGAAGGCGGGCTTGCCTGTGCTTGATGATGTGTCGGGTGCGGACTTGCTCATGGGCATCAAAGAAGTGCCGATTGCGGACTTGATACCCAACAAGACCTATATGTTCTTCTCGCATACGATGAAAAAACAGCCCTACAATCGTGGTTTGTTGCAAGCCATTTTGGAGAAAAACATTCGTTTGATTGATTATGAATGTTTGGTTGATGATTTGGGTGTGCGCGTGGTGGCGTTTGGGCGTTTTGCGGGTATCGTGGGCGCGTATAATGGTATCCTTACCTACGGCAAACGCTATGGATTGTTTGACCTCAAGCCTGCGCATGCGTGCATCACATTGAAGGAATTGAAAAAGGAATTTTCTAAAATCAAACTTCCGCCTATCAAGATTATCGTAACGGGTACGGGGCGCGTAGGCAAGGGCGCGAAAGAGATGCTCGACCTCATGCGCATCAAGCAAGTTTTCCCACAAGAATTTTTGCACGATACGTTTGATGAGCCTGTTTATACCGTTTTGCGTTCCGAAAATTATTACAAACCCAAAGATGAATACGACACGCATAATTTGGGCTTCTACAAACACCCCGAAAGCTATGTGTCGGACTTTATGCAATATGCGCAAGCAGGCGATTTGTTTATTTCGGGACATTATTGGAGTCCAGAGGCAGACGCACTCTTTACAGTGGCGGATATGCAACGCCCCGACTTCAAAGTGAAGGTGATTGCTGACGTAACTTGCGACATTATGGGTTCTTCCGCTTACGCAAAAAGAAGAACTTGCCTACTCAAACCCTGCGAACATTACGGTTATGGCAGTGGATAATTTGCCTTGCGAATTGCCTGCTGATGCTTCGGAAGCCTTTGGCGAACAACTGATGCAATGGGCGTTCCCTGCATGGCTGAATGATGACGCTGATGGCACGTTGGCGCGGGCTACCGTTACGGAAAACGGAAAACTCATGCCTCGTTTTGCTTACCTGCAAGATTATGTGGCAGGCAAGGAGTAACTACTCGCCAAACCTATAAGGTCAAAAACCTTGTAGGTTTTTTTTTCGGAAAAATGATGTATCTTTGTTTGAAACAAACCTATCCCAACAATGGACTACCAACAACAAATCCTCGAAGCCCTCGCAAAAGCTGGCTATGCACAAGTGTTTGCCGTGCTTGAAAAAGCCGATGTAATGAACCAAGATTTGTATGCCTTGCAAAAAGAATTTGTTTCGGGCAAACACAAGGCAGTTGCTGACAATATTCATATAGGTACGCAAGCAACACAACTGTATAGGCACTTTCGCACTGTGTTTCCGCTCCTCCATTTGACCGAAGACGAAGCGTGGCTACTAAAACAGTGGGCGGTCTTGCCTACTGCCTCGCATCAGGCAAGCGATTTCCTGACGTGGATAGGCGACACTGACCTTACCTACGAAAATACACTCCTTGCTTTAGCAGAAAAAGGCTGGCTACAAACCGAAGATAACCTTGCCTACGCACTACACCCTTTCCTACAGCTATTCCTACTCGAAGAACTGAAGCCTGCTTTGCCTGACTGCTATAAAATGTGGGACTATTTTACAGATTTGATGATTTTAAAAGAAGTAGAAGCAAATCCTTCAGCGTATCAATGGACTATAGCAGTAGGCGAGGCAATGGCACAGCGCATAGACTACACTAACCACGAAAAAAAGCAGGGTGTATTGTGGGATAGGATACACCATGTATATAAATCGTTAGACGACTATTCCAATGCTATCAGATGTGCGAAACAAAGTGTAGCCTTTATCGAGGTTGCGGTAGGCAAGCAACATAAAAGTTATGCGAGTGCTTTGAATAATGTAGCTTCTTTGTACGACAGTGTAGGAAACTATGCAGAAGCCTTGCCTTTGTATGAAGAAGTCGTGCAAATACGCAAAGAGGTATTAGGAGAACGGCATCTTGATTATGCTCAATCTTTGAATGATTTGGCTGTTTTGTATTATAACCAAGAAAATTATACAAAAGCCTTGCCTTTGTATGAAGAAGCCTTGCAAATATGCGAAGAAACATTGGGCAAACAACACCCTCATTATGCAAGTGCTTTGCATAATTTGGCTTCTTTGTATCATCAACAAGAAAACTATGCAGACGCTTTGCTTTTGTATGAGGAAGCCTCCCAAATACAAAAAAATACCTTAGGTAAACAACACCCTGATTATGCTATTTCTTTGAATAATTTGGCTGGATTGTATTATGAGCAAGGAAACTATACAAAAGCCTTGCCTTTGTATGAAGAAGCCGCGCACATACAAAAAGGAATAGTAGGCAACCGACACGCAGATTATGCTCTTTCTTTGCATAACATAGGGGCATTGTATTTTGAGCAAGAAGATTATACGCAGGCAAGGACGTATCTCGAAGAAGCCTATAGTATCTTTTTAGAAAAGTTAGGCGAGCAACACCCGCATACACAAAACGCAAAGGAATGGTTAGATAACCTACCAACCCTGTAGCGTAGGCTTTAGCCTGCGCATATACGATAAGCGCAGGCTGAAGCCCACGCTACAGTTATTCAGAATAATATTTGGTATTTTGCCCATTTTACAAAATTTACGCCCCGTTATGTAAAATAATAGGGCGTTATTATTTTAAATATGGGCGTTATTTTAAAATATATCTGCAATATTTGCGTGAATAACAGTAGTATGCACATGACTATTAGCAATATACGTTTGTCTTGCCTGCTTTTCTTGCCTACTGATGTGCAAAAACAACACACGCCCCTACAAATGTGTATATTTTCAGAACATTATTTGGCAATTTTGCCATTTTGCAGAATTTTTGCTCCATAAAATTTCTCCTCGTTGGCATTTTTAATATTTGTGCAACGGAAATGTTTGAATAGCTATATTTTATGATACCTTATTTCTCACAAAAAGCTATAGCCCTTTAAATTATACCTTTTTCTCACAAAAAGCTATAATCCTTCATAACTATAGCTATTTTTGCACACCTTTACGCTTCTTGCATGAAAAATTTATCGGAACTGCTTATTATCATTGGGCTTTTTATCCTTTGTGGCACATTGGGCAATGCGTTTGTGTTGCTTACGCTGTCAGTTTGGTATGGCGTGAGTGCAGATAGCGACACGCTCAAACAATTATTTGACATTCAAAAGCTCTTACAACACAACGAAGGCGTTTGGATTTTGTACTATATGCAAGGGGTAGTAGCCATTTTTAGTATGGTGTTGAGTAGTTGGATTTTTCAACGATACTTTGCTACTGAAAAAAAGCCTTTCAATACACGCGCCTTGCAATTCGCGCAAGTGAGTTTGGTGGTGTTGCTTATGTTGGCGGTCATTCCGTTGGTTAGCTCGATGGTTTGGTGGAACAATCAAGTGCGCTTGCCTGACTTTTTGAGTGAGTTTGAGAAAATAGCACGCGACAAGGAAAACAGCACAGGCATTATGATGGGCGTACTGACGCGCTTTCCTACTTTCCTGCATTTTTTGGTGGCTGTTGTAGTCATTGGCATAGTGCCTGCGGTAGGCGAGGAACTTTGGTTTCGAGGCATTTTCCAGCGCAAAATGCAAGATATGATGTCGCCTCATGTGGCTATTTGGGTTACAGGTTTTATATTTAGTGCAGTACATTTGCAATTTTACGGCTTTTTCCCGCGTTGGCTGTTGGGCGTTTTGTTTGGTTATTTATATTGGTGGAGTGGCAATTTGTGGATAACGATTATTGCCCATTTTGTGAATAATTTTGTAACCTTGTTGGCAATTTATCTTTACAACCAAAAAATCATTGGCTATAATTTCTACGAACCCGCGCCTGTAGCGTGGTATGCTGTCTTACTTTCTGCTATCGCCACCGCTATTTTGGTGTATTCCTTCAAACAACAAAGCGAAACAATCGAAACAAAACAATAACACCCTATTTTTTATGACACCTCTTTTTTTTAGAATTCTTATTCTATTTTTTATCATTTTCGCAAAGCAGGCAAGTGCGCAAGAAAGCCTTATCGGTACAAAATCACCAGAACTTGCCTTCGTAAAAGTCTTGAATGAACAAGACAGCACCTACAGCTTGTCCAAATTTGCAGGCAAGATAGTATTGCTCGATTTTTGGGCTACTTGGTGTCGTCCTTGCATTGAGGGCTTTCCTAAGTTAGAAGCCTTGCAAAAGGAATTTCCAAACGACCTTAAAATTATTACCGTTACATCTGATAACGAAAAAAGAATCAGAGCCTTTTTGGAAAAGAAAAAAACGACCTTGCCTATAGCCATAGACTCGAAAGAAACGTTGGCTACAATATTTCCGCATACCACTATTCCACACACCATTTTGATTGATGGGCAAGGCATCATACGCGCCATTGCCAACCCTTCACAAATCACAAAAGAGGTTATCAGTACGTTGGTAAATGGGGAAAAAATTCAGGTAGAAGAGAAAAAAGACGCTATGGAATTTAATCCATCAGCATTTTATTTGGGCAATACGCCAAGTGCCGTAGCGCAAATCACGGTTACAAATTTCCGAAAAGGCTTGCCCAATGTATCTACCAGATTTCAAAATGGCAAACTCACGATATTAAATCTATTGCCCCAAACTATTTATGAGAATTTATATAACTTTCCTAACAAAGTACGTAGTGTGTGGGAGGCTGACAAGAAAAAATCCGTTTGGACAGAAGGGAATTTGTATTGTGTGGAAATTGTAGCCATCGACAAAACAGAAAAAGAAGCTAAAGAAATGTTGTTGCAATATTTGCAGGGCGTATTGCCTGTGAAGGCAAGGATAGAAAAACGCGAAATGAAAGTAAAAATTTTACAAAAAATAGGTAAAGAAAGCAAAGTAGAAGTAGCCAAAGCAGACCAAGAGTCGCTTATCCGTGTAAGTAGCGCAAACTCTTTTGAAATGCGTAATTCGCCTATTAAAGACCTTATTAGTTATTTAGAAGATTGGGGGCAAATGGCTATAGCAGATGAAACCAATCTTACCCAAAACTATAACCTCAAAATAAATTGGTATCATGAAAGTCCTGAAAAGATACACGAGGAACTTAAAAAAATAGGACTTGAGATGGTAGATGGCAAACGCCAAGTAGATGTTTTGGTCTTTTATGAATAGATATGGAAACTGAAGAACCGATAGTTTTTAAGCTCATAGGCACTACTGCCCAAATATTGGAAATCAGCATCGAACCCGATAAGACGTTCATTGCTGACGGCGGTATGTTGTTGTATTTGGACGAAGAAATTACCCACGAAACGCGCCCCAATGATGGTTTTGTGCCTCCTAAGCCTGAGCCACCCGCCAAACAAAAAATAGAGGAGATTTTGGAAGAGGAAGAAGTAGATTTGATGCCCGAAGTGGTAAACTTGCCTACCAAACAAACCCCGCCCCCGCCAGAAGAGGAAGACGAAACAGATGGCACTTTCCTCGAAAAACTTTGGAAAGCAACTCGTAAGACTATAGCGAACATTGGGCAAAAAATACAAGACACAGGAGGCAAGAAAAAACAAGAAGAGCCCGAACCAGCCCCAGAACCTGCCCCTGCTAAATCGTTTGGAGGCATTTTTGAAGAACCGCCTCCGCCCAAACCCGCGCCTGAACCTGAACCACCTGCTCCAAAAGAGCCTGAAATTTCGTGGTTTCTGACTTACCTGCACAACCCAAGCGAGTATATTCGCAAAGTGGGCTTCACGACCACGCATGGCGGTTTGGTCGTGCCTGTGGTGTTGGACGAATTGCAAGAAAATGCGGTTATTTTCCAAACAGGGGCTTTCCTATGCGCCCGCAAAGGCATCAGGCTTGAGAAGTTTTTGGATACGGGCATTAGCGTCAATTTCACACAAGGCAAGCTCTTTAAGTTGGATAAAATTTCAGGCGAGGGTATGATTTTCTTGCGTGGCGAGGGGCAAGTCATCAGGCGAGAAATGGAAAATGACGCTATTCGCCTTAACCTTTTTTCTATCCTTGCCTACGAAAGTACGCTTACGCTTGACACCGAGCAGGTAAGCCTTATAGATGCGATGAATTATGAAGACCAAACGCAATTTGTGCTATTGAGCGGAACGGGGCGTTATTGGATTCAGACTTCGAACTTGCAACATTTGGTGTTCCGCCTCTCGCCTGTAGTGTTCGAGCCTGCCCCTGCCGAAGAAACGCCTATTAGCTCGCCTGCAGTACAAGAAGAACCCAAGCCTGAAAAAGCAGAAAAAGCTCCTGCCGTACAAGAAGAAGAAAATTCGCCTCCGCCAAGCAAAAAAGCAAGCGAAGACGAAGAACCCGATTTAGATATTGATAAAATCGTAGAAGAATTATAAACCTTACATTTTTTGTATTACTCCTTCCAATTCATACGGAATCGTATTTTTGGGCATTTCACTTTGTATATAATCAATCATGCCAAAGCCTTCTTCGGTGTGATAGCCTATGCCACATTCGAACAAAAACTTTTGCACTGTTGCATCAGCATACAGCGTAAAAGGCAAGGTATAAGCCCTAAATTCGTGCTTGTTTTTGCCTTGTTGAATAGTATAAATACGCGCAAATTTTTTGTCGTCTGCTTTTATTTTTTGCAAATATTGTTTGTCAGGCAAGACTTGAAACTTGTAAAACTCTGCTAACTGCTCTGTCGTATAAAGCCCTGTTTGCTCCATACGTTTCATCAATACTTCATACAAAAGGTCAGAAAAAGCATCATCTTCAGGCGAGATAAATTTTTTCGCAGTATAATGGTCGTTGTCTATCCCTATGACCGCCATAGGCGAGATGCAAACGTACTTCATCTGAAACTCAAATGAAGGAGGCATTTCCAACTCTACGCGCTCAGGAATCAACAAAAGATTGCCAATTTCGACCTGTGTTTGTGCGAAAATAGTGCGTATCAGTGTATCAATCCAAGCCTTGCTCAAACTCGATACGACTAAAGTAACTTTCGATGAATAAAATTGTAAACCAACCCGACTCACTTTGGTTTGCCCCTTCAACCCCGAAAAGTTGTAAAAAGTATAATCTTTTTGCTCACTTCCTGCTAATTGTGTTTGAATGAAGCTCGAAAGGAGCATTTGATGATGAAAAGGGACTGCGCCTCCCTTATTTTTCAGCGCGAAAACAATGCGTACCCGCATAACCAATAAAAAATGAAAAAATGCCCTATTATTTATTGGTATGATAACACAATGTTTGCTTGTATGTTTTTTATTTTTACTAAAAAGGTTTATTTTTAATACGAAAACGATTTCACTCAAAAACCTACTAACTTGCCTCCAAAGGCTTTTTGTAGATTTTCGGGTGTGAATACTTCGGCAGTCTTGCCTACCAAAACGCCTTCAGGCGTAAGCAAAAGCACATTATCGAAATAATCGGTAACTGTATTGAGGTCGTGATGCACTACAGCAATGCTCTTGCCTGCATCTCGCATTTCTTTCAAAATTCGTATAATAGTTTGTTCGGTAGCCATATCTACCCCCGCAAAAGGTTCATCAAGAAAGTACAAATCGGCTTGACGCGCCAAAGCCCGCGCCAAAAAAACGCGCTGTTGTTGCCCACCAGAAAGTTTTGAAATTTGCCTTTTTGAAAACTCTGTAAGCTGTACTTGCTCCAAACACGCTTAGCCTATCTCGAACCGAAGCAAGCGACTCGCCTAAGATTTGCACCTTGCCTGTAGTCAGGGGCAACAAGCCCATCACGCCTTTGAGCAAAGTTGTTTTGCCCGAACCATTTGCCCCTATGATGCCAATAAGTTTGTGAGCAGGAAGTTCGAAGGATAGATTGTTCAAAACCTGTTTTTCGCGGTAATGAATAGTCAGATTTTCAACGTGAAGCATACAAGGGAGTTATGAGTTAAGAGTTATGAATTAGGAGTTAAAGCTATATAAATAACTAGGTTCTTCTATATTTTTTACGGAAAGCCGCGTGAATTGTTTGGTGAAGACACCAAACATAGCGTTTTCCACGTTTGGTGTCCTCACCAAACGTTATGTTCTGTATAAATTTTAGAAGAACCAATAACTTTTAACTCTTAACTCTCTTTTTATTGTTTATAGCCTATCAAAATTTCTTGTTGAAGGCGTTTGAGGTCATAATTGATAAGCGAAATTTCTTCGCGCAAGATGTCGTACATCTCAATACGGTTATCGAGGTCATCTACTTCATACTCGCCTCCCAAGCTTGAGAAAAGTTTGGTTTTTTCTTGATAGTCCTCTTCCTCTTTTTCAGTCGGGATTCCTAACTGATGCCATTTCTCCAAGATTTCTTGCACGCCTGTAGTGGGCTTACCGTCTTTTACAAAGGTTTTGGTCATAAACTTCCACAAAAAAGGAGAGAATAAGCCATTTTTATTTTGGTTTTCATAAACACAAGCAATGTGATTGCGTGGGTGATTAAACGCTACTTTCCTATGAATAGCCACAGCGCGAAAGCTATAGTAAGTCCCTATCACTGCACCTGTCATGCCGATACTTTGCTCTGTGATGTTGGCGGCATCATTTTCTTCAGTGATTTTGATAACCTTCGTAGCTATCAAACCTGCAATTATCGCACTTACGCCTCCCGACAATATCGCATACGTATTGGCTCTGTTCAGACGTGTATCTATCCAATCCGATAAGTGTAATTGGAGTTCACGGGTGCGTATTGTTTGGCACTCCATTTCCGACAAACTGCTGTTTATATCAGCCAATCCTACCGTAATGCGCCCTTGTAGTTCTTGTTTGATTTTCAAAATCTCCAATTCACTTGCCTTGTTATCTTCTAATCTTTGTAGTTCACAAAGCAAACTTTTTACCCCCAAATTTTCAGCAATGGCAATGGCACGTTTCGAAAAGCGTTTGGTTAGTTTGGCTTGACAGTTTGTAGTGTCTATGTTCATTTTCTGAACAGAAGCAACCAACAACGAGTCATAATAGCTCGATGAGTCTGAAACGGGGCAATCATCATCAGAAAATTGATTGATGACCAATGCTTTGCGCGTGCAAGCACCGAACACAAGGCTCAAACACAACAAGCCCAACAAAAGAGTAGAGAATTTACGCATTTTTTGAATAATGGAGTAGGTAAGGTATTGATTTACAGAATAATATGTTTCAAAATGTTTGCCCTTGTAGGGAGGCAAGTTCAGTGCTAATTTCCCATATTTTGGTTGCATACGCTTCGTTTAGCGCATCAAGAGAAGGTTTTTTGATTTTATTTTTTTCCCAATATTCGCCAGTATATTGCGCCGCTTCGTCTTCAGTAGCAAGATACACAACCGTTCTCGCTCCTTGTTCGGGAGAAAGAAAAATAGGTTTGCTGAATTTAAACAAAAATTTTAGAAAGCCATTGGCTTTGTTGGCAAAATTGGTTGCCACTGCTCCAGGGTGCAAACAGTTCGTAACTAAATTTGTACCCTTCAATCTTTTGGCTAATTCTTTGGTAAACAAGATATTACACAGTTTAGAAATGCCATACGCTTTGATGCTTGTATAGCTCTTTTCAGATTGTAGATTATCAAAGTCTAACTTAGTGAAACGGTGCATTTCGGAAGATACATTCACAATACGCCCTTCAGGGCTTCTCAATAAACAGTCTTTCAACAAATTTGTCAAGATAAAATACCCCAAATGATTAACCGCGAAGGTAAGCTCCAAGCCATCAGGCGTAAGTTCGCGCTCATTGCCTATCAGTCCCGCGTTATTTACAAGCACATCAAGGCGTTCATATTTTGCCTTTATTTCTTGGGCTAAAGTATGTATTTGGCTTTGCACCGCAAAATCGCAAATAAAAAGGTCTATACGGTCATTCTGTGTTTGGGCAATGATATTTTGCCTTGCCTCCTCGCCTCTTTCTGCGCTACGGCACACCATACCCACCCTCGCCCCTCTTTTGGCAAGCTCCAATGTAGTAACATAGCCAATACCCGAATTAGCTCCTGTAACAAGGCATATTTTACTTTTCATAAGGCACTTTCAATTTTTTTCCAAAATTGCAATAAAAAATTGTGAAACAATAGCATGTTGCCTAATTTTTTGTGGAAAATCGTATTTGTGTGCTGTAGGTGCTTATGGTAGGCAAGTTTGTAGGCAAGGTCTTTAGTTTGCCCTCCCTTTGTCGCATAAAAAAAGCCCCTCTACATTACATAGAGGGGCTTCATATATCAAATCTGGCATCGACCTACTCTCCCACGTTTGACCGCAGTACCATCGGCGCTGAGGGG
>RDXI01000332.1 GCA_004292795.1 Bacteroidota bacterium | reverse complement strand
CGAGGAGTTCTTTTTTCTTCTCTTCTGCTTTTTTGTTTTGGTCAGAGCGTTGTTTGGCGGCGAGTTGGCTCGATTCATACCAGAAGGTATAATTGCCTGTATAAACTTGTAGCTTGCCAAAGTCAATATCTGCCACGTGAGTACACACCGAGTCCAAGAAATGCCTATCGTGAGAAACAACCAAAACCAAGTTTTTAAAATCTGCCAAAAAGTCCTCGAGCCACGCTATCGTTTCGATGTCCAAGTCGTTGGTAGGTTCATCAAGCAACAAGATGTCAGGATTGCCAAAAAGAGCCTGCGCCAATAGCACTTTTACCTTTTCGGGTCCGTTCATTTCCGACACCAAACTATAGTGCTTGTCTTCTTTGATGCCAAGCGCGGAGAGCATTTCTGCCGCGTCACTTTCTGCCATCCAGCCGTTTAGCTCTGCAAATTCGCTTTCGAGTTCGGAGGCTTTGATGCCGTCAGCTTCAGTAAAATCCGCTTTGGCATAAATGGCATCTTTTTCTTGCATCACTTGCCAGAGTTTGGTGTGTCCCATCATAACCGTAGTCAATACAGGGATAGCATCATATTCGTAGTGGTTTTGCTTCAAAACAGCCATACGCGCCCCTTTGGGGATTTGCACCTTGCCTGTGGTGGCATCTATCTCACCTGAAAGGATTTTGAGAAAAGTAGATTTTCCTGCTCCATTTGCGCCAATAATGCCGTAGCAGTTACCCGCTACGAATTTCACGTTCACGTCTTCGAACAGCACACGCTTTCCGTAGCGCAACGATATATTTTCAACCGTAATCATTGATAGAGTTATAAAATGGTTTTTAGAGAGTGCAAAGATAGCTTTTTTTTGGTTATTTTGCACAAACTAAGGTTTCAACGAACCCATACCGCCATCGATGCCTATGATTTGCCCCGTAATCCACGCGGTTTTGTCGGATAGCAAGAAATGCGCAAGCTCGGCTACTTCTTCTGCCTTGCCTACACGCCCCAATGGGTGACGCTTGCCTGACGTTTCGCGTTTTTCGTCATTGGTCAGTATTTTGGAGGCAAGGGGCGTATCGGTCAATGAGGGCGCAATGGCATTTACCCGTATTTGATACGTTGCCCATTCTGCCGCAAGCGATTTGGTAAGCCCTTCTATAGCCGACTTCGCTATGGCGATACTGCTATGAAAATTCATACCCAACGCAGAGGCGACTGTGCTAAACAATACTACGCTTCCGCCTTCTTTGCGTAGGCGAGGAAAAACTGCCTGCAAAACTCGAACCGCGCCCATCACATTCACCTGAAAGTCTTGCAAAAACTCTTCCTCAGTCAAGCGATGAAAAGGTTTTAAGTTGATAGTGCCAGGGCAATACGCCACGCCATGCAGGGCTTCAGGCAAGGAATCAAGCGCGTTTTCTATGGGCTTTGTGATGTCCAAAGGCAGGTAAGACGCAGATACTTCAGGCTTTCGACGCGAAGCTACCCAAACGTGATGATTCTCGGCTACAAGTTGTTGCGCAAGCGATAGCCCGATGCCCGAACTCGCGCCTATGACAAGTATATTTTTGCTCATATCGTATTAACCACTTGTATGCTATTTTGTTTGTGTATTGATAAAGCCACGTTATAAGCATTTGTTGCGTAGGTTTGGCATCAAACGTTTATAGCGTGGCTTTGAAAGACATAAATGTAGCGCGTTACATTATATCAAAGAAAATTACAAGTGAATAACCTCGCCATACGCGGCAGCGGCGGCTTCCATCACTGCCTCTGACATAGTGGGGTGAGGGTGTACGGATTTGACGATTTCGTGACCTGTAGTTTCGAGCTTGCGCGCTACTACGATTTCGGCTATCATTTCCGTAACGTTTGCGCCTATCATGTGCGCACCTAAGAATTCGCCATACTTAGCATCAAAAATCACTTTCACAAAGCCCTCTTTGGCTCCGCCCGCGCTTGCCTTGCCTGACGCGCTGAAAGGAAACTTGCCTACCTTCACTTCATAGCCAGCTTCTTTGGCTTTTTTCTCCGTATAGCCTACAGACGCGATTTCAGGCGAGCAATATGTACAGCCCGGTATGTTGTTGTAGTCCAATGCTTCGGGGTGATGCCCTGCTATTTTCTCCACGCAAATGATACCTTCGGCAGAAGCTACGTGTGCCAATGCTTGTCCTGCGGTAATGTCGCCAATGGCATATACGCCTGCTACATTGGTGCGGTAAAACTCATCGACTACAACCTTGCCTTTGTCGGTTTTTACGCCTACTTCTTCCAAGCCAATGTTTTCGATGTTGGCTATCACGCCCACAGCCGAAAGAACGACATCACACTCGATAGTTTCCTCGCCTGAAGCCGTTTTTACTTTCACTTTGCAACCTTCGCCTTTGGTATCTACAGCAGTAACTTCGGCATTGGTCATAATTTTGATGCCTTTTTTGGTGTAGATTTTGGCAAGCTCTTTCGAGATTTCTTCGTCCTCCACAGGCACAATGTTGGGCATAAATTCGACAATCGTAACTTTTGTGCCGATAGAGCTATAGAAATACGCGAACTCTACGCCTATAGCACCCGAACCCACGACTACCATCGACTTAGGTTGTTTTTCGAGTACCATTGCCTTGCGGTAGCCTATGATTTTTTCGTTGTCAATCTTCAGCGCGGGCAGTTCTCGGGCGCGTCCACCTGTAGCCAAGATGATGTGCTTCGCGCTGTAGGTGGCTTTCTTGCCTTCTGCATCAGTAACTTCTACTTGATTGCCTTTCAAGAGTTTGCCATTGCCAAAGATGGCGTCTATTTTGTTTTTCTTGAATAAGAATTGTATGCCTTTGCTCATACCGCCCGCTACATCTCGGCTACGCTTTACCATTGCCTCGAAGTTCGCTTTCGACTCGCCTACTTCGATGCCGTAGTCTTGGGCGTGTTGGATATATTCGAACACTTGCGCACTTTTGAGCAGGGCTTTGGTGGGAATACAACCCCAGTTGAGGCATATTCCGCCCAACGACTCGCGTTCTACAACGGCTGTTTTCAAGCCAAGTTGCGAGGCACGAATAGCGGCTACATATCCGCCAGGTCCACTGCCCACCACAATTACATCATATTGATTTGCCATATATTAAGGAAAAAGATTTGAAGTTTAGGAAATAATATAAAATAAGCCAAAAACTAATCCCATTCAATTTCATCACCATCTTCCGCTACAATTTTATACAAAATTGCTTCATTTTCGATGAGGTTTTGAATGATGGCTACCAATTCATCGGCTCTTTTTTCATTTTCAGGCGAATATTCCCAATAAGCATAATAACCTCCTGCTTCGGGATCACTTTCCATGCCTGTTAAGATGTCAGCATTGTACTTGCCCACATAATAATTCAAGAAGGCTTCCCAGTTATAACCATTCATATAGGCAGATTCATTGATTTCATTCATCTTTTCGCCTATAGCTAAAATTTTTTCCTGTTCTATGCGAAAAGAAAGATAAATACGGTTCTTTTCTTCTGAAACAGTTTTCTCAATGTATTGACTCATAATATCATTAGTAAAGAGTGATTTGCAATTTTTCAGCGTTGTTTTGTATTAGTTGGATAGGAAAGTTTGATATAAAAACTTCCTTGCCTATTTGAGTAGAGTTTTTGGTTTGATTGCGCATGCCGTAGGTAAGACTCCAATCGTTTACATGGGCAAAGGAAAACAAATTTTTGATATATTCACAATTATCGTAAGTCATGAGCCAAGTATGCGGGC
>RDXI01000331.1 GCA_004292795.1 Bacteroidota bacterium | reverse complement strand
CAGATGTATGCGAGTGTGGAAGCAATGCGACCAATAATTGTACGCCACCCGCTATCTCCGCCTCGCCTGTGGCGGGTGTGGGTTGTACTTGTGCAACAGGCTATGTTTGCCAAAATAACGTTGAAACAGGCTTTACAGATAGGTGTGTGCCTGCAGGGTATGTGTATAGTCGTGGTTTAGATGCTACATACAATACCTTAGATGATACCTATATGCCTATTGTTACGGGTGGCGTGTGTCCGCGTCCTTATTCATTGGATTTGGGGACAGATAATGCGTTGGGTGGAACAGGCACAGCCGCAGACAAGTGTGTGTGTGCGCAAAACACCATTCGCCCCAATCACCCCAACAATTTCACGATAGAATATGATACCCGCAACGGAGTAAGTGATGTAGCGGCAAATGCGGGTTTGGTAGTGTACCAAACTACAGATTGTGGAGATGAGAATGCCTTTACTCAACTGGCTTGTAAAGATGTTGTTCCAGCAGGTACAGAAGGTATCGAAACACACAACATAGGTGGCTTGCCTATGACTCACGGTTCAGGCAATGAAACCTACTATGTTCGTATTTTGAACAAAACAGCAGGCAAGACCTTGATAGGGAGTATGTGTGTGTATTATGGGACAGACATCTCGAATGAAACTTGTTCCTTTCCCTTGAATGATTATGGCGCATTGGAAGGCGAGTTCAAGAATTTTACCATTGGACATGATGGCTCTAATCCCCCTACAGGCGAGAGTTTGCCCAGCACAACCATTCCTAACTGTGTTTCGCCGGGCGGAAGTAATCCAAGTTCTAATGGCTCATTCCCTATTCGTTCTGATGCGTGGATGCAATTTACTGTGCCAGTAGGGGCAAATTATTCATCTGTAACTGTGCAGTTCGATAATGCAGGTTTCTTGCCTGCTCGCAACGCGGCTATCGCTATTTATACCTCGCCTGAAATACCCACTGGCACAAGTTGGGTACGCGACAATGGGCAAACGAACCTTACGCTGAACTGTAATGCGTATGGAGCTTCAAATCCTGTATCCACAGCCAATCCAAACAGAGGTGGTTTGTTCTTGTTGGATTGTCAAAATTCGGTGTTCATAGGGGCAGAAACGGCTACCATCAATACAACTTACAGCAATGGCGCGGAGCCAAGTAGCTTGCCTATTACCAAAGCCCGAACCTATTATGTGCGTGTGATGAATGTTCACAACGAAAATATACCCAGTACATTGGTAGGGCGTCTTCGAGTATTCCCTGCCGCTACTTGTAACTTGGGAAGTGAAATGGTGTATGATGGAGATTTTCAGAATTGGCCTGGTGTGCGCTATATGGAACCCAATGCTACCAACTGGGATTATACCAATATGCGTCCAAATGCCGCCGCCTTCAACCCTGCCAATCCAACCACAACAGCACCCAATAATATGAACGTTGTGAATACAACTTCTGACAATGCTACTTTGAATGCAAATGCGAATAGTGTGAGAAATTACAATATTGCACGTTCTTTGGGCATTATGAGAATACCTGACATTGGGACAAATGACGCTTACCCCAATGATATAGATGGTGTATTTGGAGATGCTACAAGACCATCAGGGGTAGCCGCTTTTGCTACTGATTATGGGTATGTGAGAGAAGGTGGTGGCATAGGGGCTAATAATGCCTACAATACAGCACAAGAAGGTAGTTTCTGGGGTTTCAGAAATCATGGTGGTCGTGGTGAGTTTGGTCCCGAAGGTTTGTATGCGGTACGCCATAGTCCTTGGACACTGAAAGAAGACTGGTTCTGTTTTGGCAAAGGATATTCAGGCTACGGAGGGCGCACTGGCGGAGGCGAACCGCAGGCAAGCTATTGCTTGACAGGAGCTGGATTAAACAATGAACCTTGCGGTGTGGTAACGTTGGAGAGCGGTTCTACTGTAGGCACATCTTCAGGCGGGACATCTGTTGGTATTGTTACTGTTGGGCAATTCAACACAACTACAACTACTGATGATGTTGCAGCCAATAATACAGGACCGCGCCCTTTTGACTATACTGAAAATGGTATGCCTGCCACTTACCCAAGTGCTTCAGAAGCTAACTTTATGATACTCAATGGTTCATACAACCCCGCAAGTAACTTGCCACCTGGCAAAATGTGGTGTCAAACAGTGCCTCGTGCTTCTACTGATGTGAATGATGTGAGCTATTATATGTTCTCTATTTGGGTGCAGAATATGATTAGTGCGGGGCGTAACCTTGATGTACCACAACTTCGCTTAACAGTGTGCGACATGGAAGACCCCAACAACCCCGGTAGCTTGCCTACAGAGCGCGATATTTACACTACAGCCAACGGAGATACAGGGGCAGACAACCAGCGTTTGACTCGCCTACCCGGTCTTACAGATGTCAATCTAACCTCTTGGTTTCCAGAAGAAAATGTAAACCAACGTGTACGTCATTTGCCCCGACCTGGCAATAACCGCCGTTTTGCGCTTGTTTCAGAAGGTCTTCGTCCTCCTTCGTATGGCGCGGCGATGTCTTGCAACTTGAGCCAAAACAATGGCTGGAGCGGTTCAGAAAACGTAGCGGAAAATCTGAATGCCCGCCTCAAAGTATTAGGCGCGTCTTTCCTCATTCCTGAACGCCCTGATAACTGGGTATTGGTACGTTGTGTATATCGCGCTCCGCGTTTTGTGAGAGAGATGAACTTGTGTGTGGAGAACTTGTCATTGACCAAAAACGGAAATGATATAGGCATAGATGGCATTAGCTTCCGCAAATGTGATGCGGCAGACGCTGAAACGTTTGACCGCTTGCTCAAAGGCGATCCTTGCGCACTCTCCACTGATGGAAAAGAAACGGGTATTCCGCTTATGGCAAGCACTATAGACTTTACAGCTAATTTATTGGGCGATAAGGTAGCAGTGCTTTGGACAACAGTAGGCGAGGGTACGACAAGCCATTACCAAGTACAGCGAAGCATCGATGGTGTAAACTTTGTAAGCATTGGTGCAGTTGATGCGAAAAATGTAACAGGGTATGCCAACTATGAGTTTATCGACTCGCGCTTGCCTGTAGGCGTAAAACAACTTTTTTATCGTCTTATCATTGTAAACAATGATGGCTTCGAGAAAAGAGGCTCTGTTGTTACGGTTTTGATACCTTCTATCGAAGACTTTGATTTGAAGTTGAAGCCAAACCCTGTGAGTCGTGGAGGCGAGTTTAGCTTGGGCTACCACGCTTTGCAGGCAGGGCAGGCAAGCATCGTGATAACAGATATGATGGGCAATCGCTTGAGAAAACAGCTCGTAACCCTTCAAGAAGGCAATGGCGAAATTACGATGAAAACGGGCAACCTACAAGCAGGCTTGTATATCGTACAAATGATGCAAGGCTCAAAAATAGGAACGAAAAAATTAGTGATACAATAAAGAAAGAGGCTGTCCAAAAAGGGCAGTCTTTTTTTGTTATAGGGCGTATTTTTGGTACACTCTTGCCTGTCTGTTTGTAAAAAAGAGGCTTTTGAGGTACAAAAAATACAAAAGAAGGTTTTTGCGGGCTTTGGTTGCCATTTTTCTAAAATTATGCCCCATAGCCATCAAAGAGACTCCGAGTATTACCTTCTCCACCCCCCCCCCTTTGAAAGTAAACCTATTAAACTTATAATAATAACGTGAGTTCGGAATTAGATTTAAATATAAAATATTGTAAATCAATGGATTGAATAGGCTTGCCCCAGCGGGGCTATATCTTTGTAGCCCTATAA
>RDXI01000330.1 GCA_004292795.1 Bacteroidota bacterium | reverse complement strand
CCTTTGCCTGTGCTGAACCAAACTTGCCTACCCTCTGCCCAAAGTGTCTTGCAAAAATTGCCTGTCAATTCCTTATCTTGTGTAAAATGTGCCACTATCTTTTGGTCACGAATGGCATACAATCCTTGTTCTATTGTACCTACCCAAATCGTACCATCAGCCGTTTGTCCGAAGCTAATGCCATAAATCGCTTTGCCTTTTTCATCAAACACCTCACGCACTCCGCCCTTTTGATACAGCAACAAGCCATCAACCGAAGCAATCCAAAACTCTTGTTTTTGTTTATCTACCCAGACGCTCCTTGTGCGTTTGCTCAATAATTGTATAGAATAAATAGGATAGGGCTGTGTTTCATTGCTTCCTTTCGCTACTTTGTAATATTTATGCCATTCGCGGTCTAAGGGAGGCTCAAAAGCTACTTTGGGATAGAGTCGCACCATTTTAGCTTCTCCCCCTGCCGCAAGAATGGCATCTTTTTCGTTCAGGAAAGCTATTTTTTTGATTGAACCAGAAAAATATGAATCAGTAGGCGTGGGATTATTGGGTTCGAAGACCAACAATGTTCCTGCACTGACATACAATTTCTTGTGCCAAGGGTGATAATAAAACGTTTCTACCTGTTGTTTGCGTTGGGTTTGGTAAGCAAAATACATACCTTTTTGCGCATCAAAAAGTCCCAAAGAGCCGTTATTAAATCCCAATAAAAGTCGATTATCCTGCACGCCCAAACAATTTACGGCTTCGGTAGGCAAGTTGCTATTCTGCGTGTTGAATAGCTGAATATCTAATTGAGGCATCACAAAAACGCCTTCTTTCAAGGTACTAATCCAATACACGCCTTCGCGGTCTTGCAAGATATGCGAAACATCGATATTGGGCAATAGAGGCTTGCCTGCGAACAAAGGCTTGCCTGCCACATCATAACCAAAAACGCCTGTAGATGTAGCAAACCAATAATTGTGCGCATTGTCGATATACAAGGAATGTATAAGTTGCTTGCTCATTTCCTCGAAGGTGCGACTATCCAACACCTGCCTTGCCTGCTCGCCTTCCCATACAAGCATACGCCTTCGAGTATCTTCAAAGGTATATAATTTTTTGCCCTTTGAAAAAAAACGCTTCGGATGTTCTGTTTGGCTAATGCGTGTGAACTTGCCTGCACGATAACAGTGTATTTCTTTATCCGAAAATACCCAAAGGCTTTTATCATGGTGGCTGTGTATTTCCCAAAGAAGATTGTTTTTGGCAGGAAAGTTTGTCACTTTTTGCCATTTTTTGTGCTTTGTGGACGTTACATAAAGCATATTCCAATCCATCAAAAACAAAGAATCGCCCTGCGAAAATTGATACCCAAGCGCGTCTTTGATGCCTTCGGGCATTTGCATTTCCATAACCTTCTCTTGCTCAATACTAAAGATTTGTTTGGCAAAATTGCGAAACCATATATTGCCATAACGGTCTTCGGCTATCGAAGTAGCAGAGCGCGACTTGGCAGAAGGCGCGGGATACACCTTAAAAGCACGCCCATCAAATCTGCAAATGCCCGACTCTGTGCCAAACCACATATAGCCCCGCGAGTCTTGAAACACATCATACACACTCATACTCGGCAACCCGTCTTCGTCTGTCAAACGCCACATATACGGCTGTTGGGCAGGCAAGGACAGGGGCAGGCAAGCCAAAATAAGTAAGCCAAACAGCCACCTCATAGCGTCCCCAATACTTTAGCAAGTTCAGCGAACATATTTTGCAATATGCCTTGCATTTCTGTAGCTCTTTCGGGGTGATAAGCTCTTTCGGAATCGTCCATGTAATGAATTTTTGCCCTTTCTAACTGTAAAGCGTGCCTATTTTGCGCAGGGTTTCCAAAATGGCGCGTAATGTATCCTCCTTTGAAAGGATTGTTATGTGCCACTTCATACTTGCCTTCGCGCAGGCAGGCAAGGGCGGTTTCTATCAGGCGAGGGTGGGCAGATGTTTCGTCATTTGTCCCTAAAATCATATCAGGAAAGGCATCTTGGCGGATACTTGGCACAAATTGGCGGATAGAATGGGCATCATACAACAACACATGGGGAAATTCTGTCTGCAAATCTGCCAAAAGCTCCTCTATTTTAGCGTGATAAGGCACAAAATATTGCTCCAAACGCCTTGCTATCTCCTCTGCATTAGGTTCGTTACCCTCTTTGTACAAAGCGTTTCCCAAAAAGTCCGTAGTCGTTACCAAACCTGTTATTACACGTCCATCTTGATACAAAGGCGCGGAGTCAGGTTGTCTATTGAGGTCAATCACCCACCTATGATAACGCGCCGAGATAAGCGTGATGCCCATAGCAGGCGCAAAACTATACAGCAACGGCACGAACCAATCTGTATCATCGAGGTCTTGGATTTTTTCAGGCAAGAACTTCGCCACCAAATCATCAGGAAAAGCAGTTCCGCCATGTGGCACGCTTATCACTATAGGCAAGCGCGGGGCAGTAGGCAAGGCAAGGTCGTAAAGCATACACAAAAATAGCAAAAAAATAACAATATGAGGCTTAGATGAAGTTTTAAACTTTGCCCAAGTTACAAAGAAAAACCTATCTTTGCCCAAAAAACCTTTTTACCCATGAATTTACAATGTCGTTTGATGCATCGCCCTGTGGGTATGCCCAAAGCAAGTGATTTTGCTTTTACCGAAGAGCCTATTCCCACGCCCCAAGAAGGCGAGATGTTGCTCAAAACCCGTTATATATCGCTTGACCCCGCTATGCGCGGTTGGATGAATGACGTGAAGTCTTACCTGCCCCCCGTAAAACTCGGTGATGTAATGCGTGCTGGCACTATCAGCGAAGTAGTGGCTTCGAACAATTCCAATTTTGCTGTAGGCGAGTTCGTATTTGGGAGCGCAGGCGTGCAAGATTACTTGGTTTCCAATGGAAAAGACCTGATGAAAGTAAGCCCGCAACTTGCACCCTTGCCTATGTTTTTGGGTACGTTGGGCATCACAGGACTAACGGCTTATTTTGGTTTGTTACACGTTGGTTTGCCCAAAGCAGGCGAAACGTTGGTAGTTTCAGGCGCGGCGGGTGCAGTGGGTATGATTGTAGGGCAGATAGGCAAGCTCAAAGGCTGTCATGTCGTGGGCATAGCAGGCGAGAAAGAAAAATGCGAGTATGTGGTGAACGAACTCGGCTTTGATGCGTGCATCAACTACAAAGTGGAAAACGTAGGCAAGGCATTGCGCCAACATTGCCCCAACGGAATCGATATTTATTTCGACAACGTGGGAGGCGAGATTTTGGATACAGTGCTTACCCAAATCAACAAATTTGCGCGTATTCCGCTTTGTGGGGCTATCTCACAATACAATGCTACCGAAAGCTATGCACCCAAAAACTACCTATCGCTTTTGGTAAACAGCGCGAAGTTAGAGGGCTTTATCGTCTTGAACTATATGAATCAAGCCTTGCCTGCTATCCAAGAAATGGCGGGCTGGCTCATGGAAGGCAAGCTCAAATCCCGCGAGCAAATCGTACAAGGAGGCGTTAAAGAATTCTTGCCTACCCTGATGATGTTGTTCGAAGGCAAGAACACAGGCAAGCTCGTACTCGAGGCATAAGAACATCAAAAAAAATAAGAAAAGCTACCCTTTTTGGGTAGCTTTTTTTTTAATTGCCATAATTAACGTGAATTCGGAATTAGATTTAGAGCTAAAATATTGTAAATCAATTTATTAAACAAGGAACAATCCACGTTTAACCCTTAGGGTGGAGGGCATTA
>RDXI01000329.1 GCA_004292795.1 Bacteroidota bacterium | reverse complement strand
GTAAGCCCCAAGCCCGTAGAGCGATAATTTTTGCGCATAGAAGGCTCAAGTTGCACAAACTTTTGAAAAACCAAGTCCAATTTATCCGCAGGAATCCCCTTGCCTTCGTCCTGCACACTGCAATACGCCTTGCCTGCCTCGAAACTAATGGAAAGCATAATCGTGCTATTTTGTGGGCTGTATTTCAAGGCATTGGTCAGCAAATTTACCCAAATTCGTGTGATAATTTCAATATCTACCGTAGCATGAAGCGTAGGCGAGGCGTGGATTTGCAGTTCGATATTTTTTTGTACTGCCATAAACTCGACTTGCCTACAAGCCTCTCCCAACACATTCGCCAAATTCGCCTCGTGTCTGTCCAAGACCATTTTAGCCTCCTCAAACTTCTGCACATCAAGAATATTCAACACAAGTTGTAGCATTTGGGTACTATATCCTTTGACAAGTTTGTTTTGTTCGAGGCTTGGTATTTCTGAAAGATTGAGCAAGGCGTTCAAAGGGTTTTTCAAGTCATGCACAATCATACTTGTTAGGTTTTGCTTGAATTGGTCAAGGTCGACCAACTGCTCATTCATAGCGAGTAGCTCTTCGGCTTGTGTGGTAATTTCCGCTTTTTGCTCCGAAAGCAAGTGATTGGTGCGTTTGCGTTGCAAATTTTGTTGATACAAGAAATAAATAAAGCATATGCTAAGTATCAAAACGAAGGCAATTCCACCTAATATATAGTTTTGTTGGGCATTTTCGCGTGCTTGCTTTTCGGTTTGGCTATGCAAGGATTCTATCTTCTTACGTTGTTTATCGAAGTTAATTTGAACAGCAAGTTCATTGTTTTTCTGTGTATTCTCACGGCTAAGGAGCGTATCCATGACCACATGATATTTTTTGTTGTATTCGTAGGCGAGGCGATAATCGCCTATTTTTTCATAATACAATGCCCAATTTTCGTATATCAGGCGCAAAGTACGCGGTTCATTAGGCAAGTGCATTTGCGCACTGTCCAAATAGACTTTAGCATTTTTCATGTCCCCCAAGCCTATATACACACCTGCAATACCCGCTATAGCATTGATGGCGATATTGTTCAGTTTTTTGTTCTTTTGGAGGTGATAATGCCTTGTGGTATAGGCTAAATCTTGCAAAAGATACGGCAAGGCTTTGGCGTATTGTTTCTCAACATGGTATGTTTCGCCTGTATTTCCTAATATAATACCAATCCAAGTAGTGTCTTTGTACTTTTTGGCTAAACTTAATCCTCTTTCATAATAGTAGCGAGCCGAGTCATATTTTTTCTCATGCTTGTAGGCAAGCCCTATAGTATTGGTAAGTGTGATGGCATTGTGCCTTACATCTTTTTCCTTGTGTTGGAGGCAATAATTTATTACTTTTTTGAAATAATACCGACAATCGCTATAGTTCTTCGCCCCATAAGAAACACCTCCTAATACTCTATACGCCGCTATTTGCAAGGAGTCATTTTGTAGTTCTGCCCCTATTTCTGACATTTGTTGCGCGTGGTACATGACCGAGTCGCGCCTTTTCAAGAAATTATGCAGTTCTACTTTTTGGTTATGGTAATAATACGTGATATACACATCTTGGGTAGGCAAGGCTTTGTCGATGTGTTGAAAGGCACGAATACTTTGCGTAGCGTTTTTGCCTTGCGCATACATAGCCCCTAATTTTGCTTGAATGAGATAAAATATATCATTTTTTGCACTTTTCACAAGTTTTTTTTCAAGAAAATGGATAGCTATGTTCCTCGCACTGTCTATATTTTTGTGTACTTTATCTAAGGTGTGATTCGAAAATATATAATCTACTTGGCGCATTTGTTGTATTCTGCCTTTGCTATCCAGCAAAAGCCTATACTGTCGCTCCAACTCCAACACATCTTGGGCTTGAAGCGCGGATATAGCGAAGAAATATAAGCAAAATAACCCTATTATACGGGAGTTTGTCGCAGACATGGGTGCAAGATAAGTAAATAGCAAGCAAATTTGCACAACTTTTTTTATGATAACAAATAAAGTAGCGTTGTTTTTGCTAACTTTGCAAGACCTAACGCTTTAGTAGGATTTATGATTATTTTTTCGCGCTTTTTGTTTGTATTGGGATGTATCGTTTTGGTGGGCTGTTCCAAAGTCCCTTCTATGCGCTGTATTCCGCATGATGTCTTCTATGCCTCGCGTGCCAATGTCTTGCGTGCTACCTACCAAATACCCGAATGGAAGGACGTTTTGAAGCGTGAATTGGACATAGACCTCAGCCAAGACACAACCAAAAACCCGCTCTTTCTGGCAAGTGGGAAGGCTTTTTTGTTTGGAAATATCTTGCAAGGCGAACAAAACTATACAGCTTTGTCTATCCTACTATTGAGCAAACGAAACCTCGAAAAGTTCTTAAAAAGCGTCAATCCTAACCTTGTCATAGAGAGCTTCAAGGACTATAATTTTACCCTGCGCAACCGCAGTATGCTTGCATGGAACAAAAAACACTTGTTATACATCAACTCGCCACACGCCGCCAATGAAAACCAACTCCGCGAACTTTTTAGGCGTTTGACTACCCTGAAAGATAGCGAAATGTTGATTAAAAGCAAAAATAATTTTGTGAAAGCCGTTAAAAACGACCAAGACCTTTCTATGTGGCTGAACATAGCCAAGATGGGGGACGCGCCCAAGCTCAAGGAATGGATAGACGATATGCACCTGCAAGACAATTATATGCACCTTCGTGCCAATTTTGATGATGGGGAGGTAAGTGTAGCCACCGAATATTTTACCAATTCCAAACTTTTTCAAGACTACAAAACACTTCTTTCTGGCTCTGTAAACAAAACCTTGATAGAAAACTTGCCTATCCAAAAGCCCGCTATGGTCGTGGGCATAGGCGTAAAACCTGAAGGCATTGCGCAATTTTTGAAGGACATCAAGTTTACACAAAAAGCCACTAACTTGATGAACTCTATCACGCTTACCTTCGATGATTTTGTGAAAATGTATAGCGGGGATATGGTTATCGCGCTCAAAGATGTGAAAAGCCTTGAGCATTTATTACCGCCTGACTCGCTTCGAGAAATAAGGCACACTTCCGACATGGTGCTGGGCATAGGCATCAAAAACAAAGTGATTTACGACAGCCTCAAAAGCAAACTGATGCAAACAGGCATCTTGGAAAAGAAGCCCGACCACCTCGTTTTTTTCGGGGAAGTGTACGTGATGGAGCGCGATAGTATGGTCTATTTTACCAAAAACGAATTGGTGAAGGAGGATTTTATAAAAATGGTGAAGTTTGACAACCCAAAGTTGTTAGAGTCCGTATCCGATAATTGGTTTTTCTTGCACGCAGACGAAAAAATAGGCGAGAAAGCCCTCGAAGGCAAGTCGCTTTTTAAGGAAGCCACCCGAAATTTATTGAAAAAAGAGGAACTCAAGCTCGAATCGGCTACCATACAGATAGCCAACAAACGCCAAAACGACAAGAGCAAAGCTGATGCAATCTTGCTACTGAAAGACAAGAACGCCAATTCTTTGATGGCGATGCTCGAAGTAGTGCGCGAAATCGTATTCCAAACCAAAATGCGCCTCGACCCCAACAATCCTCGAAACAATCCCGCCAAGCAAAATTAGTATTGGAAGTTATCCATTTTTTTACATAAAAAAAGCACCCGACAAAATTGTATTTTATTCGGGTGCTTTTTGTAGGCAAGGAAGTTGATAAATCAAATGCCTACAAGTTAGGCTAAAATTTCCAAATTCATTTTTTGTTGAATTGCCTGTTGCAGGTAGTCGCGCAGGG
>RDXI01000040.1 GCA_004292795.1 Bacteroidota bacterium | reverse complement strand
GTAAGTTCCTCCTCATTGCTTTTGGCGAATTAAAATACCCCATGATAATAATGATCAGCAAATTTTCTAAACTAAAACGCTGTCCTTGTTTTCTACGAGGATCTTCTATTTGACTTATGTATTGCGATAGTTGATATTTCATTTCTGGCAAATATAGCCACTTTTTTACAATTTTAAGAGAACCAATCGCCTCTAATAGAGGAGGGGAACAGTTGCCACAAAGATCTATCAGTTAGATAGTTTTGAAAGTTTGGGTTATACACAAGAATTTCTATTGGTGCGTATCTATCCATTCAAAAGTGAACTATCCAAATACGATGGTGTGATAGGTATGTCGTTTTTCAGAAGTGTATTAGCACATTTAGGCTTAGATTTCCTCAAAAATGAACTCTATACCATAATTTGACTACAAGAGCGAAAATATTTACTATCAATGACTTACAAACACTTTATTTCCGAATTCACGTTAAAGAATTACTTTTCCAAAGGTTTCAGGTCATAGATTTTGCGCACTTCGGCAAACAGCCCTGTGATGTCGAGTCCAAGGTCTATTAGCTCGCCTGTACGCACATCAAACACCCAACCATGTATGTGAGGGTAGCCTGTTTTGTACCAACTTCTTTGCACGTGGTCTATTTTGATGATGTTCATGCATTGTTCTTGCACATTGAGTTCTACGAGGCGGTCAAATTTCTTTTGCGCATCTGTGATAGCGTCCATTTCGTCTTGATGCAAGCGATACACATCACGCAAGGTCTGTAGCCAACTGTTGAGTTGCCCCATGTCGCTTGGGTAGAGGGCGGCTTTGACTCCGCCACACTCATAATGCCCACAAATGATGATGTGCTTTACCTTCAAATGCTCCACAGCATACTGCACCACTGCGTTCAGGTTGCTGTCGGTGTTGATGACCAAGTTGGCAATGTTGCGATGGATAAAAATCTCGCCTGGGTTCGCGCCCATGAGGTCTTCGGCAGTAACCCTGCTATCCGAACAACCGATATACAAATATTCGGGAGTCTGCCCTTTAGCGAGTTGTTCGAAGTATTGCGGATTGTTTTCGAGCTTTTCGGCAATCCATTGTTTGTTGTTTTCAAAAATGCGTTCAAAATTCATAAGGCGGTAATGGTATCGTTTTTAAATGATTAGCAAAGATACAACAAAGATATACTAAAATAAAAATTAACTTGCCTAAAAAATACCACAGAGGTACAGAGGAACACAGAGCTACACAAAGAACTTAGTATTTCTATGGTTCTCTGTATCTCCGTGTTAAGTTTTGGGTGCATCTTCCATTTTATTTTGGTATTACATCAAAAGTTCCAAGTGTTTCTTAGAATTGCGCAACTATTTTTGCTATCAATGCTTGCAGGTTTTCTACTTGTGTTATGCCGTATCGTTGGCAAACAATGTCCACATTGCCCTTA
This sequence comes from Bacteroidota bacterium, assembly GCA_004292795.1. Classification (GTDB taxonomy): domain Bacteria; phylum Bacteroidota; class Bacteroidia; order Cytophagales; family Microscillaceae; genus RDXI01. The sequence goes on along the minus strand of RDXI01000040.1, from coordinate 17,608 downwards.
CGCCAATAGCCTTCGGGACAACACACTATCGACTTGCCTTGCCTGCCATGCAAGCCCAACTCTAACAACGTAATAGGCGCAAGTGTCTTGGGCGCGAAGTAAAAAATGTTATATTGCGCCCTTTCCAAGCCTTCCAATTCCCAACTTACCTGCTCGACAAAGAGCGGGTTTTGCGTGCTTGTGTCCCAAGTGCTGTCCCATTGTTTACGGCGCGGGTTCAGTATGTCTATAGGCAAGCTCTTCTTTTCCAATTCAGCAATCAATTCGGCTTGCCAATCAGTAGCCGAGCCATTGTCGATAGAACCTGCCAAGAACATTTTGGGGCGTTGATTTGCCCAATCTACAGGTTCGGGAGCGTGATAAACAGTCAGCATAAGGTCAGTGTCCTAAGAGGTGAAGAAGTGTATTGCCAAAAATATATATCGCGCCTGTGAATAGGAAAGAAAAGAAAACTGCACTCACAAGCATGTAGAACAATATTTTGCTCGGCTTCTCGCCAAAACTAACCGCAGTGAGTGTGCCTCCAATGGGCGTGAGTAGGAGAGGCGTAAGAAAAGCAACGCCCAAGATGCCATATTTGCGCCAAATTTTTACTTTCTTGCGGTTTTTGGGTGTGAATAAGTGCTTTGGTTTGTTTTTTCTGCGCAGGGAGGCAAGCCAAGTTTTGATTTGCTTGCCTAAAAATGTGAAAATCACCACTGCAGTCATCATACCGCCTATAGTAAGCAATACCGTTTCGAGGTAGGTAAGTTTTGCCGCATAGCCCCCAATGGGACCGAAAATAAATTTGAGCATCGTACTTGCCCAGATAACCAAACATGTTAGGAAGTATTGCATAAGGAGGTTGTCTTGTTGGTTTATTCTGTTTGGAAAACGATTTTGCCCATGTCTGTATCTTGCCTGCCTCGCAGTTGTTTGATTTCCCTCAATTCTTCGCGTAGGCGTGTGAATTTATAAACGGTGTTTCCATTGGCATCAAAATCAATATCGCCATAAAAATCCACAATTATTTCGTTTATTGCCCTTGTGATGTCTTCTTCGGATAGTTTTTCTATGTCATTCACTTGATTGACAACGCTTTGCAATTCTTTTAATGACATAACTTCTTTGTCGCTTAGGTAAATTGCCCCCATGACGCGCTTACGAATATTTGCCATGTGGCGTTTACGGTGCAAAAAGCCAATATTGAGCCAACGCATCAACGGCACACTGAAGAAAATAACCGAAAACAAGAAAGGAATCCACCCCAAGACAATAAAAATCCAAAAATCTTGCTCTGTGAAGTTCATACCGCTTTGGTCGGGATTGAGTTGCGCCCCGATAAACACAAGCGAAAAGACCAAATTGAACAAACACATAAACGTAATGCCCGCATTGCGCCAAAAAGAGTTGCCTGTGAGTTTGTATTCGGGTTCGTATTCGTGCCAATACCAAACGACCTTACCTTCTTGGTTCGTTGTTTTTTGCCTTGCAAAGTCCGTAAAATCGCCATAGAGCAAACTTTCGTTGCTTATTTTGGCTTCGCCTTGATAGCGCACTACCAATTCAGAAAGGAAATTTTCTGCCTCGCCTCCCTTCCAGCCAGCCAACGCGATAATTTCAGGCACGATTATCAAGCCTTTTTGCGCCCTGATGTACGCTCCAGCCTCTTGTTGATTTGCCAAAGGTGCGATTTCTACTCTTTCAGGTCCAAAAACATAATCATAGACAGAGGCGACAAAACTTTTTTTGCCCTTGTGGGTAGGCGAGCGCACATGGTCGTATTCTTGGTAGGTATATCCATGTGCATCTATAACGTAGTGCGTAGTTTGGTAGTGCGTATGCCATCGGAAAGCCGATTGAAAAATTTCGCCTAAGATGTTGAAAAAGCTACCGAAACTATTGCCTATGCCTTCGCTACTGCTATCGTTGTCGCTGTCGCCTTTTGTGCTTGCTATGGCGGCGATGATAATGGCTATCAGAATGACCAAAAATATGATAAAATAAACTACCAATGTAAGGGCAATCCATATTTTGAACAAAAACATAAATAGCTTCCAGAGCCATTTTTGCACGCCTCGTTGCCATTCTGCCCAAGTGCGCTCGCCTCTTTTGTGTGGGCGTGTGCCGAAGTCATAAATCAAATCTCCGTCAGCGGTGATTTTGAGTTTACAGTCGTATTTGGCTATGAGCCTATCGAGTATTTGTTTGGCTTCGTGGGTGCGGTAGCCTGTGATAGCGGCGGCATCTCCTACAGTAAAAACGCGGTCTTTTTCTAACAGTCGTTTTTCTAAGACTTCTAAGCCATCGATGAGGGCAGGCGAGTTTTCCATAGTGGGGAGGGGAAAAGGGTTGAGGGTAGAAGGGTGGAAGGGTTGAGAGGTAGAAAGGTAGAAAGGTGGAAGGGGGAGTGTGTGTGAAAATGCAAAGATTATGCTATTTTTGCAATAATTATCAGCCTTGTTCGTATTTGGTGTATGCTTCGCAATATTATATTTTTTTTTCTATATTTGGTGTGTTTTACGGTAGGATTTGCACAAAAACATCGAGTTTTTGAACACAAAGAACTTAAAACCTTCCTACAAAAGCATAAAACTATAGCCATACTGCCCTTCAAAGTTACAATAGAGCAAGGCGGAAAACGCTCCGAAGATAGCCTTGCCTACAGCCTGCGCCAAGATGCACAGCGCGAAAGTTACAATATTCCGCTTACCTGCGTTTTGTTGTGGGTAGGCAAGGCACAAGAAAACGCTCCTGCCTTGAAGTCGTGGGACAAAACGCGCCTTAGTTTGGCGCAAATGGGCTATCAACCCACTGATAACATAACGGCAGACACCCTCAAAAAAATAGCTAAAGCTTTGCAAGTTGATGTGCTTTTGACAGGGGTAGTAAACCAATACGAAGACAAATATACGACCAATTACGGCAAATCTTATGTGGCTTCGGAGGAGGTCGTGATGGTGTATTTATCGCTCTATGATGGCGAAACAGGGACGCTCTTATGGCAACACGAAGATAGCAGTGCCTATTCTTTGCGCCTCGAGGAGCGTATCTCTTTGGGTAAAAATGTAGAACTTGTGCTACAACGTATGTTCGAAATCTTGCCTTATTTCAAAGGGAAGAAGAGGAAGAAATAAAAAAGAGGCTGTTCGAAAAGTCGGGCAGTCTTTTTTTTGGTGTTTTATTTTTTGTTTTGTATCTTTATAGCGTGTTACAATCCTAATTTTTAGATGGCAAAATATATACTTTTGTGCTTTTCTAAGATTTTAACAAATTTGTATAGGTACACCATTTAAACAAACCGTAAGCCCACCACCAACACATCATCAATTTGTTTCTCGCCTCCTTCGGTGCGCCATTGTTGGAACGTAGATAAAAGCGTTTGGCGTTGCGTGTCGCTTGGCTCGCTTTGTACCTTGCCTAATAGCTCGCGCAGGCGCGTAATGCCAAATTTTTTGTTCAGGCTACCGCCAAATTGGTCTTGAAAACCATCAGAAAACATATACACCCAACTTATGTGCGCAGTAGGCAAGCTATGAAGCGTAAAGACGCGCTCCATCTCGCGTTGCTCGCCTCCAATGCCCCACGAGTCCGCCTTGATATATTTCCGCACGCCCTCTTCGATGTAGGCAAGCGGGTTTTTCGCCCCTGCGTATTGGAGCGTTTGGGCTTCGGGCATATAATTGACGATGGCAATATCCATACCATCACGGTTATCCGTTTCGTGTTGTTTCAGGGCTTTCCTGATGCCTTTGTGCAGGTCAGCAAGAATTTGGGCAGGTGAGAACGTATGCCTTTCATTCACTATTTCGTGCAAAAGTTCATTGCCTATCATACTCATCAACGCGCCCGGCACGCCATGCCCTGTGCAGTCTGCCACCGCCAAGATGTGATTGCCTTCGTGTTGCGCAAAGAAATAAAAATCACCCGACACCACATCACGCGGTTGATACAGCACAAACGCATCTCCAAAACCCTTTTTCATTTGGTCGAGGCTTGGCAAAATGGCTTGCTGAATACGACTCGCGTAGGCTATACTCGCTGTGATGTCTTCGTTCTTTTGGTTCAGTTCCTTGTTCAGTTCCTCCAGATTTTCGGCAATAATCAATATTTCCTCTTTCTGTTGGTTGATTTCCTCGTTCTTTTCGTGCAGTTCGTGGTTTGCCTCTTGTATTTCTTGGTTTTTGGCTTCCAGCACAAGGTTCGTTTTTCGCCTGAAGTTATTGAGGCGCACCAACATCACCGCCACACCCAACAGCAACACCACGCCCACCATAGCCGCTATAAGCCAATAACGTTGTTGTTCTTTTTCCGCTTTGATGAGTTGGGTTTCTTGTGCGTGCCTTTTTATTTCATGGTTCGTTTCCAGTTTGGTTATTTCTTGGGCGCGTTGTTCGGTAGCCAAGCTATCTCGATAAATGCTATTCAATTCATACATGGCTATCGCGTCTTTGTACCTTCCTTCTTGTGTGTAGGCATTCGCCAAATATTGTGTGCTACTTACTATAGCATCTTTCACACGCAATTTTTGCGCTACTTTCAAGCCATTCTCGGCTACTGCTACGGCTTCTTTGTGCCTATTGGCAGAGTCCAAAACAATGGCTAAACTGACAGCCCCCCACGCTTGCAGTTGCAAGTCGCCTACTCTTTTGGCTATTTCTTGCGATTTTTCTAAATAATACAGAGTCGAATCGCGGTTGCCCATTTGCGCATACACCTGTGCAATGTCGTTATAACTGTATTGTATAGAGCTTGAATCCGTAGCTTTGCGCAGGGTGATTGCCTTCAGTTGCCACTCTATCGCTTTGGGATATTCACGTTTGAAGAGATAAATATTGCCTATGTTATTATAGGCGAACCCTCTTTGTTTTGTCAATTTGTGCTTTTCAGCATATTCGAGGGCTTTTTGGTAGTAACTAAGGGCGCGGTCATAGTTTTGTTGTATCTCGTGTATCTTGCCTACCAACTGCAGTGTAAAGGTAATTTGCAAATTCATTTTCAGTTTTTCATACATAGGCAAGGCTTTTTGATAGCTTTGCAACGCCTCTGCATGATTGGCGAGCCTTGCGTGCAGTTGCCCTATAGTGAGGTGGCTTCCTGCTATCCATTTAGGCAAGTTTGCTTTTTCGGCAAGCTGTAGGGCTTTTTCCATATACTCCAAGCCTGTCATGACCGAGTCCGTTTGCGACAAGACATACCCCAAGTCCAACATAGTTTTTACCTTCACTGTGTCAGGCAAGTTAGATTGGCGTAATTTCTCACGCAATTGTTGTTCGGGACTTTGCGCCCACACGCATTGCCCCAAAAACCCGATACAATAAACCAAAACTATAAACCGCATACATAAAATAGTTTTACTCTTTCCCATTAGTAGGCAAGACTGCCCAAATGTTACTATGTACGTTCAAGTAATATGCCAAAAAAAGCGTACCCTTTGAGAGTACGCTTTGCTATCTTAGCGGGTTAAGATTATCTTATCAACATAAACTGTCCTTGCTTACGCACTACTTCGCCACGCTTGAGCGTGTTCTCGAAGGTAGCACTCCACGCATATATGCCAGCAGGGGCGGGCTGTCCTTTAATCATACCGTCCCACGTTTCTTCTCTTGAGCGAGCCGTGAAGACCACTTCGCCCCAACGATTGTAAACCCTGAAATCTAATTTGATAAAGTCTTCACCAAATATTTTGAGCATCTCGTTCTTGCCATCAGCATTGGGCGTAAAGGCAGTAGGAATAAACAATTTAGGCTCACAATCCACACTTACCATAAAGGTTTTTTGGGCAATGGGACAACCCGCTTGGTCGCGGACTGTAACCTCATACTCGCCTGCCTCCGATTTATCACGAATAGCGATAGCTCTTAGGCTTGATGTAGTATGTTTCCAATAATATACAGGCGTTACTCCCGATGCTTTGAAGGCATCTTCTTCTGTCATGGTAAGGGCTTCGAGCCAATATTGCGGTTGTGGGCAAATATCCACCTCTTCCTCCACAGGCACAAAAGCATTGGCGGGTGTGATTTCGACTTCTTTCGTGATAGAGTTCGAACAACCATTCGCATCTGTGTAATCATAGCGCACTACAGGCTTGTCGCCCACTGCAAAATCGCGGGGTTTCAAAATAGTAGAAGTTACACCATCTATTGTAAAAGTTCCATTGATAGGAGTTGCTTTCAATACAATGTCAAAAGACTGCTGACAATAACTATCCGCCAAATCCACAAACGCCAAAGTAGGCAAGGCATTGATAGCTACTTCTTTGGTAATCGTACTCACACAACCCGTACTTGCATCTGTTACAGTATGGCTCAATGTAAAGGTGCTTACGCCTTTGGTCGCAGGATTGAAAGCCAGCGTAGCAGGCGAGGCTGTTTCTGTGCTTCCATCATTGTAGGTAATGCTTATTTGGGGCGCAACGTTTATATTTTCCGAAACGCAATATTTGTCCAATACACCCAACCACACTAATACAGGAGCTTTTTTCACTTGCACCACTTTCGTGTCGCTGTTGAAACAAGTCGCATCACTTGGATCCACATAACTATATTCTATAGTATAACTTCCCGAAGTCAAGGCACTTGGGTTGAATTGGGTAGCCGTAGCTCCGTTTACTTTGAAAGTTCCGCCTGCGGGAGTGGCTTGCAAATTGAAGGCGGTAATATCCGTACAATATTGTGCGTCCAACCCTACAAACGTGATAGTGGGCTTGTCAGCTATCTGCACAGGTTTAGAAATGGTCTTGCTACAGCCAGCAGGCGAGGTATAGCTGTATTCTACAGTGTGCGTGCCTATGCCCAAAGTCGCAATATCAAATGAAGTAGCCGTAACACCATTGATTTTGAAAGTGCCACCCGCAGGGGTTGCTTGCATTACAAACGGACTGCCCGCCAAACAATACGCATCACGCACATTGGAGAAGGCAAGCGTGGGCATAGGGTGTACTATAACTTCTTTGGTTATCGTGTTGCTACATTCGCTTGTGGCATCAGTATAATCATACCTTACTGTATATGTACCCACGCCCAAAGTAGCAGGATTGAAAGACGTTGCGACTACGTTGTTTATTTTGAATACGCCTCCCGTGGGATTGCCTACCAACGGAAAAGCGGGTACTGCTTCGCAATAATTGCTTTGCAAGCTATTCAAATCAAGCGTAGGCAAGGCATACACTGTAACTACTTTGATTTTCACACTTTGGCAAGAAATATCGGTAGGGTCTTGGTACGAATATTTGACTTCGTGCTTGCCTACCCCAAGCGCGGCAGGGTTGAAAGAAGTTTGATTGTCTATGAACTCGCCTACCTGATTTTTCTTAATGGCAAACTTGCCTCCTGTGGGTGTGGCAGTGAGTGTTACCGTAGGCTCTGTGATACAATACTTATCTTTTAGGGTAGGTATATTGATTACGGGAGGAATTTTAGATATCGTAAGAGGTTTGGTTTGTGTGGCTATAGTCCCTATATTTTCATCAGAAGACGAGGTAAGGATAGTTGTTTTCAAACTAACTTGATAAGTGCCTATAGCTTCGTAGTGGTGTACAGGTGATTTTTTAAAGTTTTCAGAGGTAATAGGCGAGCCATCACCAAAATCCCACTCGTATGCTAACGTACCATCACATGCAGTAGAAATATTGTTAAAATTGGCTACATTACAACTTACCTGCGGGGTAAACTCTGCAATGCTATTGGCTATTTTGGCTGTGCCACCCCAAATAAGATTGAACCCTGCGCTGTTATTAGAAAAATTATCTATCAAAAGGTAATATAACTCGCCTACCTTTGCATTGAGGTGCTTAACATACCCTCTAGTAGCTGTTCCTCCTGCTGTTTCGCTTGAATCAGGCTCATCTAATTTCATACCTGTCCAAAGAACTAATGGATTACCTGTCTGTTGATATTGACCCATAGGTCCATAATAACTACATCTAACTGGTGAACCTAAGTTATTACAAGGTCTATTGGGTCCGTAAATAGCAAAATCATAGTCATCAGCTCCTATAGGTATGATATCCAAAGTAAGCTTGCCAGCCACTTGTATCTTGAAAGCATACCAAGCAGAAAAGTGTTCTTTTTGTTCCAAGCATCCCTTTTGGTTGTTGGGGTTTAGGAAATCATCATTACCTTTGATAACGTTGTCTTGTGTGAAGGCGGCATTTCCGCACAAAAAGCGGTTGGCAAGGAACACATTGATACAATCGTTGTTTCTGACTTGGGCGGATAGCTCGCCTATGCTCCAACAGGCAAGGAGAAAAAATAAGTAAAGCGTTTTTTTCATGGCAAAAGAGGTATTGAAAACATGGTACAAAGTTATATAAAATTATCTATATTACAAATTTCACAAAATAAAACCTTGCCTACACAAGGGCAGGCAAGGTTTTATTTTGTGAAAAATGACAATTACTCGATGATTATCTTTTGTATGCTTCTTTCTTGCACTTTTCCTTTTTTGTCTATCATAGCCACATACATACCTTTAGCAAGTTTGGGCAACATAAGGTGGGTTATCCTTTCTTTTATCTCTCCTTCCCAAACAACGATGCCTTGTGTATTCATAATTTTCAACTGTGCCTTGTCAGTGCCTGCCCCCAAATCAAGTGTAATGCTTTCGCGTGTGGGATTGGGATACATACGCACTTGTGAGCCTTCTACAAAAACGGCAGGCGAGAAACGTGTATTTCCTTTTTTGTCTATTTGTTTGATGCGGAAAAACTTGGATTGGCTCTCTGCTACATGGATTTGGTATGTGTGCTTGCCATTTCCTGCACTTTCTACAAACTGCACCTTGTGATAGGCGTTCTTATCAGCAGAGGCTTGCACCTCAAAACCAACATTATTATCTTCTTGGCTGAGTTCCCATGACAAGGCAACATACGTATCATCTGTTCTTTTGGCATCAAACGCTATAAATATATTACTAGGGGCAAAGGCACTATTCTTAGCACCATACCCAAACACCAAAGCAGTATGCCAAGGATAACAACCTGTGGAAACATCAAAGTCATGGTGTTTTGTCATGATGCCTGCATTTCCTGCTGTTGGAGGTGTATATTCGAACAAAACACCACCACCGGGGTATAAGTTCAGCCCCATACCATCGCCACCACTGTTTGTTAAACCATACAGTTTACCGTTACGAGCCATCAAAGTTCCCATGCTATTTGCTCCATCACTACCACCTGTGAAAGTATATAACACTTCAAAAACAGTGGTTGTGGGAGAATATCTAAAAAGGTTAGAGTTATTCCCAGATGTCAGCCCATATAAATAACCATTCAGTAAAGTAAGTGAACCGTATGGTTTTACTCCTATGCTATTGTTGAAATCAATCAATTTTGTGATAACCCCATTTTGGTACTTATACAAAACTCCTAAATCCTGACTGCCTCCATTTCTAGTCATACCATACAAAGCACCATTGTAGGATACTAAAGCACCAGTATAAGGGATTGAGCCATTTGCACCATTGAAATAGGTAGCAGTATAAGTGTCATCATTAGGATCACTCAAGTTGTTGAAATTGTATTCGAAGATACCTCCGTATGGATTAGCATTAGGTGCTATACAATTCGCATTTTGTGTAGTACCATGTAATTTATTATTTATTACAATCAAATCCCCCATAGGCTGAGAACCATTTACAGCATCAAATTGGTGCAATACATTGACAGCAGTTGGATTATTCACCGGGTCGTACTCAAACAATACACCCGCTCCAAAATCATTACAAGATAGTTCTCCACCTAATAATGATACGCCATATAATTTACCATTGAAGGCTAATAGTGTGCCAACGGTTCTGTCTGGCATACCTAATACTGGAGGGAAAACATATTTGGCAAGCATTTGTTTGGTTTGAGGATCGTATTCAAATATAGCACTTTTTTCACCTGCTCCATAAACAGTTTGCTTCATCGAAGTAGTCCCATATATTTTACCATTCAAGAAGGTTACAGAACCATGTGGATTGCCTAAGTCTATGCCATCAAATTCATGTACCACTTGATAATTTGTTCCGTCTAAGTCTGTCCTGAAAAGAACGCCATAGTTATGAACACCTCCCCATTTTGTCATACCCCATAAGAAAGCATCAGCGACTTGCGCTTGAATGTCAAAGTTATAAACTGCCTCATCATCATCATTATTGAATATGTTTACAGTGGCTTTTGCTATGCTTCCTACAGGCGTGGTGGCGTTAAAACTAACCACAAGTACATACGTTTCACAAGGTGTCAATATCTGATTAGGAGATGGTGGATTTACGATACTAAAAGCATTCGCATTCACACCTGTTAAGGTTATTGCTGAAATATCGAGATTGCTATTTCCTAAATTTCTGATGGTAAAGCGTCTGGATAGAGGAGTACCTATAGCTGTTTTACCAAAATCTGTGTTATCTTCCAATCTTGGCGTGACATCACCATCATCAATCACTTGATTATCAGCAACTTGTTCCCCTTTTCCTAATACCTCTATTTCTAGGAGGTCGCTTACCCTCATCAAAGTTCTTGCATTTTGATTGGGTCCAAATGTATGAGTAGTGGTAATAGTTGAAGAAATCATATTATACTTTCGTATAACATTGGGTTCGCTAAGCTCAGTATAATAGACATTATCACCTACAAAAACATTTGCACCAACCCCATCTGCAACAACATTTAAGGTGTTGTTAGTTGGATTATAACGCAACAAATAAGTATCCGCAGATATGTAAAGTACACCTTGGTGTAACACAAACCCACTCCTTATTTCTTGTGTAATAAAGGTAGAAGAGCCTATGTTTTGAGGAATATGTACTTTAGGCGTAAGTGTATTCGTAGCAGGGTCAAATTCTGATATTACCCCAACAACATACTCCCCACTTATTAATTCGGCATCTATATAATCACTTCCTGCACCTACATACATTTTATCACCAAAAGAAACAAGTCCGAAAAAAGGATGTTTACCAGTAGCCGCGCTAAAAGAAGCTAAAAGAGTAACTTGTTTAGTGATAGGATTGAAGCTGTAGACAGTTCCTTGACCATAATCGCCTCCATAAGTAGTAGTACCATATAATAACCCATTTTTAGCTATGAGTTTTATAGTTCCATAAGGACCTGAATAAGGTATGGAGGGAGATAAATAGTGAATTGCGATATTGGTTTCACCTGGTGTATATTCAAATACATAATAACTCTCTGGTTCAGAAGTTCCTGCTCCTGCTGTTCCATAAATCTTATCCCCATACAATGTTAGCCCTGAAATTCTGTACTCCCAAAATGTAGAAGCATTTGTAAACGTGTATTTTTTGGTATAAGTACCAGTAGGATTTGTAGCGGTTGGTAATTCAAACTCATACAAAACTTGTGGGTAATTAGCCCCAGCCCAATTTATCAAAGTTGTTGTACCATATAATTTGCCACAATATTCAATAGGTGCATGACCGTAAGGCAGCCCGCCATTCACACCATTAAAATTGTGTAGAACTTGATAGTTTCCACCATTTGTGTCAGTGCGGAAAATCACACCATACCCGTATGTACCGCCTGTTTGTGTGGTACCATATATGTACTGTTGCGCTTGTGCAGGGATAGCATTGAGCAACAGAAATAGGCAGAAAAACATATAAAAATATGTTTTTAGAGTTCTATGCTTCTGATAAGCAGGAGAGATTAGTTTTTTCATAAAAATAGAAAATGAGAAAAAGTTTTACAAAAATAATAAAAATTTTTATAAGAACAAAAAAACACCTACTTTTAACACAAAACTTACTTATTTGCCTACTCAAATTGATAAGGCACAAAAGAAAATTGCATATCCACATCACTCATAAAGTCCTCGCCTTCCATGAGCAGGTCTTGGTTTTCTTGTGGGTAATACCAAATCACAGTAACGTCTTTGCCCTCATCGAACTTGCGCCTAAGGGCTTTGATAATATTCAAAATACCTTTGGAAGAGCTTGTGTTGAAGTAGGTAAGTTTGAACTTAAAGAAAATGGCATTACCTTCGTAGGCATCAATCCAATTTTGTAAAATCTCATAAAACAAGAAGGCATCTTCCAAGTAAGACTCGCCTGCAACCTCGCAAACCCCTGTTTCCGCACTGAAATTGACTTCAGGCGAAAAATATATATCTCGTTGTTCTTTTAGGTGTAGATTTTCCATACAATTTGGTGGGGGTAAGCAAAACTTAGATGTAAAAATTCTTGCGGTAAATATGTTCCTCTACTACTTCGGGCAAAAGGTACTTGATAGATTTTTTTTGTTGAATGGCTTGGCGAATGAAAGTAGCCGAAATGTCTAACATAGGTGCTTCTACAAACGTAACTTGCGGGTGTGTATCTAAGTCAGAACTGCCTACATTGGGGCGCGAATAGACATAAATACGATAATAAGCCAAGATTTGCTCATAGTTTTTCCATTTTTTGAGGCTGTTTAGGTTGTCGCCTCCCATAATGAGCGAGAACTCATGTTGGGGATACTTCGCTGAAATATGCACCAAAGTATCTATAGTATAACTTGGGCGTGGCAAATGAAACTCTATATCACAAGCCTTGAGCTTAGGATTGTCGGCTATAGCCTTCTCCACCATGTCATACCTATCAAACTCGTGCAAAAGGGACTCTTGCTTTTTGAGTGGATTGTGGGGCGAGATGATGAGCCACACTTGTTGCAAATCTGTATAATTTGCCATAGTGTTTGCTATAATCAAATGCCCGTTGTGAATGGGATTGAATGAGCCAAAAAATAAGCCGACTTTCATGTCGCAAACTTATAACGTAATCACTAATTTTCCAAATTGCTTGCCTGCGTCCATTTCATCAAAAGCCGAAATAACTTCATCGAAAGGGCGAACAGAGCTAACTATAGGCTTGATTTGATGTTGCGCAATAAATTGCACCATTTCCATAAATTCTTGGTCGTTGCCCATGGTGCTACCTTTGATGCTTGCCTGCGCAAAAAACAGGCGAGGCAGATTGAGGGGCGAAGGTGTGCCTGCAGTAGTGCCATACACGACCATATTCCCACCCAAAGTAAGCATTTTTGCCAATGAACCAAACGCCTCGCCTCCGCTTCCGTCAATAATGGCATTAAAACCCAAAGGCACTTGTTTTTGTAAGGCTTTTTCCCAACCTTCGCTTTTGTAATTTACCCCAAAATCAGCCCCTAATGCTTTTATTCGCTCTAATTTGGCATCATCTCCCGAAGTAACAAACACTTTCGCGCCTTTTGCCTTAGCGAATAGCATAGTAAACTGCGCCACGCCTCCACCAATACCCGTTACCAATACATTATCGCCTTCTTTTACTTCACCTTTGGTAAAAACGGCTCTGTATGCCGTTAAGCCCGCTAAGGGAATAGCCGCCGCCTCTTCGTCTGTGAGGTGGTCGGGAACAGGCACTGCACGGTGGGCAGGCAAGCATACATACTCGGCAAGCGTGCCATTGGTGGGCATTCCCAAGATGGTATAGTTGTAGTCGGGGTAGGCGAGATTATCGCCCCAGCCTACATTGGGGTTGAGGAGAACACGCTTGCCTACCCAAAGGTTATTCACGCCCTCGCCTACTTGTGCTACCGTGCCACACGCATCAGAACCTAAAATAGATGGATAACGAATGTTCGGATATTTGTTTACTCTGCACCATTGGTCGCGGTGATTGAGGGCGGCGCAATGCACCTTTACCAATACCTCGCCTGCTTGTGGCGTGGGCGTAGGCACATCAGCAATAGCTAATTTTTCGTCAGGATTTTCTTGAAGTATAAGAGCTTTCATGGAGTGGGTAAGTGAGGGAGTGAATGAGCGATTGAACGTTTATTCATTCAAAAAAATGGCAGACATTTGATTTATCAAACGCTTGCTTCAAAAATTAAAAGTAATGATTTGCTTGATGTCAGGGTGTATGCTATAGTTCACAGGGCAAGTGCGGGCAGTGTGTTCGAGAATTTCGCGCTGTTTTTCGGTAGCTTGCAAAGTAGTAGGAAAGTCGAACTGCACATGGATTTCAGCAATACGCCTTGGGCTATCTGTCATTACTTTTTTGACACTAATTTTAGTGCCTGCGAGGTCTATGTTTTCGCGTTGGGCATAAATGCCCATCAAGGTCATCATACAATTTCCTAACGCATTGGCTACAAGGTCGGTAGGCGAGAACGCCTCGCCTTTGCCATGATTGTCCACAGGCGCGTCTGTGATGATGGTGTTGCCAGATTGCAAATGCACAGATTCAACACGAAGATTGCCTAAGTAAACACTTTGGGAAGTCATAAAAGAATAAGAATTAAAGAATGGTTAAAAACTTTCGCAATTTATGACATCGATAGGCAAGTAGGTAAGCGAGCCGAAATACTCGCCCAATTCGCGCATATCGTCATCATCATCTTCATGATACCAGTTTATTATCAAGGGGTGTCCCTGCTTTTCGAGTTTTTCCAATTCTTTGAAAATCCCCGTAATAAACGTATTTGTGCCTGTGTTGAAATAGTGAAACTTGAAATTTACGATGGTTTTGGAGGTAGGCGTGAGCAACACATACTCGCGCAGGCTTTGCAAAATGGGTTCGTAAAACTCGCGGGCATACTCGGGGTAGGACGTGCCACGCACTTCGAAAACGCCTGTGTCAAAATTGAAGTCAATGGCAGGCGTATTATCAGTTTCTTTCAGTTTGATATTCTGCATATATGAGGGTTTTTGAAAAAATACTTTGCAAAAGTAACACATTTCAATCGAAAAATGTTTATATTTGCCTCTCAAACAGCCACTTTTCCTTACTTTGTACTTTCTATGCAAATTTTAAAGTTTTCAGCCTTCGCCCTGCTCTCAGCCCTTGTCGTTGGCTCATGCAACCTCAAACCCGACTTTCCTCAAGAGCCTGTGATTAGTTCTTTGAAGTTGGAACGCGTTTATAATGGCTTTGGAACTGATGATGTCATCATAAAAGTAGGTTTTCAAGATGGCGATGGCGACTTGGGCATTACGTCTGAAGAGCGCGCCACTCCCCGTCCCCTGCGAATAGCTACTTCTAATTTGCCTTTTCAAGCATATAAATATACCTTTACTGCCTCCAACCCGCCCATAGCCCTCGATTCTGTGCGCAATCCTTATTACTTCAATATGTTCATCAAAATATTTCGCAAGAATGGTTTTGGAGAATTTGAAGAAGTTGTATATCCTGACCCCAGCCTTACCTTCAACACGTCCTTTCCGCCCTTGTATGAAGGCACGCGCCGAACTCCTATGGAAGGCTCTATAGACTACACCATACAACCCATACCGCCCACCTTTAACAAAAATGACCATTTGCGTATCCAAGTGCAGATAGTAGATAGAAAACTGAATTTGAGTAATATCATGTCGGATACCATTACCCTCAAAATGCAATAGTTATGCAAGATTGCTTGCGCGTCTTTTGTAGCATAGACTTAGATAAAAACAATAACACGGCAATCATTCTTGTGTATGGCTTATTTTTTCTTTTTACTGATGTTGCAAGGGCAATTCATGGAAAATCAACAAGCGTGTTATGTGATACGGAAAATCCCTATCGTGTACAAAAAACCTCGCCCCCACGAAGCCAAACAAACCTATCCAGAACGGTATTGTTTGTTGAATGTATGCCCCGAAAAGTATGGCGAAGTGGCAAGGCGAGTGATACAAGTGTATTGGGAAGGCAAAAAAGAATGGCGCGAGTTTGAAGTAGCGCGTGAATTTGAAACCGAGCAAGAAGCTGTAAGCTATGCGGAGCAACACAAAATAGCCATAGACCTTACGGTGCGCGTACAAGGCACTGCCCAAAATGCCAAACAAGGCGCGGTTATCGTTACCGAAAAGGGACTTGCCTACTACCTCGCTGACAAAAATGAATGGGAAGACGCGGAAATCAATCAAGTTTTTAGGATAGAGGGCATCTTGCGCCAAGAAGTGCATGACGAAAAACTGCTTCTGGACAAAGAAGGGAACTATAGTGCAGGCGCGGTAGGCAAGCAACTTATCTTGGAAGATTGGCACAAAGTCGAATAAAAAACTTGCCTACTGCGGGCAGGCAAGTTCTTGACAAATGCGGGTTTCGTACCTGCGTTTATTTGATTACCTCTAAGCGGGTTTGTTGGTAGCCTGCAAAAACACCCAAACCGCCTTCCACATTGCTAAAAACGGCAGAAGGTTCTGCGAAAGGGTTGCCTTCATTGTTGGAGGCGGATTCGCGGGTGGTCATATATTTGTAGTAATTTTCATCAGTGTTGAGCAAGATAAACAAAAAGCGCGACTTATTGTCTGCATAGCCTTCGCTGGCTTGCATATCTATTTCCCATATAAAATTCCCGCCTTGTTTGTTGGCATCTCTTTGAAAAAGATTGTTGTAATCATAGTTCTGTTGATAGCTTTCTACAATGTTGCCCCCTATCATGAAAGTGTTTTTGGTATAGGCAAAGCAACGATAGAAATTGGTTTCGTTGGGGTTGTCGCTCCATTTCATCGTGCCTGTGAAGGGCGAATATGTACCAAAACTATTCTCGCCTACCACTTCTACACTGCTGATATTGGTAGCCGAAATGGGTATGGTGCATTGCGCCTTGACTTGCCTGCCATCAGGGGCGGAAACAGTCAGAAAATATGTCTTGCCTGTTTCTATGAGAAAAGGAGCTTGCTTGATGTTCAATTCATAGTATCCGTATTCACTTGGATTGGCGGGAATAACAGCCGTTTGGCTTCCGTTAGATAGTTGAACGGTAGCATCTTTCACATATTCCGAAGTGATGGTTTTTTCAAAAATAGGCTTCGTTTGCCCTACATATACCTGCCAATTCGTATCTTGGGGAGAGATAAAACTTGTAACAACCAATTTAGAAGGCACTTTAGGAATATCGACCTCCACAATCAACTCACAGCTTGCAAGTAGGCAAGTGGCGATAAGCCCAATAAAAATTTGATTTTTCATACAACAAAGATTAAATATTTTGTATTGTTTCTAAAATTTGATACGATAAGCAAAAGAAGGAATGAACCCAAAAATCGATACTTGTTTCAATACGTTTTGCCCGCTGTTGTTCGTGCCTACGTAATAAAAGAAAGGGTTTTTGCGGTTATAAACGTTGTAAATGCTTATTTCCCATGTTCTTTCGTGTTTGGTTTTTTGTTTGTGGAATTGCACACTGATATCCAAACGGTTGTTGGAACGCATACGAAAATCGTTTTTCTGTCCATAATCACCCACTCGATTGTTTTCAAAAAAACTACCCAACGGCTCTTTGCTCGGTGCATCATAGGTTGCCAATGGAAGCGTGATAGCGTTGCCTGTGCCATATACCCAAACTGCCGAAAGGGTTATTTTTTTGCTTGGTTTGTAGATGCCCACCAACGAAACATCATGTCGGCGGTCATAACGCGCAAAGAATTTTTTGCCAAAATTCAATTCATCAAATTGTAGCTGTGTCCAAGAGAGCGTATAGCCTACCCAACCCGTGAACTTGCCTTGCTTCTTTTGGAGCATTATCTCGCCTCCATACGCCCAACCCTGCCCTTGTGTTACGTTGTTTTGCCAATCAATCGACTCGGCATTTTCGGGGTCATCAATTACCAAAAAAGACGCGCCTTCTTTGTAACCAAGCACACGCTTCGAATGTTTGTAGTAGCCTTCTACAGTAAGCGTTAGGCGA
>RDXI01000328.1 GCA_004292795.1 Bacteroidota bacterium | reverse complement strand
GTAAGGTTAGAATTGATAAACCTACCCGTTACTGCCATACTAAACCTTGAAGACAGTTTACGCGCATAACTCAAAGCAAAAGCCGTTTCGCGTGGAACGAAATCTAAAATCGCTTGCCCCGCTCCATCTGTAAACTGGATATCCCCCAAATTGAAGTAGCGTATCTCAGCACCAAAGGCTTGCTTGTCATCACGCTTGTAATACCCGCTCAAACTTGTCAGGAACATATCATTTACGCCCAAGCCTTGTAGCCAAGGATTGTAGGTAAGACTTGCCGAAAACTTGTCTTGTGCGAAGGCGAGCTTTGCCGCGTTCCAATACACAGAATTAACATCTGGCGAAGTCGCCACACCTGCATCACCCATACCCGTTGCGCGTGAGTCAAGTGCAATGTTGAGGAAAGGAACAGAAGCCAACAAAGGGCGTGAGTCTTTATCAAAACCGCTCAACTGTGCAGGTGTAACAGGTGTTGTTTGTGCGAGGACTTGATGACAAACGCTACCAAAACCAAGACCTACACACAATAGGCTTTTGGCAAAAGAAGAAAAAGGGAATTTGAACATAAAAAAGAACCTACGATAATGCTTAGAAAAATGAGGTACAGTTTAGCGCATAGGCAAAGAATATTGGGTATGCAAACGAATGTAAAGATAGAAATTTACGAAAAGTGTGCAAAGTTACATATTTTTTAACACAAAATAACAAAAAAGGATAGAGAAAATTTTGTTTGTAAAAATAGTTATTTTTTTCGTCTGTCTGTTATCTTCACATCTTTAGGAAGTTTGGACGTATCAAAGTCAAAAAACTTGGGTTCGAGCTTCACATTGGGCGTAATTGTTACGGTATAAGTGGTAATTGTGCCATTACGTAACCAAATTACCCATTTATCCATCAAATTGGTTTCCTTGTTTATCCAAATGCGGAATTTCATATAAGTCCGCTTCGTGTCTTTGGGGGTAAACTCTATGATGTCGGCAGGTTTCGTTTTATTGGTTTTCACTTCTTCAGTGTTCTCGCCTACATACTTGTAGCCAAGCCCGCTTTGCAAAAAATCTTCTCTAAAAACTTCTTCAGGCGTGAGCGTACCATCTTTGGGGTCATAAGTAGTGATATTCACATTCTTACGCTGTTTGTAATACGTCCAAATATTCGTCCCATCTGTCAATACCTCCGTTTCAGGGTATATGATGCGATGCTTCAGTCCTTGCACATAACCCGTTCCTGTATATTGTTGGTCAAGGTTGATTTCTTTGTTCTCGCTCTTATAAGCGAATTCCATTTTGATATTTTGGAATGTTTTGTACTTCTGATAACCAGCAAACAAGATAGTTTGCGCTTTCAGGTCAGTTTGGCTGTAGGCAGGCAAGAGGCACACCCAACAGCAGGCAAGCAAAAATAAGCTGTTTCTCATAAGACAAAAAGGATTGTGTAAAGGTTGCCTATCACAGATAGTTTCCAAATAATGTTTCCCGTTCTGCAAATATATAAAAAAATACAAAAAAACACACAGCCTCCAAAAGAACTGTGTGCAGTATAGGCAGGCAAGACAACATTACGCCTTTTTCCAATTCGCCAAACAAACCTCGCCTGACTGTTCGAAATGTTGCACAGCATCAAGTTCGCGCAGTATTATGTCAATATCACGCGCCACCGTAAAGAAATTCACTGACTCATACATCACAACACCATTTTTGTTGATGATAAACGTGCCACGCAACGAAATAGGCGCGCCTTCGAAGGCAAGTTTGCCATTTTCATCATACACATACTCGCCTCCCAAAACACCATAATCTATAGCTATAGTCTTAGAAGTATCCGCCACCAAAGGAAATGTGATGCCTTCAATGCCGTTTTTATCTCGTGGCGTACTTACCCAAGCCTTGTGTGCCGCGTCACTATCACAAGAACAACCCACTACCACAGCACCACGCTTCTCGAAATCTGCCAAACGCTCTTGGAAAGCCCAAAATTCAGTAGGGCAAACACCCGAAAAATCCTTAGGGTAAAAGAACAACACCACATATTTCTCGCCTTCATACTGCGCAAGCGAAAAGTCATTCACAATTTTTTGCCCATCTATCAAGGCTGTAGCCTGAAATTGTGGGGCTTTGTGGGAAACAAGAGTCATATCAAAAAGATGTTATACAAAATACAATACCCTAACAACCAATAACAAGCCTCTTTTGTTCTTTGAATATTTTAGAAAAAAAATCGTTAGTATGACAACTAATTTCAAGAAATGTATTAACTTTGCATAAAGGAAATACGATTTCCTGCAAAAGAACCTTCAAAATCTTTAATTGTTACGAATATGGCTATCATAATAACCGATGAGTGTATCAACTGTGGAGCTTGCGAACCCGAATGTCCCAACACCGCCATTTATGAAGGTGGCGTAACTTGGACTTGGGCAGGCGGTACAAAACTTGCTGATGTAACCCTCGAAGATGGCACTGTCATAGATGCCAAAAGCAAAATGTCCCCCGTGTCTGACGAATTCTATTATATCGTGTCAGGCAAATGTACTGAATGTACGGGCTTCCACGAAGAACCACAATGCGCCGCAGTTTGCCCTGTGGACTGCTGTGTTGATGACCCCGATGTCCGCGAAACAAAAGAAGAACTTTTGGCTAAGAAAAAAATGCTCCACGCAGAAGCATAAGCAAATCTTGCCTACCCCATAGCCTCTGATACGCCTCTATTTGAACAATAGAAGTGTGTCAGAGGCTATTTGTATGTTACAACAGCTCGCCTCAAGACAAATTTAGAATCTTGATTTGGTTTCTGTAAAGCAAAACTTTCTTATCATTCTCCAATTTTTTCAGTAGGCGAGAAATCACAACCCTTGCCGTACTCAATTCGTCAGCTATCTGTTGATGCGATAAATTGATAAGAGAAGATTGCGTAGCCTTTGATTTCTCACGAAGATAATACACCAACCTATCATCTAACTTTTGGAACGCCACTTGGTCTATAGTGCGCAACAGCTCATGAAAGCGTTGGCGGATAGTCTGCATCACAAACGACTTCCACGTAGGAAAGCGCGTTATCCATTCTTCCATCAAAGCAGTAGGCAAGGAGATAACTTCCGTATCCTCTTCTGCTATAGCGCGTATCTCACTACTCTGATTGCCCATACAACAAGTAAAAGACATAGCACAAGACTCTTGCGAAGTGATATAATACAACAAAAGCTCATTGCCCTGCTCATCTATTCGCGTAACCTTGAGCGAACCCGTCAACACTATAGGCATAGCGCGGATAGTTTGCCCCACATCAATCAAAGCACTTCCCGCAGGGATTTTCACAAATTGTCCATCACGTAGTATCTCCTTCAAAAGAGCAGGTTCAAAAATATCAGAGAAAACTTCAGGCAAAGCATGTATCATAACCACAAAAATAGCTTTTTCCACCGAGAAAGCATACTTTTACTATCCAAACAACTTACAAGATAACTACAAACATCTGTCAGGTAGGCAAGCTCTACCAATTTTTTCCATAGTTCGTTCATGCAGGCAAGCCAACTTACCTGTATCTACTATAGCTATAGAACCCCATTCCATCTTTTGGTAGGCAAGGACAAGAGTCTGTATATGCTATAGCTATAGTAATTCTCCACTCACCTCTGTAGCACACCCTTTCTAGGGTGTGTTTTCGTAAGCTATAACCTACCTTTCATCTTTTGGTAGGCAAGGACAAGAGCCTATATGTACTATAGCTATAGTAATTCTCTACACACTTCTGTAGCACACCCTTTCTAGGGTGTGTTTTCGTATAGCAGGCAAGCACACATATATACTATAGCTACAGAACTCTATTTCGTCTTCGCAGTAGGCAAG
>RDXI01000327.1 GCA_004292795.1 Bacteroidota bacterium | reverse complement strand
GTGATGCACATAGCCCACAAAGTTCCTAACGCTTGCGAAAGGGTACAGGCTTGGAAACCCGCCACGCGCAATGCCGACAAGCAAGTACGTTCTTTGCTTGACTTCCTTTTTGTGCGCTACAAAATGCCCGAATTTTTCTATGATGTTTGGTTTAAAAATACCACAAAACACATAGATTGGTTTATCGATTTGGCTAATGGCGCGTCAGTGCGCGATATAAAGAACTTGCCTATAGACATGACCAAAAAAATGGCGCATACCTTTATGCAAGCCCCTGATTATATGAGCGTTTCGGAGGCATTGCGTTACGCACAAGTGATAGGCTTTGGCGGAGATGCTACATTGGCTTGGTATGTAAATTCGTGTTATTTGGGGCGCAATAGCTTCGAACACGAGGACTTTTGGAGCAAAGTGATACAGTTTTTTGCGCAAGCAGGTATGTTCGAGGTAGAGAAATTGCCTGAAATCATAGACTATATCCAAGCGCAATATACCGCCAATCGTGCCTATAGCATGAAAGGTCGTACTATTTCCGCGCTGTTGCGCCAAACCGAAGAATGGCACGAAGAACTGCGCCGACTTGCACAGCAAAGAGCCAAAGCTCGCTACAAGCGCGTGGATTTGACATGGGAAACTTCGGGCATTTATGGCTGTAGCTATGAAGTAGGCAATCGTGAGAACAAGAGCTATCAACGTTTTTCTATTCGTGAATTGCTATCATCTGAAGCCTTGCGCGAAGAAGGACGCGAACAACGCCACTGCGTAAGTAGTTATGACCGCTCTTGTGCTGATAAGGTAAATGCCATTTTCACTATGCACATCAAAAAACAAGGTGTGCCAGAACAAACGGCGGTAACCATTCAGGTAAGGCTCTCCACTATGGAAATCGTGCAAGCGAAAGGCGCGAGAAACCGAAGCATTACGCCCACAGAGCGCGAAGTCATAGAACGCTGGGCAAGTCGAGAATACTTGTCCATGAGCAAGTTTTTGTAATAGCGAAAAAACTGCCTTGCCTACGTTTTGGGTAGGCAAGGCGGTTTGCTTTACAATCAATAGCAGGTGCGAAGCTCATGCAATGTTTTAATCTTCATCTTCTTCCCAAATCCACGTCCATTTTCTGTTTTTGTCTTGGGCATTTTCAACGAATATTGAACGGATTTTAGCTTCTTGTTCAGTCGTAACAGTTTTTCCATTTACCTTGATGCCTTCAGTGTTGCACTCTAAGGTTATTTTTTTAGTATTGACATCAATCAATCCCTCTTTTATAAAGTAATCTTTCAATACTTGTTTTTGAGCTGCTATCTCCTCATGTCTTTTCATACCTTTTTTGTGGCTTTCTTGCGCTTCTTCGTGCCTTTTCATGGCTTCTTTGTGTCTTTCTTGCGCCTCCTCGTGTCTTTTCATAGCTTCTTTGTGGTGTTCTTGTGCCTCTTCATGTCTTTCGCGTGCTTCTTCTTGGCGTTCTAAGTTTCTTTCATACTCTTTGAAACGATTTTTGTTGTTTTTCTCAAACTCCTTGAGTTCATCTTCGGTCATGTTCTCAAACTGTTTGGCGTATTTTTCGCCCCATTTCTCCATTTCCTCGCCCCACTTTTCCCATTTTTCTTCCCATTCTTTGCCTTTTTTTCCTTCCCATTGTCCTTCCCACTGTTTGCCCCATTGCTCGCCCCAACGCTCCATTTGCCTTCCCCAATTTTCCCAACTTTGCTCATAGCCATTGGGATTGATGATGATAGTGCGAGGTGCTTTGTCGCCTTTGCCACGCATTTGTTTGCGTATTTTGCGCTTTACTTTTTTACCGTTCTCTATCACTATCACGTCTTCATACGCTTCAGGTGATACATACAAACTACCAAGAGGTCCAAGTGGCATGGCAGGCATAGCTGGCATCGCGGGCATGGCAGGCATCGAGGGCATAGAAGGCACAGCAGGCAAGTCTGGAATGTCTATATCCGCAGGGTAGTAGATATAAGATTTGCTGTCCTTCTTAGGCGTTTCTACTATAGAAAACTCGCCTTTGTATTTCTCAAAGTCCGCTTTAGGAATTTCCTTGCCTTCTTTGAAAACAGTAACATTGCCTTTCTTATCCGTGATAGCCATAAAGCCATTGCCAAAACGAATAGTGTCCTTCAATTCTACACGCTTCAAGGGCTTGAAAGTAGGCAAGAATTCGCGTGCTTCTGCCGTTTCGGTAGCCTTGCCTGCTTTTTCTTGCGTTTCTGTTCCTTTTGCTTGCGCAGTGGTAGGCAAGACATTACTCACCAACGCACTTGCTACGTTTTGCACTTTTTCCCAAGATTTGTTCGCAAATGCAGTGAAGTTGCGGAAGTTGTAGGGCGTATAAGCGTTTACAGTCGTGATGCCTAAGCAAAATACCAACACCATAGCAGACAAAAAGCCTTCTGAAAAGCCCGATGCACGGTTTTTGGGAGAGAGCAAACGGCGCACACGAGAGAGCAAACCGCCTTGCTTGCGTCCCGCAAAGCCCATAGCCAACTGCGGTCTTATCAAACGAAATTCCTCTAACATAGTCAAGGTTTTGACCAACGTAAGCGAGTCGCCTGTAACTTCTACCGCAATGTCATCACAGCAATTTTCGCGCTCTTGGCGAATGTAGCCCGACACCCACCACACAAAAGGATTGTAGAACAACACGATTTCGAGCAAAGATTGAAAAATATTTACCAAATAATCGTGGCGTTTCAAGTGTGCCAATTCGTGGGCAAGGATACTTTCTACTTGCGCAATGCTCAATCCCGACAGCGTGCCTACAGGCAAGAGAATAACAGGTTTCAACCAACCTATGACCATAGGCATCTCGGCAATAGCCGACTCCAACAAGCGCACTTTTTGTTTGATGCCTATTTCTGTAGCGAGGTAGGCAAGCGTTCCCTGCCAATACGTATTAACTTCGCGCACTTGGTAATGCTTCAGGCGTTGCACATACGCATAGCCACCCACAAAACGCAACACAAGCAACACAATGCCCAACAACCAAACACTTACCACAAGCGGAAGATGTTGCTGAAAATAAGGCTCGGTAGTTGCCCAGATGTTTTCCCAAACCGAAGCCTTCACCACGCGCTCCACGCTTTCCGTATCCGTAGGCACAAAAGTAGGCACAAGCAACGTAAAATCCGAAGGCGTGTGTGGTTTGTAGTTTTGGTAAGCACTCACAAACGTTACTACCGACAACACGAACATAGTAAGTAAGGCACTTACAGACACGAAGTAGCGCACATGAGACGAATAACTGCGCATCACAATCATCAACACGCCCAACAAAAGGGCAATCAACGCGCCTTGCCAAAGAGAATGTAAAATAGTCCAACCAAGGGCTTGCACAAGGCGTTCAGTAAGAATTTCGCTTAAGTTCATTGTTCTCCTCCTTTTTCTTTTTCGATTTTTTCGATGAGTTTTTTGATTTCTTGTAGCTCTGATGAGCTGGTTTTGTTGTTGCCTAAGGCTTGCATCACGAGGCGCATAGCCGAACCGCCAAATACGGTTTCTGTAAGTAGTTCCAAGAGTGTTTTTTGTGCTGTTTCTTGCGAATAGCACGCAGTATAGACGTGGCTACGCTCCGAGTCATCACGTTTGAGCAATCCTTTGTCAAACATGAGTTGCATCATCTTCAGGGTGGTCGTGTAGCCTACTTCGCGCTTCTCGTTCAGTTTATCGTTCACAAGTCGCACTGTGCAAGCTCCATGTTCCCACAAGATTTGCAGGATTTCGAGTTCAGATTCAGTGGGTTTGGTCATGGGTTGATTGTTATATGGTTGATTGTTGTATGGTTGGTTGGTTTGTTAGTTGGTTAGGGGAGGCAAGTTTCAGGTTTCGTTTACCCGTTTCCCTGT
>RDXI01000326.1 GCA_004292795.1 Bacteroidota bacterium | reverse complement strand
ACTAAACATCACTTTGCGAACCCCGAATGGGGTTCTACTATGAATAGCCGTAGGTGCAAACCTACGGAAAACAACGGTTTAATTCCGAATGCACGTTATTCACAAGGTCGCTTTCGGTTTTGAACTTGTTTTTTTTCTTTTTTTCCAAAACCCTTCAATCGCTGCTGCCTTGTCAGGGAAAGTAGCCAGCATAAACTTTTTGTTCATCTTGAACTCTATAGCTTTCTTACCTTGTGGTTGTATCAAGAGTATTGACTTATCTATGTAGGCTAGGAAAAGTTGTTCATTGTAACTATTACCTTCCTTGCGCCCTTGTAGCACACCCTTTCTAGGGCGTGTTCATAGCCATCAACACCCCGCACCTAGAAAGGGTGCACTACAGTCTTTTGTTATATGCACTTTAAAATTTATTTTAGTATAAATACAAAACAATATTTATTTTATATATTTTTCAATTTTGATAAAAAGCTAAATCCAAACAACAAGTTTTCGTAGAAAACTTATTGTTTGGATTTATACAGCAAATTGACAGTAAAAAAAATCGTTATTTGACTACTTCGCGATATGTATCTCTACACGGCGGTTTTGCTGACGACCAGCAGGAGTAGCATTTGTTGCTATAGGTTTTTCGATACCATACCCTACAGCCGAAACACGCGAACCGGCTATACCTTTGTCAGTGATGTATTTCTTCACTGCGTCAGCACGATTTTGTGAAAGCGTTTTATTCGCTTTTGCATCACCCAAGTTGTCTGTATGTCCTTCTACCGAAAAGTTGCTTGAGGGATACTCCTTCATAAGAGCCACAATTTTATCAAGGTCATCATAAGACTCAGTTTTGATAACTGCAGAACCTGTTTCGAACTGTATCATTTTAGCGTCCATTTCAAGTTGTTTTTCAACCTCTTTCGCTTTCTTCTCATCTAACTTAGGCTCAGGGCAACCTTGACGAGATGCAACACCTTTTTCGTTAGGGCAGTTGTCATCTTTGTCAGCAATGCCATCACCATCAGTGTCAGGGCAACCTTTGAATGCAGATGTGCCTTTTTGTGAAGGGCAGTTGTCATCTTTGTCAACAATGCCATCACCATCAGAATCAGGACAACCGTTCAAGTCTTTGCTGCCAGCTAAAGTAGGACAACCATCTTCTTTGTCAGACAAACCATCACCATCTTTATCAGGGCAACCCCTCATTTCTTTTGAACCTGCCTCATTGGGGCACGCATCTTCAGAATCTTTGATACCATCACTGTCAGTATCAGGGCATCCATTGAAAGCAGGAGCACCAACCTCGTTTGGACATTCGTCTTTTGAGTCTTCTGTACCATCTTTATCTGTATCAGGACAGCCTTTGAAGATAAGCTCGCCTGCTTTATCAAGGCAAAGGTCTTCTTTGT
Source organism: Bacteroidota bacterium (assembly GCA_004292795.1). Taxonomy (GTDB): domain Bacteria; phylum Bacteroidota; class Bacteroidia; order Cytophagales; family Microscillaceae; genus RDXI01. Next base: position 2,488 of record RDXI01000326.1, on the reverse strand, counting down.
CGATAATACCATCGCCATCTGTATCCTTGCCTACACCCAAACGGAAACGCAAGCCTACGGAATAAATGTCATAGCTGGGTTGTACTGTTGACTCATTAAATATTTTATTGAAAGATGACTGAACATTGATTGCAACAGCATCATTCAACCAAAAATTTACACCAAGCCCCATAACACCCATTCCTGTAGAAAACCTATCTTCATTGTGTACACCCGCGCCAGCAAATACGTAAGGTTCTACAAAAAAGTCTTCTTTGAGGATGTAGCCATTCGCAAATGAATACTGCGCTCCGAGTGCCACATTCCAAAATTGGGTGTAATTACGGAAACTGGCAGAAGGCTTGCGTAAATTTCCAAGATGTGTTGTTCCAAACGCACTCACGCCTTTGAAAATGTGGCGGGCGGCTGATATTTGGGCAGCAGAATTGAAATTTTTCAGACGAAGTGCATCGTCTCCATTGGAGCCAGCATAATCAACACCCGCGTAACTAAAACCTACCGCCCAGGGGTAGTATTGGTTTTGCGCAGAAACTCCGTTGCATAGCAAAAGAGCAGAGAATAATAACAGTAGATTGATTTTTTTCATAGATGCTTGTAAAGATTAAATGCATTGAAAATTCGCGCTAAATTAGGTGCAAACTTTTGTTTATCAAAATATTTTTCTAAAATATTCTATAAAAGGGCAATTTTCTTGGGTAAATAGCACTTTTTACGGGTTTTGCCAATGCTTTTGTGCAAACGGATGCAGAAATATTTCGTCTATCACCACATGGGAAGGGGCTTGTGCTACATACAAAACCGAGTCGGCAATGTCTTCTGACTGCAAACGATTGAAATTTGGAGAGTCGGAAGGCTCTTGCCCCGCAAAGTAGGTTTCGGTCAAACCCGGATAAATTGTACTTACTTTGATACCAAACGCATGAACTTCTTGCCTAACGGCTTGCATCAGGGCATCTTGTGCATACTTGGAAGCGCAATACACTCCGCCATGTGCAAAATTTCGCCTTGCTACATCAGAAGCTATAGTAATGATATGCCCGCTTGCCTGCTGTTGTAGGTAAGGCAATACGCACTTGGTCAATAGGAAAGTCCCCTTTGCGTTGGTATTCATCACATAGTCCCATTCCGCCTCTGTAGTGGCTGTAATGGCTTTGAACACGCCCACACCTGCGTTATTCACAAGCACATCTATTCGTCCCCATTTCGCCCACACTTGCGCCACCGCCTCGCCTACGGCTTCAGCCTGCAAGATGTCGGTAGGCAAGCTGATAGCCTCGCCTCCTGCTTCGTTGAGGTGGTAGGCAAGGGCAGTGAGTTCTTCTGCGTTGCGTGCCAAGAGTGCTACGCGCATACCCGCTTGTGCAAATTTTTCAGCGATTGCCTTGCCAATGCCACGAGACGCGCCTGTAATAATGGCTACTTTCTGTTTCATAATCTCAAAAAAAGTCTTTATATTTGCAAGTATAATAAAATTGTTTGGATTATGCCTAAAGTACTCATAGCCGAAGACAGTTCTGTCATTCAAAATATTGCGCGTAAAGTATTGGAATTCCAAAACTTTGAAATCGCAACCGCCAAAAATGGCAAAGAAGTATTGCAAAAGTTGGAAAAGGAAACGTTTGCGGTCATTCTCATGGACATCAATATGCCCCAAATGGACGGCATGGAGTGTTCGCGCCAAATTCGCGCCTTGCCTGATGAGAAAGCGCAAATTCCTATCATTGCCATCACAGGCAACGCCAAAAATTATTCTGAAGAGGACTTTCAAGCGGCGGGCATCAATCACTACTTGCCCAAGCCTATAGATTTTGATGCTTTGGTCGAACTTGTGAAACAACTCAGCGCGTGAAAATCAAATATACCCCCAAATTCCTGACCGACTTGGAAAATGTTTTCAAAGAGGCAGGCTACCCTGTGCGTTATGAAAAAGGCAACTTTCATGCGGGGTATTGTGTCTTGCATCAACAAAAAATCATTGTCATCAACCGCTATTTTGCCCTCGAAGGCAAGATAAACGCCCTTATGGAAATTTTGCGGAGCGTGAACTGGTCATTCGAAGGCTTATCGGAAAAGGCGCAAGAATTGTACGAAATTGTGAAAATAGAAGCCCCTACTGCTATAGAGGAATAAAATAAGAAATGGCTACCTGCATTGGGGTAGCCTCTCTTTTTTTGCCAAATTTTATACTGTTCCTCACGTGAGTTTGGAAATAAAATGGCGTTTTTCACGAAAACCCAAGCATTGGCATTATTCTTTGTGCGGAAAAAGATGACTTAGAAGTGGAATATTCCTTGCGAAGCCAAAACAAGCCTATAGGCGTAGCAGAATACAAATTGTACGAACAACTGCCTTCTGCCAAAGACATCAAAAAATACCTGAAATCTAAAAAGAAATAAAAACAGGCAATACTCGCGCCTTGCCTGATGAGAAAGCGCAAATTCCTATCATTGCCATCACAGGCAACGCCAAAAATTATTCTGAAGAGGAC
>RDXI01000325.1 GCA_004292795.1 Bacteroidota bacterium | reverse complement strand
GTTCTTGTATTTCCTTTGCCCTTTTTATTTCCCAATAGGGCTTTTTGGGTTCTTTGATTTCTTTTTCTGGTTGTTTTTTGAATTTTTTCATGGCTCAAGATAGTCTTGCCTGCCTTGCCTACCCACTGCCAAAAATGGCAAAGAGGGAGTAGGCAAGGCAATTTTTGTAAATGCCAGCAAAAAAGCATATCCGTTTTGCCCACCGCACAGGCGGGGTAGGCAAGGAGTTTGACTGTCTTATGCTCCAAAACAGCCAATACGGGCATAGCGCGAGTCGTGAGAGGGCGCGATGATAACCAAGAAGAAAATGGTGGAAAGCAGGCAAGCTTGCCTACATGATGCGTTGTCTTTTGTATGACTACAAAAAATTGTAACCCTCTCTACCGCACAGTTTGGAAACTGTGCCACCAACCACAACGCTTCTTACACTTCGCCTCTTGGGACAAAGGTTTGACTAACAAAGCGCGAAAAATATGCTGGGTGGGGTTCATAGTTTTTAAAATTTAGGTAATATGTTGTTTTTTACGCATCAAAACAAGAAAGGTTGCAAAAAAGCTATGTAAAAAACTTAATAAGCATAACTTTTTTGTAATATTGCGTTGTACCTTTGCTCGACAAAGATTTTTTATCCTTTTCCTTTTTTTGAGAATACATTTATGGAACGCACCCGAAAAATCGAGAAAATAAGCGTGTTTGATATGTTCAAGATTGGCGTAGGTCCTTCAAGCTCGCATACGATGGGACCTTGGCGTGCCTCACAACGCTTTTGCCAAGAGTGTTTGCAACAAACTACGCTTGACCAAATAGAGAAAGTACAAGTGTTTCTCTATGGCTCGCTTGCCAAAACAGGCAAGGGGCATGGCACTGATGTTGCCGTATTGTTGGGCTTGTGTGGCGAAGACCCCGTAACGATTGATACAAGCCTGATAGATGCCAAAATAGCCCATATCAAACAAAACAAGCGTCTGCTATTGGCAGGCAAGCTCGACATCGCGTTTGACTATGACGCTGATTTGATGTTCATGATGCGCGAGTCGCTCCCCTATCACCCCAACGGCATGACCTGCCTTGCCTACCTAAAAGACGGCTCGAAAATATCCGAAACGTACTTTTCTATTGGAGGCGGTTTTGTGGTCAAGGAACAAGACGAAGCAGGAGGCACTGAAGCGAATTTCGCGCCCCTCCCCTACCCTATTGAAACGGCTGAAGAACTCTTGCGCTACACGCAAGAACTCGGCAATATCTCTGACGTGGTAATGGCAAACGAAAAGCATTGGCGCAGTGCAGGCGAGGTTAAAGCGGGTGTACTGAACATTTGGCACGTCATGCGCGACTGCATCTACAGGGGCGCACACACCGAAGGACACCTTCCAGGGGGGCTGAACGTACAGCGCAGAGCAAGCAAATTGAACAAAAAACTGATGGAAAACGCTGAATACAACAGCGCGGAAGAATGGCTTGCCTGCATCAAAGGCTCGCAATGCAATTTCCAGAAAATCCTCAAATGGGTAAGTTGTTTTGCCCTCGCGGTGAATGAAGAAAATGCCGCGTTTGGGAGTGTAGTAACTGCTCCTACCAATGGCGCGGCGGGTGTTGTGCCTGCGGTGTTGGCGTATTATGCTTGTTTTTGTGGCAAAGTTACTGATGATGACATTATCCGTTTCTTGCTTACGGTTTCGGAAATAGGAAGCATTTTCAAGAAAGGGGCTACCATTTCTGCCGCTATGGGCGGTTGTCAGGCAGAGATAGGCGTTTCTTCGGCTATGGCAGCCGCCGCACTCACAGAACGCTTAGGAGGCACAGCAGGGCAGGCGCAAATGGCAGCCGAGATAGCTATGGAGCATCATTTGGGTATGACTTGCGACCCTATAGGCGGTTTGGTGCAAATTCCTTGCATAGAGCGCAACACGATGGGCGCGATAAAAGCCATTACTGCCGCGAACATAGCCCTCGAAGGCGATTATACCACTGCCAAAGTTTCGCTTGATGCCGTAGTGCGTACTATGTGGCAGACCGCCATAGACATGAACAGCAAGTACAAAGAAACTGCTGAAGCAGGACTCGCTACCAACATTCCTATCAACTTGGCAGAGTGTTAGGTGTGTTTCGTATTTTTATGGAAAAATAAACAAGGCGCACACAAGAATCGTGTGTGTCTTTGTGTTATAGAGGTTATAATACTGAAATAAATTTTAAAGTGCATAGAAAATATAGGCAATACTCAATAGGATAGGGTTTGAAACCCTATCCTACGGAGCGGAAAATGCCATATTCGTAGCGTAGGGGTTGCAACCCCTACGAAAAGCACATTTTTTACGCAAGTTAAGTTTTATTTTAGTATAAGTTCAACAAAACATCATTCATACATCATCATGCGTCCTTTATTTACATTAGCTTTGTTGTTTTTATTATTGGTCAATACCTCCTCCACTTATACACGCCCCGAAACAGGCGATTTGCTGAAGATAGACGTAGATTTGGGAGTGGGCAATTTTCACGTAGGCACGCCCATAACCGTAAAAATAAGCATTAAAAATCCACAAGCCTATGCTATAGATGGAAGCATCATGGCGACAGTCGCCACGCTGAACCGAAAAATCATAGCAGGACACGACAAACCTGCTACTATCTTGCCTCAAAAAACGGCAGAAGTTACGCTTTCGGGCAATGCTTCTGAAACGGGCATTTACTTGCTCTATGTGCGCTATACCCAAAAAACAACCAAGACCAAACTTATCAGCAAGACCTACATAGTGGGCAGTGGACTACACGAGATAGCCTCGCCTACCACGCGCCCTGCTGACTACAAAACCTTTTGGGCAAATGCCAAAGCGCAACTTGCCAAAGTCGCGCCTGACTACAAACTTACGAAATTGCCCGCCCCCGCGCATGGACTCTACCAAGCCTACAGCCTTGAGATGAAAAGCGCGGATAATTACACCATTCGAGGCGTGTATCGTGTGCCTGCAAAGGGAACGAACTTTCCTGCTATGTTGCAACTGCCTTCGTTGGGGGGCTTGTTTGTTGATGCGCCTTCGTTGGGCGAAAATGCCTACAGAGGCACGCCTACCGATTTTGCGGTGTTGTCGTTGAATATCCGCGCTCATGGCAAAAGCGATAGCCCTTTCGTGGTGAAAGATTATCACCAACTTATCACGTATGGCTTGGCAGACAAGGATACGTACTTCTACAAAGGGGCATTGCTCGACTGTATGCGTGCCATTGACTTTTTGGCTTCGCGCCCCGAAATCAACAGCGAAAAAATAGGCGTGGAAGGTATGAGTCAAGGCGGAGGCTTGAGTTTGTTGTTGGCAGGTTTGGACAAACGAATCAGCATTTGCGCCCCTGATGTGCCTTTCCTGTGCGACATGGAAACCTTAGTAGCCGACGCTTCGTGGGCTTCGAGTGAGCTGAAACGCTACCAAAAGACTGTCCCCAACGTTTCGCTCTGGACATTGGAACAAAACTACAAATACTTTGATACCAAAAACGTAGCCGAGTCCATAACCTGTCCTGTCATTATGAGTATTGGGCTACAAGACTGGACTTGCCCGCCCCATACTTGCTATGCCACCTACAACAAAATCAAAAGCACCAAAGCCGTTTTTCTCTATACCTACGGCGCACACGAAGGAGGAGGCAAGGCGCACCGCAAACTCAAATTTGACTGGATACGCGAAAAGTGGGGCATGAGGTAAATCAATAAAAGCCTCTCGCTCGCCTATAGATTGAATGAGCTTTTTTACTTTTGAATATTGCATAGCATACACCTTTTTGAATGTAGGGGCAATCGCATGGTTGCCCTCGTAAACAACACAGATTTTTGTTTAAAATTGAAATGTTTGCTCGAAAAAGGGCAACCACAAGGGATTGCCCCTACTTATTTAATGCGC
>RDXI01000039.1 GCA_004292795.1 Bacteroidota bacterium | reverse complement strand
GATGTCGCCCCGCTGGGGCAAGCCTATTCAATCCATTGATTTACAATATTTTACATTTAAATCTAATTCCGAACTCACGTTAATAATAAGTTTAATAGGTTCACTTTCAAAGGGATGGAGAAGGTGATACTCGCAGCCTCTTTGATGGCTATGGGGCATAATTTTAGAAAAATGGCGACCAAAGCCCACAAAAATCTTCTTTTGTATTTTTTGTGCCTCAAAAGCCTCTTTTTTACAAACAGACAGGCAAGAGCCTATCAAAAATATGCCCTATAACAAAAAAAGACTGAGCTTTTCGGACAGCCCCTACGGGGTTCTTGCTTGTGGAACGGCTTTTCTACAAAGATGTTGCCCCGCTGGGGCTAAAAATGCGTTACCAAAAAATTTGAACAGGCTCTAAGTTGAATGCTTATTTCCCAATCCAAATCCCTACCCAATAGCCCGCTTCGGCTTGTATGCCACGCCTCACGCCAAAGCCCACGATTTCAGGAGGCTTGCCTACTGCCGTAACTTTAGGCGCGTACAAAAGTATTTTGGCACGCATCATAGGTCCCATCATAAAACGCTTGCCTATCCTAGCGCGTAGCGAAGTGTGCCACTCTGCCCACATAGCAAACATACCTTTTTGTTCATCATAAAACGGAATGGAACCCCAATAAGGGCTGATAACTTCGCTTTGCATTTGGTATTGAAACGAGGCAAACGCCAACCGCAAACCTGATTGCCACGCGCCTAAAGCCCTTCGTGCAGGTTGTAATTCCCAAAAACCGCGCTCTATGCCCAAGCGTAGGTAAGTGCCTTGTACGTTGTATGTACCGCCATTGCGAGTACGTTGTGCATAGCCCGCCTCGCCTACCCAAGCGAAGCCCTTTTTTTGCCACCATTCCGCACTGACTTCTGCGGATTTTAGTTGCGTCAATTTATTGGAAGAAAATAAATGTGCAGGCAAGTAAATATTGCTCAAAATGCGCACACTCGAGGGCGCGACAGGTTTGAGTGAGTCTTTCTTTTTGGCTTCTTGCGCCATAGCGCAGAGGCAACTAAGGCTTGATATACAGCACAAAATTAGGCGTAGTAGCATTGTTGGTGATGATATTGGGAGAAACAATCACTAAAGAATCGGCATTGTGGTTGGTTAATGTCAGGTCGGCATAGTCTATAGCTACGCCACAATCGGGGTTGTTACTGCCTATTTTGGGAGTGCGCGTATATTGCACCGTGAAGGAATACGTTTTATTGTTTTCACATTCGAAGGAATACCTCAAAGCATCAACAGCAGGCGAGAGCGGAAGCCCGAAAAGCCCTGTAACTTTCAACGTGTCGTCCAAAAGCCTCGAAGGGTTTAGGGTTGATATTTTCCAAAAGCGAAGTGAGTCAGGTAAGGCTTTTTTGGTGTTGTAATCCATAAATTTTATAATCGCTACTTGGTCGGCAGGCGGTTCGCAAGGCGACTGACAGTGCCAGCAGGCAAGACACAAAGCAACAAGCAGAAGTAGGCGCATAGCAGGCAAGAGTGGTAAGAAGGGCAAAGTTAGGGACTTTTTCAAAAAAAACCTTGCGAACATCGAAGGCTCGCAAGGTTTCCAAACCATATAACCATGAAAAACCTAACTTATTAAATTCTGTTTTTCACAAAAAACTATGCAAAGGTAGGCATTTTTTTTTGTAAAAAGCAAAGCCATCTCATTAGGTATTTTGTTATCTTACAAGCGAAAGTATAGGTTTTTTTTCAAACTTCCAAATTTTCAACCAAAAAAAATGGGTTATGCCAAATAATAGATGTATGTTTTACTATAAAACGAAAGAATGTGCTTTTATGACTTAAGGCATAAAACATTGATAATCAAACTTTTACTTTGCGACAGGTAAAGCCAAGAAGGAACTTTTTGATGATAGATTATTTGCAAAATTGCTTTTTTCGAGATAGAATATTTGTTTTTTTGCTTACAAGTTTGTAACTTTGTATAAATCTTGATTTTTTGACTGAAATGGCAAGAAACGTAATCCTCTATATCGCTATGAGTTTGGACGGCTATATCGCCAAACTTGATGATGACATTTCCTTCCTCTCTATGGTGGAGAAAGAAGGCGAGGACTACGGCTATGCACAGTTCGTAGAAAGTGTTGATGCGGTGATAGTGGGGCGCAAGACCTACGACAAAGTTCTCTCAATGGGCTACGACTTCCCGCACAGCGACAAAGATGCGTACATCTACACACGCACAGCACGCCCCGCAGTGGGCAACGTGAAATTTTATACAGGAAACTTGCCTGCTCTTATTGCAGAACTAAAGGCAAAAGAAGGCAAAGACATCTTCATAGATGGAGGCGCGGAAACCGTACACGAGTTGTTGAGGCATCATTTGATTGATGAGTTTTATATTTCTATCATACCCGTTTTGTTGGGCGAAGGCATCAGCCTTTTTCAGCAAGGGCGCGAAGAATTGAAGCTCAGACTTGTAGAAAGCAAGACTTTCGAAACGGGTTTGGTACAGTTGCATTTGCAAAAACAATAGTCTAACGCTATTTTTGCAAAGAAATCACTGTTTTTCTAAACCTCTTCAACTGTTGGAGAGGTAATTTTTAGCTTTGTAGCACAGGCATCTTGCCTACGTTACAAACAAATTCTAAAAAAAATAGACTCCATTTTTTTACGTCATTATGAACATAGAAAATACCCTGAAGCAGAAGGTAGCAGAAGCCTTGCAAACGCTCTTTGGCTTGCAAGACCAGCCTATCACGCTTCAAAGCACCTTGAAAGATTTTGAAGGCTCGCATACATTGTTGGTCTTTCCTTATACCAAACCTTTGCAACGAAAGCCTGAAGAAATCGCACAAGCCATTGGCGATTATTTGGTGGCAAATGCGGGCATTGTAACGAAATACAATGTGGTGAAGGGCTTTTTGAACCTAAGCCTAAGCGAAGAAGCATGGCTCGCCTCCTTCCAAATGATGCGCAAAAACCCTGCTTTCGGCACTTTTCCTGATAAGCGCAAGAAAGTAATGGTCGAATTTTCCTCGCCTAATACGAACAAGCCTTTGCACTTGGGGCATTTGAGAAATAATTTTTTGGGCTGGTCTGTAGCGCAAATCTTGTCAGCTTGTGGCTATGAGGTCATCAAGGCGAACCTTATCAACGACAGAGGTATCCATATTTGCAAGTCTATGCTTGCCTACCAAAAATTTGGCAAAGGCGAAACGCCTTCGTCAAGCGGACTGAAGGGCGACCACTTAGTAGGCAAGTATTATGTAGAGTTCGACAAGCTGTATAAGGCGCAAATCAAAGAACTTGAGGCGCAAGGTATGGGCAAAGAAGAAGCCGAGAAAAAAGCTCCTGCCATAGAAGAAGCGCAAAAAATGCTCTTGGCGTGGGAAAAAGGCGATAAGGAAGTCGTGGCTCTTTGGAAAAAAATGAACGATTGGGTGTATGGCGGTTTTGCGGAAACGTACCAAAAAATAGGCGTAAGCTTCGATAAGATTTACTACGAATCGAATACCTACAAATTGGGCAAGAACATTGTGCAAGAAGGCTTGAAAAAAGGCGTTTTTTACCAAAAACCTGATGGCGCGGTGTGCATTGACCTTACGGCTGATGGTTTGGACAACAAAGTAGTACAAAGGGGCGATGGCACGTCTGTTTACATCACGCAAGATATGGGTACGGCAGACTTGAAATACCAAGATTTTCACATTGACAAATCGGTGTATGTGGTGGGCAACGAACAAGACTATCATTTCAAGGTGTTGTTCAATATTATGAAAAAAATGGGCAGAAGTTATGCGGAAGGTATGTATCACGTGAGTTATGGTATGGTCGAATTGCCCAATGGCAAAATGAAATCAAGGGAAGGAACGGTAGTTGATGCTGATGAATTGGTAGATGAAATGATACGCATTGCAGAAGAAAAGACTACAGAATTGGGCAAAATGGACAGCCTGAAGCCTGAAGAATTGCCTCATTTGTATCAAATCATTGCGCTTGGGGCATTGAAATACTTTTTGCTGAAGGTAGATCCGAAGAAGAAGATGCTTTTCAATCCTGAAGAGTCGGTAAACTTTCAAGGTGATGCCGCGCCCTTTATTCAGTACAACCATGCGCGTATTTGTTCTATTTTGCGCAAAGCCGAGCAAGACAAAATAAGTTATAACTTGCCTGAAAGTTATGCGGAGTACAAGACTTTGCACAGTAGCGAAATCGACCTTTTGAGCGTGTTGCTTGCCTTGCCTACCAAAGTACAGGAGGCAGGCGAGGCTTACTCGCCTTCTATCTTGGCGCAATACAGCTACGAAGTGGCGAAGGGATACAGCAAGTTTTTTGCAGATTGCTCTATTTTCAAGGCAGATACAGACGAGGCGCGTAATTTCCGTATTGCCCTTTCTGCCCAAACTGCCTACACGCTCAAGTTCGTGTTAAAGTTGTTGGGAATAGAAGTGCCAGATAAGATGTAAGGGCTTAGGAGTGAATAAAGCAGGCAAGATGCGAGTCTTGCCTGCTTTTTTTTTGTAACGCCTTTTCGCTTTTGTTACGGTTTTTCTTTTTCCTCATAGGGAGTTATTTCCATAGTCGCATCAAAATCCATAAGGTAGCCTATAGCAACCCACAACATCCAACAAACATTCCCAAAAAATAAGTAGCCAAAATAGCCTAAAATTGGCATTTCAGAAAAGAAATGATATTTGTCGAGATAAGGCACAGCGTATTTCCAATAATTGGGGTTCGTGGCGGCGTAATTATTAAACCAACCGCTACCAAAATTCCATAATTCCCAAAAAAAGCCGTTCAGAAGTGTAGCCAAAGCAATCAAGACCACAAACGACCAATCTCCTTTTTCGCTTATGGGTGTGAAAGGTGTCCATTGTTTGGCGATAAACATAGCAGGCACTAAGGCGGGTATCAAAGAAACCCACAACACCCAAAACAACAAAAAAGGGAAATATCCCATGAAGAACAACAAAAGCAAACCCAACACCAAGCCAATTATCAACAAAGGAGGCGATAGTACGATTTTGGGACCATATTTATAGTATTCATCAATGCCTTGAAAGGTTTTGAGCAAAAAATACCATTCAAATATGGCAGGCAAGACAGTCGTATAAGAAAGTAATTGCCAAGAGATGTTTCCAAAATTTGTAAAAATTTGCTGGTTGGGATAATACCAATTCTCTATTACAAAAAAGTTGAGATACTCGAACACAAACCAACTAAACGAAGATACAACCGCCAATAATTTCAGGAGAGGCATATTCGTAGCCACTAAAGACTTGCCTCCATTGCGCACATACACAAAGCTATCTAACACCAATATAAAACCCCACCAAAGCGGTACAAAAGTATAGTGGTTAAGCGGTCTTGCTATTTCCCAAGGACACCACATCAAAAACCAAGATACCAAGGTAACAAGCAGGCTTGGATAGAACCAAGCAGGAAAACCCACAGCTATTGGCGCGGGCTTGTTGTTTACATGTGCTTTTTTAAAACCAAACAAGTGCGGGAAGAAAAGGAACGCCAAAATAAGGACAGCGCAACAAGAAGCTAATAAAAAATAGGTTTCGTTCAACGGTGGACATTCCATTACCTTTTGGGCAGGAAAGTAACCATAGCCCGGAGGCATACCGCCCCATTGTAAATAAGCTCCTACAGCAGGCAAGACTAATATCAAGATAAAAGTCAATAAAACTAGTAATTTTCCATTTTTCATGTTTATGGCTGTTTCAAATACATTTGTTGTTCAACACAACGCTAAAACCCATTGACTCAAAAACTATCGACTACTTTCGCAAATCTTTGTAATCATACCAACGCCTTGCGGACTTGATAGGAAAGGCAATAATCCACGCGCCAATGCTTTCATTGTCTATCACTACAGGCGAGGCAAAATAAATTTTTTCGTCCTTTGCCGACTCTTTCACACTCGATTCTTGGCTTGCCTCCTTTTTGATGCCCTCGAACAGCGTTTGCGCTTCAGTAGGCAAGTCATATTTTTTGCTAAAACTGTAACATTCCATCTCGAAGCCATATTGTTGCGTAAGCGAGTCCACCAACGGCAGGGCAGGCAAGGCATCAAACTCGCCTACTTTTTTCAGCGTGCTGTCTGCCAAACCGCGTTTTATTTGCCTATAAAGGTCGGCTTGTGCCAACATACAAAGTTTGGTGCATTTGCGTTTTACCCATTCTTCTAAAGCTTTGGGTGTGATGCGTTGTGGTTTGCGGTCACGGATAGCCCGCGCCATTTTTCGGCTGTCGATAGGTCTGTCATCTAATACATCACAGGCAGGCAAGACACCCAACAAGCCCACAAAAAACATACAACTAACCAAACGCTTAACTCTTAACTCATAACTCATAACTCTCTACTCCTTGTTGATATAATAAATTTGGTAATGTTGGTTGAAACGCAAGGTAGCAGGCAAGGTATCAATGTAATTAAACGCCTTTTTTCCTTTTGGTTTCGAGCCATATTTGAGCTTGAGCGTAACCTTGTAAGTGCTATCCGACTCGTGTTCGTAGGCGAAAGTATCCCAATAAATATCGTGTTTTTCGGCATCAAAGTTTTGCCAAGTGTTTTTGTACGAGGCGATAATATCGGGCTTTGGGCGCACTTTTTTGAAAGAGAAATAATCGACCACAGGCGCGAAAAAGGGCTGTATGCTATCAAAGTTTCGACTTTCTACAGCTTCATAATACATCTTTACTTTGCCCTTCAAGGTTTTGGCTTCTTCGTCTGGAATGATAGGCAAGTGATAAATAGCATAAGGTTTCAGAAAGCGAAGATTGAAAGGATTGAAGGCTACAGTAGCTCCTAAGCCCAACACGAGCAACGTCCACAACACAAAAAACACCCAACCGTATCGCCTACGCCCTGTTTTGGGGCGTGTGAGTGGCACATATACATCATCATCTGCTTCTTGCTGAACGGGCTTGCCTGTTACCGTTTTTACCATTGGGTTAGGCATAGTTTGCGCCAAATTGTTGAACGCTTGCCCCATCATAGCCCGCTTGAACTCCGCACAAGTCTGGAAGCGGTCATCTGGATTTTTGGCGGTGGCTTTGTCTATGATTTTTTGCATTCTATCCGACACGGTAGGATAGAATGTTTTGGCACGAGGCAAAGGCGAGTTTACGATTTGGTGATATACTTCGTATTCGGTAGCTGTTTCTTCGTTGTAAGGGCAACGTCCCGTAAGCATCTGAAAAAGCGTAACACCTAAGGCATAAATATCGCTACGGCGGTCAGCTTCTAAGCCTTTCACTTGTTCGGGACTCATGTATAGCACAGTTCCCATACGCGCCCCTGTTTTGGTAAGGCTCTTGCTACTGCCCGCCAAGAGCTTCGCAATGCCAAAGTCCAAAATTTTTACTTCATTGTTGGGTGTGATGACAAAGTTGGCGGGTTTGATGTCGCGGTGTACTACGCCCTGATTGTGGGCATACTCGAAGCCGTCCAAAATTTGCATAAAGAACTCCACCACACGCTCCTCTGGAATGGGACCCGAAACAGTTTGTATATAAGCATCAAGGGGCTTGCCTTGCACAAACTCCATGATGAGAAAAAGTCCATTGGTAGCCTCCAAATAATCATACAAGCCCACAATGTTGTTGTGTTGCAGGTGTGCCATAGTCGCGGCTTCGTTCTTGAAGCGTTCACGAATTTGGGGATTATTGACCAAATTGGGGTGTAGTGCCTTGATAGCGGCTTGCCTACCAAGCTGAATGTGTTGGGCAAGATACACCGAACCCATGCCACCCTCACCAAGTGCAGACAAAATTCTGTAGTTCAATACTTGTTCGCCTATCATTTTTGTTGCTATACTATTTTTGTGGCAAAGATAGCTTTTTTTTATAAAAAAAGGTAGCTTTTTCAGCTTTTCGCCTCTTTGGTTCTTGTGTTTTCTTTGTTTGGTAAGACTTATAGCATATATAATTTACAGCTTAACCTAAGTCTGTATTACAAAAAACAGTAGCCCCAGCGGGGCGCAATCTTTGTAGCAACGTATCATTCAGCCATCAAGGAAGCCCCAGCGGGGCGATATCTTAAGATGTCGCCCCGCTGGGGCTTTTATCTACAGGTTATTTTTAGCTACAAAGATGTTGCCCCTCTGGGGCAAAGATATAACACAACTTGTGTTAGTAAATAAAATTTATAGCTCAAAAAGCTATAAAATTGTAATTATTGCGTATGTTTGCCACCAATAAAAAATAACATTCACCCTTAAACCATCTTCCTTTCCTATGAAAACGCGCTTTTCTCATATCGCGTATGCTATGTTGATGACTGGGCTGGTCGCTTGCGGAGGCGAAAAACCTGCTGACAAACCCAAAGTCGACGAAAAAGAAGCACAAGAAGTGAAAGAAAACTTGGAAAAAGTCTTGACAGACGTTCCGAAGCCTTCTGAACTTCCTTACCAAATCCAAAAAACGGGTGCTCCTTTTGACGAAAAAATCCCCAATGCGCCTGCCAATGTAGAAAAATACAAAACAACCAACTTCAAAGCGGCTTTGAACTTGGGTGTGTATGCTTGCGACATAGGCTACGTAGCAGTTCACAAAAAAGTACAAAATGCGATTGACTACATCAACGCGGCGACTCAACTTGGCGACAAATTGAGCCTCTCAAGCTCGCTTGATGCCAAAGTGAAAGAGCGTTTTGAGAAAAACATCAAAGATACGGACAGCCTTACGGCTATCATCAACGAAGCCATTGGCAAGTCGGACAAGTACCTCAAAGACAACGACCAAGCAGAAAACGCGGCGTTGGTATTCGCTGGTATTTTCACAGAGGGCTTGTATATTGCTACGCAAATCGTGGATAGCTACCCTGATGATGAATTGCCCAAAGACATCAAAAATCAAATCTTGGTGGATATGGTGCAAATCATTACGAAACAAGATAAGCCTTTGAATGACTTGATTAAGGCTCTCAAAACCTTGAAAAAGTCTGATGATGTGGGCAAACTTATCACCCAACTCGAAGACCTTGCAGGTGTTTACAAAAAACTTGACATCGACAAGAAGGTAAAAGAAAACCGTGGCGACCTTATCCTTACTGATGAAACTATCAAAGGTATCACTGCGAAGGTAAAAGAAATTCGCGCTAGCATTGTAGGTTAATGCCTGCCTTGCCTACCCAAACGCCCTTTGCACGCGCAAAGGGCGTTTTTTTATGTGTTGTGTTTTTGATTGAGGCGCACATTTTCCAGTGTCCAATCCAAACGTAAGGCTATGGGCTGTTGGCGCACAGGGCATTTTTGTTGTTGGCACACCGCACACGAGGCGGGAGGCAAGCAAGGGTCTGCATGAATAAAAACCTCGACAGGATAGGCTTGTACTTTTTCCATGACTTGCTCGAGGGTACGCACTTCGTCATGTACGCGGTGCAAATCCCAATAATACGGAAATGTAGCGTGACAATCTACATGGAGGTCGCGACCATATTGAATAACGCGCAAGTTGTGAACATCAATCCACTCGTCTTGCCTGTTTTGGTTCAGTATGTCTATAATCTTGCCTATAATGGCTTCGTTGGCTTCGTCCAACACACCCGAAACGGCTTCGCGTATCAAACCATAGCCTGTATAAATAATCAATCCCGCAAACAAGAGCGTAAGCACTACATCAAGCCAATACCAATGCGTAAAATACATCATGGCTAACCCAATCAACAGCCCTAAACTTGAGTGTGCATCAGAACGAATGTGCTTGCCGTCTGCTTGCAAGGTAAGCGAGCTATGGCGTTTGCCTTGCTGTATCAAGTATTCGCCCATTACCCAATTCACCAATGTAGAAAAGGCAGTAAGCCACACGCCCAAGTCTATTTTTTGCAAAGCGGGAGGCGAGAAAATGCTGTAGGTTGCCTTGCCTATCATGATAAAACCCGCCAAACATATCAACAGCCCTTCTACACCTGCCGAAAGAAACTCTATTTTGCCATGTCCGTAGGGGTGATTTTCGTCTTTGGGCTTATGCGCCAAATAGAGGCTAAACAGGGCAAATGCGCCCGCCACTACATTCACGATAGACTCAGACGCATCAGTCAAAATGGCATCAGAATGGGTAAGCCAATAGCCCAAAAACTTAATGCCCATCAACAGCGTGCTGACCAACAGCGTAAAATACAAAAGGCGAATTTTCATGGTGTCTGAACAAAATAGAGGGTTAAAAAAGGCAAATTGTGTGAAGTGTGGCTTACAATTTTGCTACAAAGATACGCCTAAAACCGCTCAAAAGCAATGGCAAGTGCGAGATTGGTTGTATTTTTGCGCATAAACTAAATATGCGTTTTTTACGTTTCAATACTTGATGCGGTTCTTCTTTCTTTTGTTCTGTTTTTCCTTTCTTTCGTGTGCAGTATTCGCACAACGTTTGCCCAAACCGAAAGCCTTGCCTCAAGGGGCAACAGAAGGCTATATCAGTGTGGGCTTGTTGATGAATGCATGGCAATACATAGGCGACATTCAGTCAGGCGCGAAGTTTATTCGACCTGGTGCCACGCTGTTCGTTTCGCGCAAAGTGAGTGCGCATTGGCATACGCGCCTACAGCTTTCTGTAGGCAGGCTCGAAGGAGATGATGCCACTGCCTCGCCTACCTCTGGCGTATATGCCCGCAATTTGCACTTTCGAAACGACTTCAAAGAACTCGCGGGGTTGTTGGTCTATGAATGGAAAGGTAGCTATAGTAAATATACCCGAAGAAGTAGCTTCACGCCGTATTTGATGGGCGGTTTGGCTATTTTGCACCATAACCCTCGCGCCAAAGTGCCTACTACGATGGGGAGCGATTGGATAGATTTGCAAAGTCTTGGCACAGAAGGGCAGGGAAGGATAGGCTATGAAAAACCCTATAACAAGGTGCAAATCACTATTCCAATGGGCTTAGGCTTGCGTTTTCGCACTCCTGACAAGCGTTGGGATTTTGCTATAGAAGTGCTACCGCGCTATACTTTTACGGATTATCTTGATGATGTGGGAGGCGAGTATCCCGATATGGCAGACCTTGCGAACCCTTGGAGCGTGGCTCTTTCGAACCGAACTTTGGAGGCTACACAAGCCCGCAATAATGCGCCACGAGATTTAGGGCAAATCTACACGAAGTTTGGCGAACCTGTGAGTTATGTGGGCTTTGATGGGCTTACCTACCAAACCTTGCCTGACTTCAGGCGAGGCAAAGACAAGCGAGGTAATACGCAAACCAAAGACCTCTATGTGTCGTATGGCTTCCACTTGAGTTATATCCTGAACGTGGGTTTGAAATGCCCGCAGGCAAGATGGTAAGGCTGGATAGCAATAAATTGTAGATTTCTGTTATTTTTGCATTGTGTTAAGAGTCCTTTTACAAAGATTGTGTTGGCTTCTTTGCTTGCCTGTGGCTCTGTATGCGCAAAGCCCTGCAGAGCAGAGTGTGCAAAAGCAGATTGACTCGTGGAATGAACGCGCCAATGCCTCGCACACCAAAAACTTGGATACCACCATTTTTTACGCCCAAAAAGCACTCGCCTTAGCCCAAAAAAAAGCATATCGGGCAGGCGAGATTGAAGCATTGCGCCTATTGGGAACGGGCTACGACCTAAAAGGCGACTTAGGCAAGGCAAACGAAGTGCTGGAGCGTGCCGAGCAATTAGCCGAAAAACAGGGCGATAAGGCTCTTTTGGCAAAAGTCTATAACAATTTGGGAAATTTATATTTCAAAAAAAACACAGAAATTGGTTTGCAATATTTTTTCAAATCCTTAGCCCTTCGTAGGCAAGCAGGCGATAAAAAAGCCATTTCAAGCTCTTTGCTCAACATAGGCAGTATGTACCTTCGATTGAAAGATACGCAAAATGCTTTACAATACTATGAGGAAAGTTTGCAAATCAAACAAGAACTGAAAGATGAACGGGGCATCGGGCTTTTGTTGGGCAATATCGCGGGTGTGTATAAAGAAAAAAAAGACTTGCCTAAAGCACAAGAATACGCCCAAAAAGCTATAGCTCAACACAAAAAAATAAAGGACGAATCAGGCGAGGTTTACACATTACATTTGTTGGGTGATATAGCCATAGAAGAAAAAAAATATGCGGAAGCCTTGCCACATTTGCACAGAGCATACAGCATAGCCCAAAAAATCAAAGCCAAACAACAAATGGCTACAGCTTGCGATAGGTTGCACAAAATATATGCAAGTATGCGAAACTTTGAAAAAGCCTACGAATACAGCCTTGCCTACAAAAAAATATCGGATAGTTTGGTCAATGAAAGTTCTATCAAACAAATCACCCAACTCGAAGACAAGATAAAATACGAAGAAAAAGAAAGTGAACTGAAAAATGCCCAAACCAAACGCTTGGCTACCCAACGCTTCTATACTTATACCATTGGCATTGTGTTGTTTTTTGTGAGTATTGTGGCGTATATTATGTATAAAAGTAGGCAAGTACAACAAAAAGCTAATAACACCTTGGCAAAAAAAAATACTGAAATTCAAAACCAAACCGAAGAACTGCGCCAAATCAATGAAGAATTGGACAAACAAACGCATCAATTAGCCACCCTGAACCATACGAAAGACAAACTTTTTGCCATTGTGGGACACGACCTCAAAAGCCCTATCAATTCGCTCAAAGGCTTGTTGGGCTTGGTCATGGCGCAGAATGTAAGCCCTGCCGAGTTCGTGCAACTCTCTGCCCAACTACAGCAAAACGTGGAACACATACACTTCACGATGAACAACCTCTTGCACTGGGCAAATGCGCAAATGCAAGGCATAGAAACCATACCCCAAAAAACCGCCCTCTATGAATTGGCACAAGAAAACATAGACCTTTTCGAAAACATTGCCCAAAATAAACAAATCACTTTGCAAAATCTCATCTCGCCTACTGCTATCGTCTGGGCAGATACCGACCAAATCAACTTAGTTTTTCGGAATTTGATAAGCAATGCCCTGAAATTCACGCCCAAAGGAGGCAAGATTAGCCTACAGCAACAAAATGGAAACGATTTTTATCAAATAAGCGTTACAGATACGGGCATAGGCATCAGTGAAGAAGCACAAGCCAAACTCTTTCAACCGCACACGCACCTTAGCACGCAAGGCACAGCAGGCGAGAAAGGCACAGGCTTAGGCTTATTGCTTTGCAAAGATTTTGTAGAAAACAATCACGGCAAAATATGGGTAGAAAGCCAACCCAAGCAAGGCACTACTTTTCA
Source organism: Bacteroidota bacterium (assembly GCA_004292795.1). Classification (GTDB taxonomy): domain Bacteria; phylum Bacteroidota; class Bacteroidia; order Cytophagales; family Microscillaceae; genus RDXI01. Next base: position 6,006 of record RDXI01000039.1, on the reverse strand, counting down.
CTTTACCCTACCCACGTTCTCCCTTTAACCTTTCCACCCCTCAACCCCTCAACCCTTCCACCTTTCCACCCTTTACTATGTCAGAAAATTATAACTTAGACTATCTCGACCAACTCGAAGCAGAATCTATCCACATCTTGCGCGAGGTAGCAGGGCAATTCGAAAAACCCGCCCTTCTCTTTTCGGGAGGCAAGGACTCCATAACCATTGTGCATTTGGCACTCAAGGCTTTTCGCCCCTGCAAATTTCCGTTTCCATTGGTGCATATTGACACAGGGCAAAACTTCGAAGAAACGCTTGCCTACCGCGATTGGCTGATAGAAACCATAGGCGAAAAACTTATTGTCGGTTCAGTGCAGGCAGACATTGATGCAGGCGAGATACAAGACCCGACAGGCAAGTACATCAGCCGAAACACCCTCCAAACCCATACCTTGCTCAAAGTCATAGAGCAGAACGAATTTGATGCTTGCATTGGTGGCGCAAGGCGTGACGAGGAGAAGGCAAGAGCGAAAGAACGCATTTTCTCAGTGCGTGACGACTTCGGACAATGGAATCCTAAACTCCAACGCCCCGAACTGTGGAACACTTACAACGGCAAAATCCGCAAAGGCGAAAATGTGCGCGTGTTTCCTATCAGCAACTGGACAGAACTCGATGTGTGGAACTACATCAAACGCGAGAACATAGCCTTGCCTACCATTTACTACGCGCATGAACGCGAGTGCGTAATGGTAAGCGGGCAATGGATGGCTACCAACCAATACATCACATTGGACGAAACAGACCGCGTAGAAAAATTGCAGGTGCGTTTTCGTACTGTGGGCGATATGACTTGCACCGCCGCACTTGAGTCTGATGCTGACGATATAGACAAAGTAATAGTCGAAATAACCGCCTCCAAAATCACTGAAAGGGGCGCGAGGATAGACGACAAACAGTCGGAAGCCGCGATGGAAGACCGCAAAAAGGTTGGCTATTTCTAAGACAAAAAACCTTGCCTGCAGTCTGTAGGCAAGGTTTTTTTATGCTTCTCCATCATAATTTTCATTCGTTTAACTCTTCTATCAAATACTCCAAAATATTGTATCTTGGTTCAATACAGCATAATTTACTTTTTGACCTCTTTATTCTGTAGGTCTATGTATTTTCCTTGCTCGCCTACTTGCACATAGAGTTCGCCTTTTTCAAATTCTTGCCAGCGCATTTCGTCATATTGGAAAGGCACGATAACCTTGTTTTTGGTATCAATCACGCCCCATTTGCCATTTTTGCGCACTATAGCGAGGGATTTTCCGCCTATTTTCTCGAACAGTTTAGCGTCTTCGTACACCGCAGGCACAACCATTTTGCGCTTTTCGTTGATGAAGCCCCATTTGCCTTTTTGCTTCACACCCATAGGCGCGCCTGTGGCAAGCGTAAAATGCCCTACTTCGTCATACACAAGCGGAATAGTTAGCTCGCCTTTCATAGAACCAATGCCCTCTTTGCCGTTTTTGGTCAGGCGTAGGTAAGCTGTTTCGTTGAAGCAATACACGATTTCGTCATACTCAAAGGGCAAGATAACCTTGTTTTCAGTCGTGATTAAGCCATATTTGCCTGCTTTTTTCACTACTGCAGTATTGTCTGCATATACGTCTATACTTTCATACAAAGGTGGCACAATTACCTTCCAATCGCGCCCAAACAAGCCCGTTAAGCCATTTTGTTTGAAGCCTATAGGCTCGTAATATTCGCGTGTGAAGGCGTAATAATTGCCTATGTCCTCATATTCACAAGGCAATACTTGCCTGAAGTCTTGGGTAAGCAATCCCAACTTGCCTGCTTGCCAAACTTTGATGTACGCGCCTATAAATTCTATTTTGTCGTATTGGGTAGGCAAGGCTATTTTACCGTTTTTGTAAATGCCCGTTTTGCCGTTTTGCTTCACGAGCCAAGTATCGGCTTGCCCTTGCGCGGGTTTGATGTCTTGATATTCGAAGGGGATAAGAATTTCATTTTTGAGGTTCAGCAAGCCAACTTTGGCATTTTGGCGCAAACAAAAAATAGGATTATAAGTGTAGTTATCAAATTTTTGCACCCATTCGTCATATTGATAGGGTATGAGTACCTTGCCTGTGTGGTCGCTGATTCCTACCTTGCCTGCTTTGTTTGTGCCTATGAAATAATTGTCTTGCGCCTCTATTTTCGTGTATTCGAAGGGTATGATAGTTTTGCCTTGTGCATTGAGGATACCCCAAAATCCGTTTTTTCGGGCATTGTATGTTTGTTTGTTGGGTGTTTTTCTGTCTAACCTTGTAGCATCAAAACTGTAGGCAAGTGTTGTTATCGTATCAAATTCGAAGGCGGTAAGCGGTTTGTTGTTTTTGCCTATCAGTCCCCATTTGTTGTTTTTGCGCACTGTGGTTGCGCCCTGCTCGAAGGGCGTTACGGCTTCGTATTGTGGAGTGATAACTTCCTCGCCTGCGGTGTTGATATAGCCCCATTTGTCGCGTTTTTGTACGCCTATAAGGTCGTTTGGCATTGTCCATGCAAAGGGTTCTATGCCGTCATAGCCAGAAGCTTTGATGCTGAACTGGTCTATCACACCCCATTTATTATCTAATTGAAAGGCTACTAAGCTATGGTTGCCTTCAGTATCAAAAATGGTGGTTTGGTAGCGGTCATAGATACGAAAAACTTTGTCCGATTTGACAACTCTTGTGTAGGTATAAAAATGTACCTTGCCTTCTTTGGCGTAGTGTGCCGTTTCCCAACTGCCATCAGGATTGTCGATTTCTGCTTTCAAAAAATCCCATTTCGGCACTGCCCAAAAGTCCGTAGGGGCGCGAAAATAGACTTCTTCGTATTCCATTGGTACTACCATTGTGAGGTTGTTGCTCATATCCATAACGCCCCAGCCTTTTTCTTGCGAGTTTTCTCGTACAAAGCGGAAACGCCCTCCGAAAAGTGGCGAAATGGTGTAATAAGGTTTGGTTTCGCCTCCGTTCAAGATAGACTTGCCTGTTTTGTCATACAACACTACCTCGCCTGTGGCGCGAGTGGCTAAGATAGTGCCTGCGGGTTCTATGTCTATGTGTGTATATTCCAACGGCAATACGAACTTGCCTGCCCTGTCCACAACCCCAAAAACGGTTTCTTGATTTTCAAACCCATCATAGTCGATTCGAGGCTTGCCTACCACTGCCAAGCCTTGTCGGAAACTTTGTGCAGTGAGTATTTTTTCGTTTTGGCTAAAATCGGCTATTGCTTTGCCTTGTTTGTCTATCATCACCAATTTACCTAAATGGCTCATATAACCATGCGCAAAATCATAAGGCACGGGTGGGTAGGCAAGCCCGAATTGCTCTGCAATGGCAAACGCCCTGCCTTCTGAAAATGGACTCACAATGCTATAAGTCGTGTCTAAAGATACAACTGCCTTGCCTTCTGTATTGAGCAAAAATTTTTGTGTTTCTTTGGTGGCTATGCCTATTCCTTCTCGAAAGTTGAGTATTTCGAGGTAGGTAGGCGAGAGGATAACTTGCCCTTTTTTGTTGATTAGCCCATATTTGTAGGTCATAGTTTCATCAGCAGGGTTTGCATCTTTGTCTATGTTTCCAAAAACAGCCACGCCATCATGGAAAGGCGCGTACAGGTTGCGGTTGTTGTAGCGCAAAAACTCCTTGCCTTGTGCATCATAATACACATACAAGCTGTTCCCTGTTTGGTCTGGCGTTTGGTAGGCAAGGAAAGAGCCATCATTGCCTTCTGCTATGGCATCATACAGATACGGCACTACTACATCAAGCGTAGCACGGTTGAGAAGCCCTTTTTTTTCAAAACTTTCGGCTATGATGAGCTTGCCTTGTGCCACTGCTTCGGTGCAGGCAAGATAGATACAGAAAAAAAATACAAAAACTCGCATACGCAAATTTACAAAACTGTTTGACTTAAGCAAATTTTTGTGTAGTTTTATGTCCTATTTCTTTTTTGAAAATTATGTGCGATTTTGAAAACGGTTTTGTGCTTTGTACGTGCCAAACCGAACCCGAACAAGTGGTACACAATAAAAATTCGAGGCGGTACAAAAATAGCCCACAAGCCAAAATAGCGGGTTACCGTTGGTTCTTGTCGCGCTTTGTCGATACTTACGAGCCTATGATGGAAGGTATGTATCAACCGCCATCGAAGGAACTTGGCGCGGGGCTTACGGAAGAATGGGTATTGCTCAATTTGAATTGTGGCAACTGTTTTGACTTTGACTATACGCCCCAAGAAGGCGACAACCTTGTGATGCGCTTCGAAGACCATTGGCACTATATGTCGTTCATTTTCAGGCAAGGCGAGTGGGTAAGCGATAGATATGATGGCTTTTCTACGATATTGGAATTGCAATCAAAAGGAAAAATAAAGCCCTTGCCTACGCAGGCGAGCTAAAGTATTGTGGTGGTTTGTGTCCCCACAAACCACAAAATAACAATTTTTCGCGCTATTTTTTTGTATCTTTGCAAAATTTTGAATTATGCTTACTTACAGAAACGCCCTGCGCGATACATTGGTTCTTAGCTTTCCTATCATTATGGGGCAGTTGGGCATTACGCTTATAGGCGTAGCAGACAATATTATGGTGGCAGATGTTAGCACGCCTGCGCTTGGCGCGGTGGGTGTGGCGAATGCTGTTTTTTTCGTGGTTTGTGTGGTAGGCATAGGCACATTGTCGGTTATTTCTTCGCAAATATCCGCCTCACACGCCCAAAAAAAGTTCCAAAAATGCAATTTATGGCTTACCAATAGTATGTTTGTGGCATTGCTATTGGGTACATTAGGCGGTTTGCTGTTGGCTTTTCTTGCCTACAATTTCCATTGGTTTCAGCAAAGCAAAGGTGTAGAAGGTTTGGCAAAAGAATATTTATACATCACTGCGCCTTCGATGCCTGCATTGTTGTTGTTTATTGCAGTGCGCAATTTTACTGATGGACTCTCTACGCCCTTGCCTGCTATGGTGATGTCGTTTTTTGGCTTCTTCTGCAATGTTTGGCTAAATTGGTTGTTGATATATGGGCATTGGGGCTTGCCTGCGTTGGGTGTGGCAGGTGCGGCTTATGCTACCACGATTACGCGCTTTTTGATGTTCTTTGGTTTGTTGATGTGGGCAATGTATGCCAAGCACTATCAGCCTTATTTGGTCAATTTCTCGTATTGGAATGTGCGCAAGCAGTTTTGTTTGAAAATCTTGCGCATAGGCTTTCCTGCGGGTGGGCAGTTCTTTTTTGAAGTGGGAGCTTTTGGTGGGGCGGGCATTATCGTAGGCTGGTTGGGCGAGAATCAACTCGCGGCACATCAAATCGCTTTGAGCCTTTCGAGTGTTACATATATGCTTTCGTTGGGCGTTTCCATTGCGGGCGGTGTGTTGGTGGGTGGAGCTTTTGGAGAGCGCAATAAGCACAAAATCAAAGTCTATGGCACAGTGTCTTTTGTGGTAGTGGCTATTTTTATGAGTATAATGAGTTTGTTGTTTATGATTATTCCCGAATTTTGGGTAGGTTTGTATTTATCCGAAATAAAATCCAATGCGGTTATTCCTATCGCTATTTCGTTGGTTATTTTGGCGGGAGTGTATCAGTTGGCAGATGGCGTGCAGTGCGTTGGTTTGGGTGTTTTGCGTGGCACAGAGGATACGCAAATTCCTACAGTCGTAACCTTTGTGGCGTATTGGTTGATAGCCTTGCCTTGTAGTTATTATTTTGCGTTTGGGTTGGGTTGGAATGTGCAGGGCGTTTGGATAGGGCTTTCTATGGCACTTGCCTTCGCTTCGGTATTGCACGTTTGGCGTTTTTATACCAAAGTAGGCAAGCTGAAATGGTAAACGAGTGAGTGAATGAGTAAGTTGGTGAGTTGGTAAGTTTTTACGGTTGTTTTGTTGCGATATTCTTTTTCTGAATATATGATTAGCCTTTTTCGAGTTGGTACTGCATATAAATATGCTTTTTGGTTTGTGATTTTGCTTCTTTTGCGCTTGCCTGT
>RDXI01000324.1 GCA_004292795.1 Bacteroidota bacterium | reverse complement strand
ATGATGCTTACGTCTGACCTTGCATTGCGCTTTGACCCCGCGTATGAAAAAATCTCAAGACGTTTTTACGAAAATCCTGACCAATTCGCTGATGCTTTTGCGCGTGCTTGGTTCAAACTGACGCACCGCGATATGGGACCTATTGCACGTTATTTGGGCGCGGAAGTTCCTAAAGAAACGTTGATTTGGCAAGATCCTATTCCTGCTCCTTCACACCCCGCTTTGAGCGAACAAGATATAGCTACTTTGAAAGGCAAAATTTTGGCTTCAGGCTTATCTGTATCTGAATTAGTGGCTACAGCGTGGGCTTCTGCTTCTACTTTCCGTGGTTCGGACAAACGCGGTGGCGCGAATGGTGCGCGTATTCGCCTCGCGCCTCAAAAAGATTGGGCGGTAAACAATCCTGCGCAATTAGCGAAAGTATTGGGAACGCTTGAAAATATCCAAAAAGATTTTGGACGTGTTTCTTTGGCAGATTTGATAGTATTGGGCGGTTGCGCTGGTATTGAAAAAGCCGCGAAAGATGCAGGTTTCAATGTTACTGTGCCTTTTACGGCTGGGCGTGCTGATGCTTCACAAGAGCATACAGACGTGGACTCTTTTGCAGTGCTTGAGCCTCGTGCTGATGGTTTCCGCAATTATGTAAGGGGCAAATACCACGTTTCGGCAGAAGAAATGTTGGTGGATAAGGCGCAACTTTTGACGCTTACAGCTCCCGAAATGACAGCCCTTGTAGGCGGTTTGCGTGTGTTGAATGTGAATTTTGACAAGTCAGCACATGGCGTATTTACCAAACAGCCTGAAAAATTGACCAATGATTTCTTTGTAAACTTGCTCGACTTTGGTACGACTTGGAAAGCTACTACAGACGCACAAGACGTATTCGAAGGACGTAGCCGAACTACAGGCGAAGTTAAATGGACAGCTACGCGTGTCGACCTTATTTTTGGTTCTAATTCTGAGCTTCGCGCCATTGCAGAAGTGTATGCTTGTGCTGATGGACACGAGAAGTTTGTGCATCAATTTGTGTCAGCTTGGGATAAAGTAATGAACTTAGACCGCTTCGACTTGGCATAATTCAAACTTGCCTACCCAAACGCGAACAAGTTTCGTGTTTGGGTTTAAAAAATAAAAGTACGGAAAAATCGGTCAAGTTTCGCGTTTGAGTTTAAAAAAATAAAAGCACGGATTTTTCCGTGCTTTTATTGCTTAGAATATTTTGCTTAATCGCTTGTAGGCAAGCCCATGGCTTTCCATTCCTCGCGAGCAGGACCATATACACCCACCACTTTCAAACCCGCTTGACGCATCAAGACAGTCATTTGTCCGCGATGGTGTGCTTGGTGTGTGATAAACACTTGTAGCACTTTTCCACGCGCCCACGACTCGCCATACATCGAAATAAGTTCGGGCAAATCGGCATCTTTCCATTTTTGTTGAACAGCCTCTATGAGTCTGTTGGACTGCCCACGATAAGAGGCAATGATGGCAGGCAAGAAGACAGGCATTTTTTGTCCTGCTAACAAATCTTCTTCGAACAAGCCTGCTTTGTGTCCCATTTCAGGGATAGTTTGGACAATGTGCCAAACGATACGCCCAAGTTCGCGCCCTTGCCTATACACCTTTTGTTGTAAAGATTCTTCGGTCAAATTTTCAAGAAGGCGAATGGTGGCACTTACTTCGTGTTTCCAGTCAGTCAAAAAATCGTTTATTAGTCTATACATCAGGAGAAATATAATATGAGTTCAGAGTTATGAATTATCAGTTATTTCGTTCAGAGTTATCAGTTATTCAGTTGAGCGTTATGTTATTTTTTGGCGGGTACTTTCAGCACATCTCCGCATTTGCTACATTTGTGCAGGGTTTCGTTGCCATTGAATTTATTGAAAATTTCGGGGAGTTGTTGGCTGATATTTACGAGTTTGCAATATTCTTCGTAGAGCATCGAGTGGCAGTTGTCGCAATACCATTGGAAACCGTCTGTATTTTCGGGTTTGCGCTTCATTTCTATTACCAAGCCGACTGTTCCCGCGCCACGTTGTGGGCTGTGCGGAATACCCGCAGGCAAGAGGTACATATCGCCTTCTTTGATAAGCACGTCCTTAAATTCTCCGTTTTCAATGAGTTTCAAAGTCGCATCACCTTCTATTTGGTAAAAGAACTCTGGCGTTTCGTTGTAATGATAATCCTTGCGTTCATTGGGTCCGCCAATTATCATAATGATAAAATCGCCTCCCGGATATACTTCTTTGTTACAAACGGGTGGCTTGAGAAGGTCGCGGTTTTCGTTTATCCACTCCTTGAGGTTATAGACATTGAACAACATGGGCTTTCGTTTTTTTGGGCAAAGTTACTGAAGTTTTTTTGATTTTCTTAAAAAACAAACCTACATTTGTATTTCTACAAAAGTAATTTTCAAAAAATAGCTATGCTCGGTGCTTTACAAGGACTCAAAATATTAGATTTTACGCGGTTGCTCCCTGGTCCGCTTGCCACAATGCTTATGGCAGACATGGGCGCGGAGGTTATCAAAATAGAATCGCCTACACAAAAAGACTCGGCACGCGATTTTCCGCCCTTCATAGCAGGCGAGTCTGCCGCTTATCTTGCCTACAATCGCTCCAAAAAAAGCCTCTGTATTGACTACAGCCAAGAAAAAGGACGCGAGATTGTCTTGCGTTTGGTACAGGAATCGGATATTTTGATAGAGCAGTTCCGCCCTACTATGATGCAACGTTGGGGATTGGATTATGAAACTTTGCATGCTGTCAATCCTCGCCTTGTCTATGTGTCGGTTACAGGCTATGGGCAAACAGGCGCGTATAGTCAATGGGCAGGACACGATTTGAATTATATTGCATTGGCGGGACTTTTAGGAGGCAATGAAAACGAAGCTCCACAAATACCACAATCACAAATAGCTGACATAGCGGGCGGTTCTTATATGGCGGTCATAGCTTGCCTATCGGCTATCGTTTCGCGGGCTACTACAGGCAAGGGGCAATGGGTTGATGTGGCAATGCTTGATGCCGTAATGCCTCTGAACATAACGGTTATGATGTTTCAATGGGCTACTAAAATGCAACTCCCACGCGAAAAAGGCGTTTTGTCGGGTGGCTTGGTCAATTACAACGTCTATAAAGCGAGTGATGCTTACATAGCTGTAGGCGCGTTGGAAGCGAAGTTTTGGGCAAAATTTTGTGAATTGATAGGCAAGCCTGATTGGAAAAACCGCGTCTTGCCTACGAAAACCGAGATATTGGCACAACACAAGGCAGAACTCGCCTCTGTCCTTGCCTCCAAAACTGCGCAAGAATGGCACGACTTGGGGCTACAGCACGACATACCCATCTCTAAAATTCACGACATCAACGACCTCGAACAAGATGCTCACCTGCAGGCAAGGCAAATGGTTATAGAAATGGAACACCCCAAAGCAGGCAAGCTCAAGTCGATAGGCGTTCCGCTCAAATTTTCTGAAACTCCTGCCTCGCCTACTTGGACTGCGCCACGATTAGGAGCGCATACCCGCGAGATTTTAATGGCTACAGGCTATAGTGAAGCGCAAATACAAGCGTGGGCGGAGGAAAAATTGGTGGTGGTTTGATAGAAAAAAGAAAAAGCCTATGCTGTAAGTGGTTTGTGAGGACACAAACCACGGCAAGGATTTAAATATAATTACTCATCTATAAACTGCACAAGTGTTTCGAGTGATACGCCCCGCGAGCCTTTGATGAGAATAAACGTATTTTGAAATTTACGGTCTTGCACCCAATTATGCAAAGAGAATTTGTCCCCAAAATAATAGGCATCTTGGTTGTTTTTCAAGGCGTGGCGCATTTCTTTTCCATACAACACTTTGGCAGTAAGACGCATACTCGACAATACTTCCCCTATTCTTTCGTGTTCGCTTTGCGAGGCTTCGCCCAATTCGAGCATATCGCCCAAAATGAC
>RDXI01000323.1 GCA_004292795.1 Bacteroidota bacterium | reverse complement strand
ACCTACAGTGCGGCAAGTTGGGTGCCTGCTTTTTTGATGCGTACTTATGGCATGAAGGGCGTAGAAGTGGGTTTTTATTATGGCATTGCTACGATAGTAATGGCAGGCACAGGCATTTTGGCGGGTGGTTGGTTGGCTGATTATTGGCAAAAAAAGGGAATAGTCAATGCCAAAACGCGAGTGGCTATGTTGGGCGCGGGCTGTTTTTTGTTTTTCAATCTTATCTTTCCCTTGATGCCCAATTTTTGGCTTGCCTACCTATTCATCTTGCCTGCCAATTTCTTTGCGAGTTTTCCCTTTGGGGCAACGCCTGCCATTATTCAATCCATTATGCCTAATCAAATGCGAGCCAGCACTTCGGCTATTGGCTTGTTGATTATCAACCTCATGGGTATGGCATTAGGTCCTACGCTTGTGGCGGTTTATACGGATTATGTGTTCAAGGCAGAAAATTTAGTGCGTTATTCGTTGATGCTCAATGCGGGGACTTCGCTTCTTTGCTCCATTTTCTTTTTCTCTTTGGCGCATAGGCATTACGCCCAATCGTTGAAAAATTTGGAACGTTGGGAAGAAAAGCATACGTAAAAATATAAAAACCTTGCCTGCTGTAGGGTAGGCAAGGTTTTGTGCAACATCACACACAAATTTCCAAACTTTCTACTATAGCGGTATAGCAACGCTCCAAATCCGAGTCCGTAATGCAGTACGGAGGCAAGAGATATACCACATTGCCCAAAGGACGCATCAACAAGAAGCGTTGCAAGAAAAATTGATACAATCTATCTCGAAGACTATTGAAATACGAAGTATTGCCTGCGTCTATTTCTACGGCTATGATAGTGCCTAAGTGCCTGATTTCCTTTACTTTAGCGTGTCCCGCGAGGCGTTTTGCAAAGGCTTCGTGTTGAGCAGAAATGCGGGCTATGTTTGCCGAAAAAGCAGGCAAGTCGACCAAATCCAAACTCGCCAATGCCACCGCACAAGCAAGCGGATTGCCTGTGTAAGAATGTCCATGAAAGAACGTTTTGTAGCGGTCTTCCGACAAAAAGGCTTCGTAAATGCGCGTTGTGCAAGTTGTGATGCCTAAAGGCATAAAGCCACCTGTGAGTCCTTTTGAGAGGCAAACAAGGTCTATTTGTTCGGATAAATATTCGTTTGCAAATAACTTACCTGTGCGCCCAAAACCTGTCATCACTTCGTCAGCAATGGCGAGTGTGCCGTATTCGTGGCAGAGGCGTATTATTTCATCGAGCAAAGCGGGTTCATAAATCAACATACCTGCTGTACCTTGCACCAAAGGCTCAAAAATAAAGCTCGCTACATCTTCGGTCTGTAGATGTTGCAAAAGAACTTGCTTCACTGCCTCGAAGTTGTCGCGGGTAGGCAAGGGCAAAAACGAAACCTCAAACAAAAAAGGATTGAAAGGTGCGGAAAATGGACTCCTATCCCCTACCGACATCGCGCCAAAGGTATCACCATGATACGCATTTTCGAAGGCAAGGACTCGCCTACGCGGTTTGCCTTGGTTGTGCCAATATTGGAACGTCATTTTGAGGGCAACTTCTACGGCAGTAGAGCCATTGTCGCTGTAGAATACACGCGCTTGATTGTTGGGCAATTTTGCTAACAACCTTTCCGCCAACTCCACTGCTGGCGCGTGTGTAAATCCTGCAAAAATGCAATGTTCCAACGTTTGAGCTTGCCTGCTGATAGCGGAGGCAAGATGCGGGTGTGCGTGTCCATGCGTATTTGTCCACCACGAAGCAATGGCATCAAGGTACGCATTGCCTTGTTCATCATACAAATATGCCCCTTCGCCTCGCACAATCGCCACAGGCAAGTCTGCCGTAAGCATTTGCGTATAAGGGTGCCAAACTACTTTCGCGTCACGTTCTGATAAGTTCATGATGCAAAAATAAGAGGCATTTTGTTATGGCACAAAATAAATAACACTACATTTTTTTTGTTTAGGCGTGGGTTTAGAACATCATGTACCTTACTTTTTTAGGTTTGAATACTTGTATATTTTGGAATTGGTTAAAATCGCGTGTGTTCTCGGAAAGGATATAGGCACAACGTAACTTTTGGCTCAAAGTATATTGAAAAGCATCTTCTAAATCAGGAGCGTTCAATGCGATAGCCTCTTTCATATCTGCTTGTGTGAAGTCTATTACCTCATAATTTTCAAGAATTTGTACTATTTCTTGAGGTATTTGTTGATTAGGGAACTGCCTATGATTTGAAAGGGTAGAAAGAATCTGTACTAAAGTAAAACTCGCTACATAAAGCGTTACCTGAGATTGTTTTTTCAAATACTTCAGTGCCAAATCTGCTTGTTTTCCTTGTTTTTCATAGGCTTCATTTTCGGGAAAATTCCTATAGAAAATTTCATACAAAAACACATTGGTATCAATAAAAACTCGATTGCTAAAATTTTTCAACATATCAAACACTTTTAGACACGAAAAACATATTTCCAAAACGTTCCATGTCTTGGGCAGAAAGTAAGTCGCTATTTTGATTTATCCAATGTGCTATAAATGCTTGTATAGCCTCATTTGCGTCAAGGTCTGCTTTTTGGAGCATATACTCAAAAAGTTCTTTTTGCGCTTCAGGCAATATGATATGAAAATTGGCGGTAGCAGGATTTTGCAAGATAGTAGTCATATTTCAAGATAAAATTTTCAAATAAAACGAGCATATACAAAAAATATTACTTCACACTCGCACACCCACAACCAATATATCATCTATTTGATGCTCGCCTGCTTCGGTGCGCCATTGGTGTATGGATAGACAAAAAAGGTAAAATTGGCTACACTGTTATTTCCAAACAGCCCAAATGTGCATCTTGGTAAAAAACAGTTATTTTCTCCAAATTATCTATAAGTATTTGAGCTAATTTTTCAGTACGCATATTACGGGTATTCAGCCAAATAACTTTAGGAGGGAAGCCTTTTAAAACACTAAGTTCCTGATAATCAGCATCAAACGTAATGATAACATACCCATTCATTTGTGCAAAAACTCAAATATCGGTATCCAATTCTTCTACAAGTCCCACTTGATTTACGTGCTTGCACTCCTCAAAAAGGTGCTGTATTTTCTTGATGAGGCGATATGATATATTTTCATCTAGTAGAACTTTCATGCGTGTTGTAGTTGTTTTTCTTTGTGTGCTACATATTCCAAACAAGCAAGGATTTGTTCTTTTTTGAGTTGTGGGAAATCATGTAAAATTTCTTCGATACTCATATCGTCTGCCAGCCAGCTCAATACATCATAAACAGTAATGCGTGTTCCTTTGATGCAAGGCTTTCCAAAGCGAATTTGGGGATTGATACTGATGTATTCACGATATTGCATATTTTTATGGGTTATTTGATATGCTATATAACGTAAAATAGTGGCGTATAGTTTGTCTTGCCTACCCCAAAAACAAGGATTTAGTGTGTTTTTTTACCTCATACCCTTACCCCCACGACCAATATATCATCTATTTGATGCTCGCCTGCTTCGGTGCGCCATTGGTGCAAGGTGTTTTGCAAAGTTGTTTGTTGGGTTGTCATGTCTTGGGTATGGATAGACAAAAACAGCTCCTTCATACGTGCTATGCTAAATTTCTTGTTGTCCTTGCCTCCGAATTGGTCTTGGTAGCCGTCAGAAAAAAGGTAAAACATGGTGGGTTCGCTTATGTCTATAGTGGTTTTGGCAAAAATCCTTTCCTGCTCTTTTTGCTCGCCTCCTATGGGCATTTTGTCAGCTTTTACGAGTTTTAGCTCGCCTCCTTGTATGTAAATGAGCGGGTTTTTCGCGCCTGCATATTCTACAGTCCTTGCCTGCTTGTCTATAGTAATGAGGGCTAAATCCATACCATCGCGGTTGTCAGTTTCGTGCTGTTTCAGGGCGTAGCGGACTCCCTTGTGCAGTTCGTTCAGGAGCAAATTGGGACTTGT
>RDXI01000038.1 GCA_004292795.1 Bacteroidota bacterium | reverse complement strand
GTAGAAGAAGCGGGGCGTTTGGTGGGCATTATGGGTAGTAGTGGTTCAGGCAAGTCGACCTTGCTGAATGTATTGAACGGAAACGAACTCCCCGTAGGTGGTCGTGTTACGGTCAATGGCATAGACATTCACCGCGAAATAGAAAACAAAGCCATCGAGGGCGTGATGGGCTATGTGCCACAAGACGACCTTTTGATTGAAGAACTAACGGTTTTTCAAAATATGTTTTATGCCGCCAAGCTTTGTTTTGGCACATATACTGACGAACAAATCCGTGAATTGGTGCATAAAACTCTGCAAAGTTTGGGGCTTTTGGAAATATCGCACCTCAAAGTAGGCAATACACTACAGAAAACGATTAGCGGGGGACAACGCAAACGCCTGAACATAGGCTTGGAACTATTGCGCGAACCTTCTATTTTGTTTGTTGATGAGCCAACTTCGGGCTTGTCTTCGAATGACTCCGAAAATATCATGGACTTGCTCAAGGAACTTTCCTTGAAAGGCAAGCTCATTTTTGTAGTTATTCACCAACCTTCTTCCGACATTTTCAAAATGTTTGATAGGTTGATGATTTTGGACGTGGGAGGCTACCAAATTTATTATGGCAATCCCATAGAAGCCGTAACGTATTTTAAAGGTATTGCCAGCATGGTCGACAGTGATGCGGCAGTCTGCAATACTTGTGGCAATGTGAACCCCGAACAGATTTTCAACATCATAGAAACGAAAGTGCTTGATGAATATGGTCGCTACACGCAGGAAAGGCGCACCTCGCCTGCCCAATGGCGCAAGCACTACGAAGAAATATTTCCGCTTGAACGCACTAAAAACACCTATCCAGACGCGCCACCCAAAACGTTGCGTGTGCCTTCGCGCTTCAAACAGTGGAAAATTTTTACCAAACGAGATGTTTTGGCAAAATTGAGCAACACGCAATACATGGTCATCAGTTTGTTGCAAGCTCCCTTTTTGGCTATCGTCTTGGCAAGCATTGTACGTTTTTACAAAGGAGATACCTATTCTTTCAGTGAGAACCCCAATATTCCCGCCTACATTTTCATGAGTATTATCGTGGCAATGTTCATTGGGTTGATTATCAGTGCAGAGGAAATCATCAAAGACAGCAAAATTCGGAAGCGGGAGGCTCTCCTGCATTTGAGTTGGGGCAGTTATTTATTCTCCAAACTTACTATTTTGTTTACATTGTCGGCTATACAAACGTTGAGTTATGTTTTGATAGGAAATTGGATGTTGGATATACGCGGTATGCACTTTGCGTATTGGCTTGTGCTGTTTAGTACGGCGTGTTTTTCCAATATCTTGGGGCTAAATATCTCCTCTGCCTTCAATTCTGCCATTACGATTTATATTTTAATTCCTGTTCTGCTCATTCCCCAGCTCATTTTGGGCGGGATAGTAGTCAAATTTTCAGATGTAAATCCTATTTTTACTTCGGGCAATAAAGTTCCGCTCATTAGCGAAATGATGACTTCGCGCTGGTCTTTCGAGGCGTTGATGGTCAGTCAATTCAAGGACAATGCCTACAGCAAAATGTTTTTCGAGTACGACAAAACAATGGCTATGGCAGACTACAAAAAGATTTATTACCTGCCCCACCTTGAGTCGGCACTTGAGTTTTGTGTGAAAAATGCAAACAGCCGAGATGGATTGATACAAGTCAAAATAGAAGCAAATCTCAAACTGCTTGCGCAAGAACTCAAACAAGAAGCCACACTCACACCAAGCATTGCGTTCAAGTCTTTAGCTTTGTTGGAATCCAAAACTTTCCGACCTGATGCGAACTTTGGAAAGGAATTGCGAGAGCATTTGTTGAAAATACAGCAATTTTATGTGAAGCAATACAACCGCGCCAACCGCGCCAAAGATGCTATCATGACAAGCCTGTCGAAAACGCCCCAACAACGCGACCAATTAGTTGCCCTCTCAAAAGCCTATCAAAACAAAGCGATTGAGGATATTTGCAAAAATGCGCAAGAAACACAACGCATTGAGGAATACAAAAGTCATCTTTTGCAACGCATTTACCCTGTTTATCAAACACCTACCTTGCACCCCGATAGTTGGTTGCCTCATGTAGATTTTCGTACACATTTCTACGCGCCTGTGAAGCCTATTTTTGGCTATCATGTGGATACGCTTATTTTCAATGTGGTCTTGATTTGGGTAATGACGCTTGTGTTGTATGTGATGCTGTATTATCGCTTCATAGGCGAGTCTTTTGCTACGATTGCCTCCTTATTTGGTAGTAAGAAGAAAAAAACGAAAAACTAATTTTCAACCTCGCGCTATGGAAAAAACTTACCTGCAACTCAACGAAAATATGGACTATGCGCATGAGGCTGTGCAGGCTTTTGTGCAAAAACATACAGATACGGCAAACTCGCCTACTGACAACATAGTGCGTTTGTATTATGCTGTGCGTGATGGTTTTGTGTATAATCCTTACCAAATCAGCCTCGACACAGCGCATTATCAGGCAAGTTACCTTGTGCAACGCACATCAGGGCATTGCATTGACAAAGCTATCATTTTTGGCGCGTGTGCAAGGGCGATAGGCGTGCCGAGTCGTTTGCATTTTGCGCGTGTGCGCAATCACATTGGCACAGAAAAATTAGAAGAAATGTTGGGAACAAATGTATTGGTTTTTCATGGCTATGTGTCTGTTTGGTTGGAAAACAAATGGGTAAAAGCTACGCCTGCCTTCAACAAAGCCCTGTGCGACAAACTAAACGTAGAGCCGATGGATTTTGATGGCGAAACGGACTCAGTTTTTCAACAATATGCCCGCGAAGGCAATAAATTTATGGAATATCTCCACGACTACGGACATTTTCCTGCCCTTCCCTACGACATGATGGTAGGCGAGTGGCGCAAGTATTATCCTAAATTGTTTAGAGGGTAGGTGAGCTTGCCTATACTTGTCAAAGTACATCTCACACTACAATAAAACCCTAATTCGTCTTTCCTTTGGCGCGGTTTGGTAGGCAAGAAAGAGATAGGAGAGGCTCCATAATTTCTTTTGAATTTTGAAATTTTTTTTGTAATTTTGTGAAAACATTATAAAAAAAGATATGTCGTATCAATCCATAGAACAAAAATTTTTGCAACTCCCTGAAAATTTACAACAGGAAGCCGTAGATTTTTTGGATTTTTTAGTTGTCAAGTACCAAAAACAAGCCAAAACCAAAGAATGTAAGGCAGGTTTTGCTAAAGGTGCTATTATAATGGCTGATGATTTTGATGAACCTTTAGATATTTTTCAAGATTATACTGCATGAAACTACTTTTAGATACACACGCTTTGATATGGTTTGCGCAAAATGATGCTAACTTGCCTACTGTTACCAAACAGCTTATAGAAGATGCTCATAATGAACGCTTTGTAAGTATGGTTACGTTTTGGGAAATGTCTATCAAAATGACTTTGGGCAAATTGCAATTAGCTATGTCTTTGCAAGATTTTCACGATTTGACTACAGCCAATGCTATTGAAACAATGCCTATTTTGTTCTCTCACGTGGATTATCTGCCTAAACTGCCCTTGCATCATCAAGACCCTTTTGATAGGCTTATCATTGCACAAGCCACTGTAGAACAATGCCACATAGTTTCGAGAGATGCCAATTTCCCTTTATATACACCTCATGTTATTTGGAATTTGCCATGAACGTTCAAAATATTCAACAAAATTTGTCGGAACTCACAGATATACAAGACAATGCAATGCGTTTGCTATACCTGCGTGACTACATGAAAGCCTACAGCACACTTTCTGAAAGCGAGAAAGAAGCCCTAAGAACCGAATCGAAAGCATTGGCGCAAAAACTCATAGCCGAAACAAATGCGATATTAGGCGAGAACATACCTACAGCCTAACTCCAAACCCCGAAAGTGTAGAACTTTCGGGGTGTTTTTTTATCCAAATATTTTCGCTTGCCCTGTCTTTTTCAACTGCCAACTGTCCTTGCCTACGCGCTCGCCTATGTCTTCGAGGACTTTCAGAACTGTTTGTTCTTCGGGTGTGATGCCATTTTTCAAAAGTGGAATAATGTGCAGGCAAATCTCATCGAAGGTAGCAATTTTTTTTATTACTTCCATACGGCGCAGGTAAGAAATAAGGTAGTATTTGATGCGCAAATCAAGGTCGACATGGGTTTTGAATTTCTTGTTTTTCTTGATGCTAAAAATTTCGGTTTGGTCGTCATAGTCAAATTCGCCAAGCAGGTAAGGCGTAAGGTCGGAATATTCCTTTTTCAACAAATCCAAAAAGCCCAACTCCAAACCCTTGATAATCAACTCATCATTGATTTGCTCAAGCGTTGCGCCATTGTTTTTGGCTATAATGCCCTCGACTGTCTGTAGCACAATCTCGCCTATTTCCATTCCCAAACTTGCCTTCATAATCGTTTTGGGTTTGCGCACTTTTTTGAAATTGATTATCAACTGTCCCGAAAGTACAGTAAAAGGATTTTGGCGTTTTTTGAAGCTCGTTTGTCCGTTTTTTTGTGCCACTGCGCCCGCATATTCGAAGCCACATTTTTCAGCAGTTTCGAGTATCAAGTGCCAAAATTCGGGGTCTTTGTGGGCGAAAACGAAGGACATCCATCTGTCAAATTTCAAGACGCGGTACATTTCGGCTATGCTTTGGGCTATCAATGTGTTATAACTTTCTTTGGTTTTGTGATGCTCGCCTCCTTCTATTGCCTCCATTTCAAAATCTTCTTCGGTTACAGGCAAGTCTAACCAACCATTCCACATAGTCGATAAATCCAAATACGGGATTTTCTTGCCATAAGGCGGGTCTGTATAAATGTAGTCGATGCTTTCCTTTTTGATAAAACTCAAGTCTGTAGCCGTACCTTTCACGATTTGCGCATGTTGGATAGTGTTTTCGTTGATTTTTGGAGCTATTTCTTGCTTTGCACCAACAACTTTTTGATAGCGCAATGAAAAGTATTTCATTAAATCAATTTCTTTTGGGTCTGGCGCAATTCTGTAGCGATAATAACGAAATGCACTCGCATCACCACCACTTATATTGTCATCATTTGCTCCTTGTGTTGTATGAAAAGTTAGATTTACCTTTGTTACCAAACCCGAAAACATTAACAACAACGTTTTCCTAATATTATCGGCTTCTTGCCTGCCTACTTTTTGCGCTTTAGGAAAGGCTTTGAGTTCGGTTTCTTGCAAAATAAGGTGTTTCAAAAAAGCTAATTGCGCTAATTGTTTGGCAGAAAATAATTCCTCAATGCTTTGTACGTCTGCATCTTTAGGCAAGGATATTTTGCTTGGGTATGGATACGTTTTCAGGGCTTTTTTAATGTTCGCGTCTGTCTTGGGTTCGTCCTTTTCGTAGGCAAGTTTCACTCGCTCAAAAGTAGCAGTAAGCGTTTCAATTTTTACAGGTGCTACTAAACTTTCAGTCAAAAATATGGACATAGGATTGAGGTCAATGTGTATGCCTTTTCTTTCGGTCATCAATGCCTCTACCACCGTAACGCCACTGCCTCCAAACGGGTCTAAAACCGTATCGCCCACTTGCGAAAAATTGCGGATATAATCCTGCACAATGTTCCAACTTTGCTTCGTAAAATAGCCATGTACGCCAAAATGCCTTTTACAAGCTCGTTTTTTTACAGGTATTTCCTCCAAAAGTGGGCGGTTCAGATAGTCAAAACGTACTTTCTCCCTACTCTCTCCTCCCACCTCTTTCGTATATGTATAAGCCTTGCCTACCTGAAAAGCATCAGGCGCGAGATAACGCTCCAATTCGTCCCAATGCGAGTCTATTTCAGGCAAGGAAAAAAACACAAGCGGTTGCGCCTCGTCTGTTCGAAACAGCGCGAACTCATGACCATTGCAAAGCGCGAAAAACTTGGTGCGCACTTCGGGGTGAATGGCATAGCTATAGACTTGCTCCACGTTTCCGCCCTGCGCTATGTCCTCATTCGGGGCTTTGGCATCAAGCACCCACGCATAATTTTCTTCTACCTTCAGCAAATAATCAGGCACAAGATTGATAGGGCGTTGCTTCGAGCCTATCTTCAGAAAAGGGTGTTTCAGTGCTTTGCTCCGCACTATGTTCGTGTTCATGTAGCCCAAATGTTGCAAGATAGGCAAGATAATCACCTCTCTTACGCTGTCTTCTTTGAAGTCAGGCGAGTTCAGGAGGCGAAAGTCAAAGTTGGCGAATAGATTTGTCATAGTGCTGTTGGTTCGCTTCGTAGCGTAGGGTTTGAAACCCTACGCTACAGAGCAGGAAAGCACCGCACAAAAAAATGGCGCGACTCTACAAATATTCCCACTCAAGGCACGGCAATGCCCAATATAGAAACAAAAGTAAAGCCCACGCCAATGACGAGGGCATCTTTGCGCCAAGTTCTACCTATATTTTCAAAGATTTGCCGTTTTTGAGTGGGTAGAAACTTGGACAAAGATGTTATCTTATATATTTTTTGTAGTAGCGACTTCAGTCACCACACGCTATTTTTTCATTCGGTAGGGGTTAAGGGTGGATTTTTGGGTTTTGCGGGCAAATATACGGAAAATTAGAAAAAATGCAAATTTTTGCTAAAAAAACTACAACCTACAGCAAGAAACCTTGTGCCTATGCGGTTTGTTAGGCAAGGCACTTTTGAAATAATACCAAAATAATTCTTAACTTGCGCCCTTGTAGCACACCCTTTCTAGGGTGTGTTTATAACAATCGACACCCCGCACCCTAGAAAGGGTGCGCTACAGTCTTTTGTTATATGCACTTTAAAATTTATTTTAGTATAAAAACACTGACAATACCCCGCAAAAGCCTTGAGGTATGAGCAGTGTTATTTTTGTTTGTTTTTTACCCTACCCCAACAAACCCGCCAAATGCGATTGTTCGTTGTGTTTCAGGATATTGACCATCGAGCCTGTATAAACCAAATGATAAAGGCAGAGATTGCCATGTTCGAAAGTGTCCATTTCGCCAAGCGAATAATCCAACAATTTGCACAGCAATACGCGCATAGCCCGCCCATGCATACACACCAATACGTGCTTTTCGTGTGCCATAGTAGGCGAGAAAAGTTGGTCGAGAAATGCCTGTTGTCGCTCTGCTACTTGGTCGGGACTCTCGCCTCCGAAAGCCGAATAATGCGTGTTGCCCTTGCGCCATTCGTCGAGCATTTTGGCAAAAAAAGGGTCTTCTTCTATAGGCAAGATAGGTTGCCCCTCTTTCGCGCCCCAGCTTATTTCGTTCAGGGCGGTGTGTGCTTCGTGTTTGATACCCAAATCAATAAAATTTTGTACCGATTGCACAGTACGTTTTAGTTTGGAGGTATAAACAGCATCAAAAGGCACATCTTTGTAGGCTTCAAAGAAGGCTTTAGCTTGCAAAAGACCTAACTCGTTGAGGTCTGAGTCGATGCCACTCCCCTGTATGACGCTTTGCTGGTTGTAGGAGGTTTGTCCGTGGCGAATGAGGTATATGTGTTTCAATTTTTTGCGGGTGTAATGTAATAAATAATTTCAATACGTGTTATTTGCTTATATTTTTTGCGGTATTTGGGTAGGCAAGGCTGTTTCGATATTGATTTCCTCCCTCGCAGGGTAGGAGGGAGGAAAGATTATCCTAAGAACGTGCCACCATCAACTACAAGCGTTTGCCCTGTAACGAAAGAGGCTTCTTCGGAACAAAAGAAAAGTGCCGCCGAAGCAATGTCTTCAGGCTTGCCTGTGCGCTTAACGGGTATGCGCTGTATCATTTGCTCAAGTTGTGCTTCGGGAATAGTAGCGAGCATATCGGTAGCTATGGGTCCAGGGGCTATGGCGTTGGCAGTGATGCCATACTTGCCGAGTTCGCGTCCCCATGTTTTGGTCATAGCGGCTACGCCAGCTTTCGCGGCTACATAGTTGGTTTGCCCAAAATTGCCAAACACACCCGAAGTAGAAGACAAACTTAACACGCGCCCATACTGATTGGCGGACATAAAAGGTACAACGGCTTTGGTGCAGTTGAACACGCCTGTTAGGTTCACGTCCATAACTTCTTGCCATTGCTCGGCAGTCATTTTCATGAGCGTGCTGTCGCGCACTATGCCTGCGTTGTTTACCAAAATGTCTATCCTGCCATACTTGTCTTGTATGGCTTGCGCGGCAGTTTGTACTTGTTCAAGGTCGCGAATGTCCACACCTTGCATAGCTTCTACCTTTGTCTTTTGTGCGCGGAGCGTGGAGGCAAGGAGATTTGCCTTCTCGAACTGCACGTCCCATATCACTACGGTTGCGCCTTCTTTAGCAAAACGCTCCACAATACCGCGCCCAATGCCTTGTGCGCCACCTGTAACGATGGCTACTTTGTTTTGGAGTCTGTTCATGATTATTCGAAATAAACGAAATAAGGAGAACGGGTGTCTTTACCCAAGAAGTTGAAACGAACCCCAACCGTATTGTTGTTGTGTTCAATCGGACCTACATTCACATAGAAGTCCGAAGTTTCGCTGTTGCTGTAGGTGTTGTTTTGCCCTGCGTGTGCCACATTTACGATTTTGCCATACTGCCACTTCACAGTTTGGTTCTCGCTATCTACTTCCAAAATTTTGAAAGTAGGCGGTTGGTTTTTGTACCAGAAGTATGCGGCGGCACCCGCTACGCCTAATCCGAAGGCAAGGAGAGTTTTGTTCTTGATTTTCATGATAGTGTAACTTTTTATGAAAAAGCCATCAAAAATACTGTGGAATATTGATAACTTTTTTTTGCAAAGATAAGTAAAGTTTAAGATATTTGTGTATGAAAAATCTACTTCTTTACTTTAGCCTATCTTTTTTGCTACTTTTTGGGTGCAAGCAAACGGATTCTAACGCGCAAACCCAAGACAAAAGCAGGCAAGACCGCACCGAGCGCAACGATAACGCGCCCTCGCAAGACGAAAATGGCATCACGCCCAAATGGGGTTCGCGCTTCTACAAAGCCCACAACGGCAAGATTGAAGCCCTCGAACATATTTGGCTACGCCACAATTACAACAGCACGTACAACAACGTAAGCCGTTTTGCGAAGGAATACAGCACGCGCCAAGACATCAAAAAGCTCGTTACTGACGCGCTGAAGAAGGCAAGCAAAAGCGATATTCAACAAGATGCCACAGGCAAGACCGTAACCGTAACAATGGACAAACTCACAGGATTGTCGCAAAAAAACAGACCAACCTACAAAATACGGATTTTCTTAGATGACAAAAACTATGTAAAAACTGCCTATCCTCTATAGAGAAACATTCTCAAAGAGGCTGTCCGAAAAGGCAGTTTCTTTTTTTGTTACCAAATTTTATACTGCAACAGCCTTTTACGAAGCGTTCAACCCTTAGGGTGTAGGGCGTTTACACAAGTTGTTGCAATTCAAGTTTTACGCCCTACACCCTAAGGGTTGTATGTGGATATTTTGCAGTATTTTCTTTGGGTACTTTTGTAGGCAAGGGACTTTTCGGATAGCTTTATTTTTTTGCGAACCTCAAAATAGTACGTAAATTTGCCGATATGAAAAACCTATTTTGTTTTATAGTGGCTTGGGGCTTTGCTATATCGTTTGCGTGGGCGCAAACACCCACCATCGAACAAGAAAAGCAAAATGCACAAGCGCGATTGTCGCCCTTTCAGACCATATATTTACATTATCATAGCCTTGCCTACGATACCTACAACCTGAAAGCCGCCGCTTCTACGCTCTATCCTGCCTATAGTTCTGCCAAAGAAGCAGACACGTTGGCAATCAAATTGCGCCAAATCCTCGATGCCAATGGCTTGTATATTGACGAAACCAAATTGCCTCGAAACCCCAATCATTATGACTCCACTGCCAAAAAGCATATTTATAGACCTTTCCCAAAATTTCCAGAGATTTATGTAGAAAAGACAAACAACCAATGGTTTTATGCACACGAAACCGTTGTTTCTATCAAACGCCTACACCGCAAAACTTTTCCTTTCATTGATGACGAATTGCTTAACCTTATTCCTGATTGGGCAGAAAGAACCTTCTTTGGACTGTCTATTGCGCAATACATAGGCTTGTTTTGTTTGGTCTTGTTTGGGTTTGTGTTGAGTTGGTTGTTGAATAATCTTTTGAAGCTGGTTTTGCCTTCCCTCTTGCGCCTCTTGATACGGGACGAAGCTATGCAAACACGTTTCAAACGCGCCATCAATCCCTTGATTTTCTTGTTGGTTGTGTGGATTTTGTCGAATGTTTTAAAAGGGTTGCACTTGCCTGCTTACCTGACGCGCTTCATCATACCGCCCTTCGATGTCTTGATGCACATTTTGTTTTTGATAACAGGATTGCGCTCTATAGAAATCGTGTCGGAATATTTTATGTATTTCGCCAAAAAGCGCGAAAGCGAAAGTTTGGTGCATTTGATACCATTTTTCGAGAACTTGATGCAAATTATTGCTATGGTTGTAGCTTTGTTTTACATCTTGCAAACTTTTGGCGTAAACCCTACGGCTATGGTGGCGGGTTTGTCTATTGGCGGTTTGGCTATCGCGCTTGCGGCACAAGAAACCATCAAAAATTTGTTTGGTTCTATTACCATTTTTGCAGACCGCCCTTTCAAAGTAGGCGATTGGATTATGGCAGATAATATCGAAGGTGATGTCGAAGAAATTGGTTTTCGTTCTACGCGCATACGCACTTTCAGCCATTCGGTAGTGTATATTCCCAACGGCAGGTTAGCCGATATGACGATTGATAATTATGGTATGCGCATTTACAGGCGTTTCAAAACGCACATTGGGCTTACCTACGACTCGCCTCCCGACACTATCAAGGCATTTGTGCATGGGATTCGAGAATTGATAGTACGCAATCCACGTACTCGAAAAGATTTTTATGGCGTGCATCTGAACGAATTTGCGTCAAGTGGTTTGAATGTCTTGCTGTATATTTATTTTCGAGTCAAGACCACGCAAGAAGAATGGGAAGCCCGCGAAGAAATGATGCTATATATCCTCGACCTTGCGCATTTGTTAGGTTTGCGCATAGCCTTTCCTACGCAAACTGTCCATATAGAAAACTCGCCTCCCGCGCCCAATTTGGCACAAACGCCCCACCAAGTCGTCCCCGAAAATTTGGCAGGCAAGGTAAATGACTACGTAAACCAAAAATTTCCGATTGAAAGTTGAAAGTTGAAGGTCGAAAGTTGATTTGTTGAAAGTTGAAAGTTGAAAAAACGCTCACCTTTCATCTCGCATCTTTCATCTCTCATCTTTCACCTTTCACCTTTCACCTTTCACCTCTCACCTCTCATCTTTCATCTCTTATCTTTCATGCTAAAAGCCTGTATTTTTGACCTCGATGGCGTTATTGTCGATACTGCACATTTTCATTTCTTGGCGTGGAAACGCTTGGCTGATGAATTGGCTATTCCCTTCACAGAAGAGGACAACGAACACCTGAAAGGCGTTAGCCGAATAGACTCGCTCCATTTTCTGTTGAAATTGGGCAATAAAACCATCTCGCCTGAAGCCTTCGAAGATGCCTTGTATCGCAAAAACAGTTGGTTTTTGGACTATATCGCCCAAATGACTCCTGCCGATATTTTGGGAGGCGTGTCCGAGTTCTTGGCGTTGTTGCAGGCAAGTTCGCATCGAATTGCGTTAGGCTCGGCAAGCAAAAATGCTCGCCTGATTCTTGACCGCGTGGGCTTGACGCACTACTTCGAGGTTTTGATAGATGGCAATCAAATAGCCAAAGCCAAACCCGCGCCTGATGTTTTCTTGAAAGGGGCAGAAGGTTTGGGACTCTCGCCTGACGAGTGCGTGGTGTTCGAAGATGGCATAGCAGGCATCGAAGCGGCACACAATGCAGGTATGAAAGCCATAGGCATAGGCAAGCCTGACGTGCTTCACATGGCAAAATACGTCATTCCAAACTTCGAAGGTATGACTATAGAAAAATTGGAAAATATTTTCGAAACTATGTGATACTAAAATAATTCTTAACTCGCGCCTTTGTAGCACACCCTTTCTAGGGTGTGTTTATAGCAATCTACATCCCGCACCCTAGAAAGGGTGCGCTACAGCCTTTTGTTATGCGCACTTATAAATTCAATGTTTACCTACCGCGTTTCTTTGGGGCTATATCTCATTGATTATTATACAGATGAACATACGGAATATGCCCCTGATGTTTATACCTTCGTAGGCGAGTCCGTTTGGCAAGCTCGCCTGCAGGTAAGGCTTTTTTTGCTTCAAATGCTGAAAGATACGACCATAGTACGTTTTTACAAAACTACTATAGAAGTATGCAATGAAACTGATGCTGTTTGGCACGCATTGGGGCAATGGGATTTATACGAAAACACCACTTATCGGTGGGATTGGGAGGCAGAAGAACGTTTTTTAACCCAATATCAAATCGATAAAAAAATCTACCAAGAACTCCTAACCTTAGAAAAAATCTATTATCAAACTCCCGCCAAAGAAACAGCAAAAAGAGAAGCTATAGCGCAACAGTTGGGCGTTTTTGTAGGCAAGTATAAAACCGAGATAAAGCGATATGCCATTGAGATAGGGCTTTTGTATTTGTTGGTAGGCAAGCTCGAAGAAGCGTTTTTCTATCTCACGATGCACGTTTCGCCAAGCTTACTCAACCTTACATACAGCTTGGCTATGCGATTACCAGCAGGATATATGAAACGTTTTGATGCCTTGTATCCTGAGGGCAGACCTCCTTGGGGTTCATGAAAAACAACTAATACTAAAATAAAATTTAAAGTGCATAGGAAATATAGTCAATGCTCAATAGGATAGGGTTTCAAACCCTATCCTACGGAGCGAAAAATGCAATATCCGTAGCGTAGGGGTTGCAACCCCTACGCTATGAAAAGTATGTTTTTTGCGCAATTTAATCGTTATTTTAGTATAAGATTTGTTGTTTTTGGGAACATAAAAAAACAGCGAAGCGGTAAGGCTTCGCTGTTGGGTAGGCAAGTTGCTACTAATAATTATTATTCAAAAGCATAGGCATCAACAACATGAGCATATCCTCGCCTTCTTCTTGTGTTTCAGGCAAGATAACCGAAGCACGGCTTGGCATCGAGAACGTGAAAATTACTGTATCGGTAGTAACATTGTTCAGCATTTCGTTCATAAAACGCACATTGAAGCCTATTTCCAATTCTTCCTCACCTTCGAACTCTGCCAAGATAGACTCGGTAGCTTCGTTAGAGAAATCAAGGTCTTCAGCAAACATTTGCAAGGTAGGACCGCCCACTTTCAAACGAACTTGGTGCGTGCTTTGGTTCGCGTACACATCAAGGCGTTTCAAAGAAGAAATCAACTCCATACGCTTCACTTCCAATTTTTTGTCGTTGTTCGCAGGGATAACCAATTCATAATCAGGATAACGCTCATCAATCAAACGGCACACCATAGACGTTTCTTCGAAAGCAAAAAACGCATTCGAGCCAGAGAAAGACGCAACCACATCAACATTGCTCGAAGGCAAGGCACTACGAAGCAACGCAAACGCTTTTTTGGGAATGATAACGCTTTGTTCCACATCAGCCTCTACATCTTTGCGTGTGTAGCGAATAAGGCGGTTGCCATCAGTAGAAACAAACGTAACTTGGTTTTTCTCCAATTTCATCAAAATACCTGTCATAGCAGGGCGGAGTTCATCTGTGCCTGTAGCAAACAAAGTGCGTCCAATAGCCGCACCCAAAAGTTCAGACGAAAGCGTTACTTTAGTCTTTCCATCAGGCTGTGCGATTTTGGGGAAGTCGTTAGCGTCCTCGCCTGCAAGTTTGTAGCGTCCTTTGTAAGAAGTAATCTCAATGCTGAAGTCATCAGGATTGATGTTCATGGTGATGGGTTGGTCAGGAAGCCCTTTGAGCGTATCCATCAGCTTTTTGGCAGGGATAGCAATGCTCATGTCCTCTTGACATTCCACATCAACGGAAGTAGTCATAGAGATTTGTAGGTCAGACGCACTCGCAGTCAAGACGCTGTTTTTCACTACAAAGAGGAAGTTCTCCAAAATAGGCACTATCGGATTGTTTACAATCACTCCGCTAATGCTGGAGAGTTGTTTATGCAATACACCCGACGAAACGATAAATTTCATATACACTATAGGTTTTATGTTTTTGGGTTGTAAAATTAGTTCTTTCTTACTTGATTGCCAAAAAAAAAACAATATTTTTCAATAAACTTTTGTCTTTTGGTAACAAAAATGGTAAATGTTTGATTATTAGGCTTTTATAGTTTCAAAGAAAATACCTAACTTGCAAGCCCAAAATCACCCTAAAACCGTTTTCTTACAACGCAATAATTCAATAACTCAATAATTCAATAACTCAAAAATATGCAATGGCTCATCATAGGTACAGGCAATGTAGCGTGGCATTTGGCACAAGCCCTCACACAGGCAGGCGAGTCTTGCGTGGGCGTGGTCAGCAGGGAAGTAGGCAAGGCGCGAACATTCGCACAGACCTTGCCCTTCAGCTTGCCTGCCTATAGCTTCGAAGAAATAGCCGACATTTCTACAGACATAGATGTTGTATTGTTGGCAGTGGCAGATGATGCTATCGCGGTTGTGTGCGAACAACTTACAGCCTTGCCTACCCCGTTGATTGCCTTACATACTTCGGGGACGCGCCCTCTCGCGGTCTTGCAACCTTTGGCAGACAAAGGTTGGAAAACAGGCATTTTTTATCCCTTGCAAACACTCTCGCGCCAAAAAATGGTCGATTGGTCGCAAGTGCCTTTGCTCTTAGAGAGTGCAGACTTGCCTACCCTGCACGCCCTCGAAGCAGTAGGCAAGCGCATTTCGAGGAATGTCGTGTTTAGCACTTCCGAAAAAAGGCAGTGGCTACATTTGGTCGCAGTGATGACCGCCAATTTTACGCATCACCTTTGCACAGTGGGCAATCAACTTTTGGAAAAACAAGACTTATCTATAGCTATCTTGCAACCTTTGCTCGAAGAAACCTTGTCGAAGGCTCTCCTACCCAATGGCGCAAACACCCAAACGGGACCCGCAAGGCGTGGTGACTCGCAAACCATAGAACGGCATTTGGCATTGTTGCAAGACTTTCCTACGTGGCAAAATGTGTATAATGCCCTGACAAACAGCCTTTTAGAAATGTACGACAAAACAGCCAGTGGTAGGCAAGGCTAATGAAAAGGTTGATATTGCGCTCTGTATTGCGTGGGCGATACTTTTTCGTATTTTTTGAAAAGCGTAGAGAAATAATTGACAGAGTTGAAGCCCACCTCGAAGCATATATCGGTAATGGTCTTGTGGGTGCGTGCCAACAGTTGTTTTGCCAATCCTATCCTTTCCTGCAAGACAAAATCTATAGGCGAGATGCCCAACTCGCGTTTGAAAGTTTTGAAAAAATTGGACTCACTCATGCAGGCAAGATTGCTGAGTTCCAGCACCGTTAGTTCCTTGCCTATGTTTTCTTTGATGTACTTTACGATATAAGCAAAACGGTAGCGGTTCATGTTTTGCTGATAATTTTCGAAGATTAAGTTCCTTGCCTGCGACTGCATCAGGCGTATAAGTAGCTCTTGCAGTGCCAATTCTGCAAAAATATCTTTGGCTTGGTTGGTGTCTTTGCTATTATGCACCAATCGGTTGATGGTATGGGTAAGTTCTTGCGTGTTTTTGAGGTGATATTGGCTTGTGTCTATCTGCCATTGGTCAAAAGTTTCTATTTTTTGATACTTTTCGTTGAGTAGCTCTATGATTTGTTTTACTTTTTCATTGTTGATAGTAAGGGCAATACATTGTGTGGGCGCGGTTTCGCAAGCATCAGGGAAATCTATCAACATAGGTTCGTTGGCGGGGACAATAACCGACTCACCCGGTAGATAGTCAAAATGCTCGCTACCAAAAAGATGCATGACTTTTTTGCCCCGAAGCATAGCCGTAAACGACAAACTGTCAAAGCACAGCCTTACATTGGCAGACGTTTGATGCGTTTCAAAAATGTTCAGTTCGCAGTTCTCTAAGCTATACACAGACTTATGCTCCACCAAGGTATCCAAGTGTTGCATCGAGGTAAGCGGTTGAACTTGTGGGGCAAAATTCGGTTTTTTCATAATTGTATTATTCTTTGATAGAATAGTATAAATAATTGATAGGATTGTGAACAGCGTGCAAAAATAACGGAGGTATCTTTGCAAAGTTAAATTTAATTTTAGAATAATCCAAAATATCAAAACGTATGGAAACTCTTGCAAAAGTAGAAAACTTGGTAGCTCGCCCCACCTTCAAAGAGCGTTATGACAACTTCATCAACAACGAATGGGTTGCGCCTGTAAAGGGTGTTTACTTCGATAACATCTCGCCTGTCGATGGTCAAAACTTCACACAAGTTGCTCGCTCTTCGAAAGAAGATATCGAGCTGGCACTTGACGCGGCGCATGAGGCGTTCAAGACTTGGTCGAAAACGTCTGTTACAGAAAGAAGCAATACGTTGCTCAAGATAGCAGACATTATGGAGAAAAATTTGGACTACCTCGCGGCAGTGGAAACTATAGACAATGGAAAGCCTATCCGCGAAACAAAAGCCGCCGATTTGCCTTTAGCGATTGACCATTTTCGCTATTATGCAGGTGTTATTCGTGCAGACGAAGGTAGCATAGCAGAATTGGACGAAACAACCGTTTCGGTAAACATACATGAGCCTATTGGCGTAGTGGGGCAAATTATCCCTTGGAATTTTCCGCTATTGATGGCGGCATGGAAAGTTGCGCCTGCTTTGGCGGCGGGCTGTACGGTAGTGCTAAAACCTGCCGAGCAAACGCCTGTTGGTATTTTGGTTTTGATGGAATTGATTAAAGATGTCTTGCCTAAAGGTATTTTGAACGTGGTTACGGGGTTTGGTATAGAGGCAGGCAAGCCATTGGCAACCTCGAATCGTATTGCAAAGGTGGCTTTCACAGGCGAAACCACTACAGGCAGATTGATTATGCAATACGCGTCAGAAAACCTAATCCCCGTTACGATGGAGTTGGGAGGCAAGTCGCCTAATATTTTCTTCCCAAGCGTGATGGACGCAGACGATGAATTTTTTGATAAATGCCTCGAAGGAGCGGCTATGTTTGCCCTCAACCAGGGCGAGGTTTGTACGTGTCCTTCGCGTATTTTGGTGCATGAAAGCATTTATGACCGCTTTATGGCGCGTTTGAAAGACCGCGTGGAGCAAATCAAAATGGGACACCCGCTTGACCCTGATACCATGATGGGTGCGCAAGCCTCTAAAGACCAATTCGAAAAAATCCTTTCCTACATCAATATAGGCGTGGAAGAAGGCGCGGAAGTATTGACAGGTGGAGCATCTAAATACATTGATGGCTTGAAAGATGGTTATTATATCCAGCCTACACTTTTGAAGGGCAATAACAAAATGCGTGTTTTCCAAGAAGAGATTTTTGGTCCCGTAACTTGTGTTACTACCTTCAAAACAACCGAAGAAGCAATCGCCATAGCCAACGATACGCTCTATGGGTTGGGGGCAGGTGTTTGGACGCGAGATGCCCACGAAATGTTCCAAGTGCCTCGTGCCATTCAAGCAGGTAGAGTTTGGGTGAATTGCTACCATGCCTATCCCGCACACGCGCCTTTTGGTGGCTACAAGAAGTCAGGTTTTGGCAGAGAAACGCATAAGATGATGCTCAATCATTATCGTCAGAACAAAAATATGCTCATTTCTTATAGCAAACAAAAATTAGGTTTCTTCTAAGAAATTCATAGCAACGATATGCCATTTCTCAACCAAGTGGCATATCGTTATTTTCTCATCTTTTATCTTCACCCCACTTATGCAAGAAAGAGTATCAGCAAGCGAGGCTACCCAACAGTTGATAGACCGTTTGCGCACAGAACATGGCGCGTTGATGTTTCACCAAAGCGGAGGCTGTTGTGATGGCTCGCAACCTATGTGTTTTGCCAAAGGCGAGTTTCGCGTTGGAGGCAATGATGTTTGGGTAGGCACTATTCATGGATGCGACTTTTTTATGAGTGCCGACCAGTTCGAATATTGGAAGCACACCCATTTATTGATAGACGTTACCGAAGGGAGAGGTTCAAGTTTTTCGTTAGAAATTCCTTTGGGTGTACGCTTTATTGTCAAATCTCGCCTATTCACAGAAGAGGAAACCAAACAACTCGTGCCTGTGCTGAATGGAGAGGAATATTTGGAACAGGCGAGTCTATAACTACCTACGCCATACGCTCCAAAGCAGGCGCGTAATGCAATACCATTTCCTTCATTGCCTCAATCCACGCGGGGCTGTAGTTCAGACTTTCTACCATTTGCCAATGCTCGCCTCCTGCCTCTTCGAATACTTCTTTGTATTCCTCGCCTATTTCTTCGGTAGTTTCCAAACAATCTGCCACAAAGGAAGGCGAGAAAGCCAAGATGCGTTTTTTGCCCTTGCCTACCAAGTCCACAATTACCTCATCTGTGTAGGGTTTTATCCAAGGTGTTTTGCCCAAACGCGATTGGAAAGAAACGGTATAATCTTCGTCTTTGATGCCTAATGCCTTTACCAAAAGGCGCGTAGTAGCGAAACATTGGGCGCGATAACAGCCTCGATTGTCTTTGTGCATCGTGGCGCAACAGTTGGGTTGTCCTTCTATAGCGGGGTTGGCTTTGGCATCACGTAGGCAAGTGCCTGTGTGGTCGCCTTTGCGTATCTGACGTTCAGGCAAGCCATGATAGCTGAAAATTACGTGGTCGTAAGTTTCTTTAGCTAAATATTCCTTGCCTATAGTAGCAAATGCGTTGATAAAAGCGGGGTGGTCGAAGAAACTTTGGATAAAGACTATTTCGGGTATGATTTGCCACTTGCCTACTATTTCCATCACTTTGTCATGCACCGAGCCTGTGGAGGCAGAGGCGTATTGCGGAAAGAGCGGAAGCACGATTATTTTATCATATCCTTCGTTTTTGAGTTGGTTCAATGCTCCTTCGAGGCTGGGGCTTTGGTAGCGCATACCCAACACGACTTTGTATTCCTTGCCTAAACTTTCTTGCAAGAGTTCGGTAGCTTTTTGGCTATAGACCAACAAAGGCGAGCCTTCGGGCAACCACACTTTTTTATAGACTTTGGCGGACTTTGGGGCGCGAAAAGGGGCTATAATGCCATTGACAAGCAAAAAACGAGAGATATAAGGAACGTCTATCACGCGCTTGTCCATCAAAAATTCGCGTAAATATTTGCGTACATCGCTTGTGCGGGTGCTGTCGGGTGTGCCAAGATTAACGAGTAGGATTCCTGTCATGGAGTGAATGAGTGAGAGGGTAAATATTTGTATTTTGGGAGGGCAAAGGTACGTTGTTTTTTGAAAAACAGTTTGGAGGCAAAAAAGTTTGTTGTATATTTGCAGTATGAGAAACAAAACCTA
>RDXI01000322.1 GCA_004292795.1 Bacteroidota bacterium | reverse complement strand
TTGGATGGGTGCTATCTATACCTTCACAGTGCAGTATGCCCCCGACCACATAGGCGCGAACTCGGCGTATGTAGTCAATACGCAAATGTCGTTTTTATACATTGTGCTTATTTTGCGCCAACCGCATGAACCTGCTTTGCAAACGCCTGTCATTGCTTGGTTCAAAATGTTGGGAACACTCCTTACCACTATTTTCTGTTTTTGGTGCTATCCGCAAAGTATTTTTATGCTGTATTTGGGCGTAATTTCTTTTGTGTTGGATATGATTTACATTGTATTGGTGCATCGCGCTATGGGCAAAAGAGCCTAAAACAACAGCCCGACCTGCGCCCTGCCCAAGTGAATAAGAGGCGAGCCTTCCGATTTGCGCCCTTCGTAGCTGAAGGTAAGTTGCAAACCATTTTGCAGTCGTTCTGTCCAGTTCATTTGCCACGTAAAGTTTGTTCCTACTCTCAACGCCTCTAGCATTTCGTAGGCAAGAGGCGTATTTTGTTCTCCTTTGTACCTAATTTGCAAAAAACGTGCATTTGCCGTAATGTTTCGGCGCGAAGCCTTGCTATATCTTGCCTCGAGGCTTACCTGATGCACCTGTGCCGTAAGCAACGAGTCGCCTATTTCCTTGCCTACCTTGTGCGCGAATTGATAGCCCATTACCAACCGCTTGTTGTTGTCTATTTGGTAGGAAAGTTCAGGCGAGGCTTGGTAAATTTGCGCCTTGTAGTTGCGGTTTTCCAAAAAATCAGACTCATTTTGTAGGTCTTGCAACAAGCCTTGTGTTTGTAAATTCCACTTTGTCGAGAGTTGATTGCGCCAAGAAGCCTTTACATCTTGCCTGCGTTTTGCCTCGAAACCGTTGAGTAAAAGCTGTTTTTGTGCCACGTTTTGGTAGGTAAGTTCGCCACTATATTCTAAATTATTGCGGAAAAAGAAGAACGCTTTTCGAAAACTACGCTGTTCAGTCAATAGGTTTGTATCTTGCACAGCCACTACAGGCAGTAGGCGAGCCAATACATTGTTTTCCACAAATCGCCTCGTAACATTCCACGAAAGCAAACCCGAAAGAGGTAAATTTGTGTTTTTGCCTTTTTTTTGTGCAGGCATTGCCCAGTTTAAGCGGTAGGTAAGGGCTTGTGTGTAGGCGGGTATGTACGTATTCGTAGGTCGAAAAATCTTGGCAAATTTCCGTTCATCAGGATTGACAGCCACATAAAATTCGTTCAATTCTTGTGTGCCATTGTTGTTGTCATCGCGCCAAGCGTGTGTTCCTTGCCCCACAGGAACGAGCAAAAAGAAATATTCGCGCTGTAATTCTTGCCCTGTAGCCGTTGTTAAACTCAATTCAGATTTGAAAGTAGCTAAGGGTAGGGTAGGGGAGAGGGGCGTATTTTTCTTTTCAAGACTGTCTTTTTTTTGCTTTTTTTTCAATTTCCATTCGCCAATCCAATCCAAACGCCCTTGCAAATTTTCGCCACTTTGCGCTTGCGAGGCAAATTTTTCGTTGATACTTGCCTTCCGATATACAGCAGTGAGTGCCACAGTACGTTGCTTTTGGGAGGTGTAATTGGTCTGCAAAGTCAAGGTTTCAGACGATAAATAAGCCAACATTTTTCCCTCCAAAGGCGCGTTGTCTTGCCTGATATTGTACGAAACAAGGAATTTCAAGCGCGTAGAATCTGCATTTCGAATAGCAAAAGTATGTCCTTCATAGTGCATAGCAGTACGCACTACCGAGTCTTTTTGAGGCAAAAAAACATTGTTTTTATCGCCTTCCCACACATAACTTGGCACGAAATAGCGGGTTTTATACGCCATACTTGCCTGCCAACGTTGCCACGAAGATTGCAAACTATCCTGCGCAGAGCGCAAAAAAAACGCATTGCCACTTACCGTTAATCGCTTGAATTGATGCTCCAAACGTCCCATTTGTTGCCAACCATTCACTTGATTTTCGCGGTTTCGAAGGTTCAATTTATAAGCAATGAGGCTGTTTTTTTTGTTGCGCAAGCCTATTTCAGTCTGCAAAATATGGTCAGCCAAGCGCGAACTATCTATATTTTTGCTCCAATCTCTATCAAATTCTATGCTTCGAAAGCGGTCTATAGGCGTAAATTTATCTTGATTATACTCATAACTCGCGCCTCCAAACCACGTATAAGTAGCCGAGTCTTGCACCATTTTTCCGTTGTATTGGTAGGCAAGGCGCGTGGCGATGCCTGTCATCTTCGCAGTAGGCAAGTCTGAAAAAAGGTTGTTTTGTTGGCTCGAAAGTGCCATTTCAGCCGAAATGGAAGCGTTATTAGGCATTTGGTAGGCAAGTTTCGTAGCCCAAACTTGCCTACGGTTGGGCAAAGGAACGGTTTTCAAGGGTTCATAATCGCCTTGTTTGATACCATTGAGAGGTTCAACCCATTTGTAAACTTGCCCGTTTACGTTGGTTGTTGTGCGCACATAATCGCCCTGATTCTTGCCTACTTGCAGGAAAGTAACGCGGTAAAATGCCTGTTCGTTGTTGGTTCTATAGACCACAATATTTCGATAAGTGCCGTTAGCGGTGGTCGTATCTTGCAACTGATACAGCACACTATTAGGCTGATAACCCGCAGAATCGATGCCACTTACCACGCCCACGCCTGCCGTTTGCCCGCGTAATTGTGCCTTTGCTGAGTCTGAAAGTTTTATCAAACCATTGTTTGGATTGTCGCCTTCGCGGTAAAATTGCGTCAAAAGTTGCCAACGTTTGCTCCTGTGTTCGTGTCCTGCAGTGAGGATAGAGCGCGTATAATTTTGCTCCGCATACTCAAAATCGATGCGTATGCGTGTAAATCTTGTGATGAGAATATGGCTATTGAACGTAACTTCACCCAAGTTGTAATCAATCACATAATCATAATCATAGCCTCGTTGCATCAATTTCCCATCAATAAAAACCTTCTCCGAATTGGCTAACACAATGATAAAAAGCTCGCCATTCGGTCCCATCAGCCTGTAAGGACCTTGCACGCCTTCGAGGGGTGGGAGCGTAGCCGAGTAAAATTTGCCCCGCGCTACAGCAATACCCGCGTAGGTTTGGGCGGTGTCCTTGCCTACTTTGTAGCGCGTTTCGAGCAAGCCACCTTGCGTATTTTTGTAGAATTTAAGGAAATGATTATCCCTATTTTGTAACACAATATCACCTGCAGTCAGGCTACCGTTCTTGTGTGCAAAACGTATCAGTATGCGGTCAAGGTCTTGTAATTGTTGGGTGTTGCCTTCGGGTTGATAGGGAATTTGTTGGTCAGAAAGAATTGCCGTAAGCGTCAAATCGTCTGTTATCTTGCCTTCGAGTTGCAGATTGAGGGCAGAATTTACAAATACATTTTGCGCATTTCCTAAGGAAAGCCCGCGTACAAAATTGCCACTTTTCTGAAAATCTTTGAGTTCTATCAGCTGTTCGCGTGGCGGCACATAGCCCTCTGTGCGCTGTATGACTTCGCGCCAATACTTGTCGGTAGTGTCTATGAGCGCAACATTGCGCTTTTCGCTCCACTTCGTCAGGCTGATAGGCAAGCGTTCATAGCACACCGTAACGCTGTCTTGGGTAGGCAAGTTGCCCTCGAATTGTGCCTTGCCTGTGTTCAGGTCGTAGCGTATTTTGAGCGTAGGCAAGGCTGGAATCTGCAAAGAAGCAGGCAAGACCGACAACGAGTCCAAGAAAAACGGTTCTGGCTGTACCTTCACTTTTTGGCAATGCGGGGTAGTTTGGGCAAAAACAAAACAAGGCAATAGGCACACAAAAAACGCCCATACCCAATGCCTTTGCAGAAACAAACTTTTCACACGCATATTGTTTTACAAAGGGGTTGTTTAGTTGGGCTTATGGACAGCCCAAAATAAAGGTTTTTGTGTCGAAATGAGGCAAATTTTGCAGTGTTAGCAGGTCGCTACCACGAAAAATTTAACGAAATTACGACCAAAAAGATTGTTTTAGGCAAAACA
>RDXI01000037.1 GCA_004292795.1 Bacteroidota bacterium | reverse complement strand
TACCCTCTTCATAGTTTGTACCCGAAAGCGTATAAACTTGGTTGGGGTTTGTTGGGTGGAAATAAGAACCGCTCACAGTTCCATCTCCCTGCCAAGTAAGCGTGAATTTTGCAGGCGATTTGCCTACTTTGGCTTCATATACAAAAGTATCTTGAGCGATAACTTGAGCAAAAGAGCTGAAGAGAAGTAATGTAAAAATAAATATTTTTTTCATGGGAAAATAAAGTTTATACAAAAACGTAGTAGTAATGGTTTTATTATTATGTTTCCTACTTCCTAATCACCGCGCCCAAATCCTTTTCGTAGCTTTGCATCAGCTTTTGCATCACTTGGTCGATGGCTTGGTCGGTCAGCGTTTGTGTATTGTCTTCGAGAACGAAGCGGACAGCGTAGGCTTTCTTGCCTGCCCCAAGGCTTTCACCCTGAAAAACATCAAACACATTGACAGACTTCAGCAATTTGCGCTCTTTTTGGAAGGCAAGGTCGCGGATTTGCGCAAACGATACGGCATTGTCCAACACAAGCGAAAGGTCGCGGTGTACTTCGGGAAATTTCGAAATTTCTTTGAAACCAAAGTTTTGTTTGTAGCTTTTCAGGATAGTTTCCCACTCCAATTCGGCATACCAAACGCCTTGTTTCAGATGCGCCTTTTTCAATACATTTTGTTGCACCGCGCCCACTGTAGCGATAATTTGCTTGCCACGCTTATATACTATAGCATCAGAGAGCGTATCTGTTTGCACACGCTCCCCTTTCAGGTCGGCAAAGCCCATGCGCTGTAGCACCTTCTGCACTGCGGAGGCAAGGTCGAAATAATCTGCCTCGCGTGCTGTTGAGTGCCACGTTTCCGCGTGTTGATTGCCCGAAATGAAAATAGAAAGCTGTAGGCGTTCGCTGTATTTGCCCAAAGCCTCGCCTGTAGCATTGTGTTGATACACCTTGCCAAATTCAAACAATTTCAAATCCTTTTGCTTGCGGTTCACGTTGTGCGCTATGACCTCCAAACCCGAAAAGAGCAATGATTGACGCATTACGCCTAATTCTTCGCTCAATTTATTCAGGATTTGCACATAATTTTCGGCAGGATATTGTGCCATGCCTTCTGTGTAGGTGGGCTTCGTGAGCGAGTTTGTCAAGATTTCCGAAAAGCCACTGCCCGCCAAAAGTTGCGTGATTTGAAACTGCAAAACACTCGCATCAGGTTGTGGAAATTCAGCCAAATAAGCCGTACCCAAACGCTCCGAAAGCTCCAAATTGTCGTAGCCATAATGACGCGCAATTTCCTCTATCACGTCTGCCTCTCGCGTAACGTCCACGCGGTACTGCGGAATAGTCGCCAAAAAGCCTATTTCGGTTTCGTTACTTACCTGAATATCAAGGCGTTGCAAAAGACCTTTTACCCAAAAGCGGTCAAGTTCCTTGCCTATCAAGCGGTCAATGTTGCGCCATTTCATCTGCACTTGGGCAGGCAAGATGGGCGTAGGGTAAATGTCCGTAACTTCCGAGCTTACCTGCCCGCCTGCTATAGTCAAAATGAGGCTTACTGCCCTTTCCAACGCCACCAAAGGCGTAGCGGGACTCACGCCACGCTCAAAACGGAACGAAGCATCTGTATGTAAGTTGTGATATTGTTTGCTTTTGCGAATGGAGGCAGGCAAGAAATGCGCACTTTCTAAGAAAATATTTTGCGTACTGCTCGAAACGCCACTATCCAAACCGCCAAAAACGCCACCTATGCACATAGATTTGCTTTCGCCATCACAAATCATCAAATCTTGCGCAGAAAGTTTGCGCGTTGTGCCTTCGAGGGAAACGAAAGGCGTATCTTGCGGCAAGTTTTTCACAATAATTTGCTTGCCTGCTATTTTGTCTGCATCAAAGGCGTGCAACGGTTGCCCGAACTCGTGCAAAACGAAGTTCGTAATATCTACAATGTTGTTGATAGGTTTCGCGCCAATGGATTTCAGGCGAATTTGCAACCATTCAGGCGAGTCTTGCACCTTCACACCCGCGATAGTAACGCCTGTGTAGCGTGGGCAGGCAAGGCTGTTTTCGACTGTTACTTTGATGTTCAGCGCGTCTGAAGTTTTGGTAATTTTCGGACTTTCTACGTACTTGCAGGCAAGGTTGAGCTTCGCGGCAAGGTCGCGTGCCACGCCCAAATGCGACATGGCATCTGTGCGATTGGGCGTTAGTCCTATCGTGAAAATATAATCGGTTTCGAAGCCAAAATAAGCGGAGGCAGGCGTGCCATTAGGCAAGTCTGTTTGCAAAACCATAATGCCGTCATGCGACTCGCCTAAGCCCAATTCGTCTTCTGCGCAAATCATACCTTCGCTTTCTTCGCCTCTGATTTTGGCTTTTTTGATAGTGAAAGGCTCGCCTGTAGTGGGGTAGAGTGTCGCGCCGACAGTGGCAACCAAGACTTTTTGCCCTGCACGTACATTGGGCGCACCGCACACGATAGGCGAGAGCGACTCCGCGCCAATATTTACGGTAGTTTTCGAGAGTTTATCTGCGTTGGGGTGTTTTCCGCAAGTGATGACCTCGCCTATGACAATGCCACGCAAACCGCCCTGCACTTGTTCGAAAGGCTCGATGCTTTCTACTTCTAAGCCTATGGAGGTGAGATGCTTGCCTATTTCTTCAGGCGTTTCGGTGATGTTTACAAAGTTTTTGAGCCAATTATAGGAGATTTGCATATTTTTCGGGGGTGGAAGGGTAGAAGGGAAACGTTTTTTTTAGTTATTTTTGCAAATATAAATCAATTCTTTTCAAAAACGATATGGAAACTTTAGAGACTTTGAAAGCAAAATTTGAAGAGTGTGTGCAGGAAACCACATTTTGCGACTTGGAATTAGACAAACTTGAGGCAGAGGAAGATGCTTGGGAAAAAGAGTATGGAAAATATACAAGAGAACAAAGAGCGTATGTGCGTGAAAAAGAGGTGCCTTTGAATCAACGAAAAGCTGAACTTTGGGAACAAATAGAAACTGTTTTCAAGGATATGATAGCCTTACAGCCTGATTATATTCTCGAATTGTTGCAGGAGTATCACAAAAAGCAAGATTTTGATTCTTTAGATATCGTCATTGAGTATATGAGAATGTGGTGGTATCCAACAACTCCAGAAAATACCATAGAAACTGTGATTTTTTCTCAAAAACTTATTTTAAGAGTTGCCACAGACTTACTTGATAATCAAAATCTTACTACTAACAGAAAAATAATGTGGTTTGTAAAACAGGTTTATGATATTTTCTTTCACCAATGTGGGATAGGAGGCGAAAGGACAGAACTAACAGATTTATTCCTACAACTTTCTTTAAAAGTTTTAGAACCAAAATACTATGCTTTACAAGAAAACGAATTAACGGACTATCCTTACGATAGTTCCATATATTTTATAAGTATGTTGGTTGATCCTTACATAATAGATAGACCAAAGGACTTTTTTGTGCTTTGGGAAAAGATGCAAGCATACCCAATCAATTTCTTGGCTTCCCACCAAAAAGCTTGGTGGACAGATGCTTACGAAAGTCTTACCTCACCTACTCAAGAACTCTAACAAAGCCTTAAAAAGAAACGTTATATCGATATGCGCTACCTAATCCAAAGCCAAAACGCAGAAAATTTGCAAAAAGCCCTTGCCTACGTAGAGAGCTTGGGCATCGAGGTTTCGCCCTTGCCTGAAGAGCCACAGCCTGAAGCCAAACCAACATTTGACTTTTCCAGCCTTTGTATGCGTGTTCCGCCTGAAGTTTCGAGGGAAATACATGAGGAATTAGAAAGAATGAGGAACGAATAATGAGTATATAAACTTGATTTCCAATATATTGTGCCTTTGTAAAGGTATTACTTTCAGCCTTTCGGCAGTGGGCAACTTGCCTGTATAGTTGGTATAATATTCGGCAAAGGCTTTTGGGGCTTTGTAGGCAAGGATTTGTTGGGCGGAATAGCTTGTAAATTCTTTGTCATCATCTCCAAAGTACAAAACTTGTCCCTTGCCTGTGTCCCAAGGCTTTTTGGCTTCTTGAGCAGGATAGCCGACCATTACCCAAACATTGGGGTATTTTTGGCAAATCGCGCTCCAACTAAACAATTCTTGTGTTTCGTTTTGCGCAACCATAATCGTAAAGGAAAGTACAAAGATAGTATTTTTCAAGGCATCTGAATATCTAATTCCTCACAAATTTTCTTTACAAGGGCGTTTTTTATCTCTTTTTGGCAAGATACAGCCACCATTTTGTGGTTGTGTGTGTTTACATAAACGTTATGATTAGTTTCTTCTCTCAAAAGAAAACAATGATTATTGTCTAAATGAAGAACGAAATCGACTAATTTCATACAACCAATCGTTTTTTTTCTTGATGAGGGAATTAATTGCGTTTGACTACATTGTGCCAATTCACGCCTCACATCTAAAATTATATCTAAAGCCTCCAAAAGGTTAGTTTTAGCTTCTTCTAAGGTTTCGCCCTGTGCGTGTGCGCCTTCTATCTCTACAATATACGCAATGTATCCACCGTCTTCTACAGGCTCAAAAATAGCCGTGAGGGATTGTTGAATGTCCATATTCTTGTTTTTTCAGGCAAAGATACAGTTTTCAGAGATTTTTTTGTAGCTTTGTATGGCAAAAAAATAAAAATGTTATGCGCTACCTAATCCAAAGCCACAACACGCAAGCATATTGCATAATGCCAAACTTGTGTTCGACTTCCCAAAAGCACATACTTTCGAGAAGTTTTGGTTCTTGTATTTAGTGCAGTTGCCCAGTTGCAAGAGGCTTCTCGGACAGATGCTATATTCATTTACAAAAACGTTCAAATATCCATAAATTTCAGACAAATTTTAGTACATTTGCGCAAAAATACAAGCAATATGGATTTGATAGATTTTATAGATAATCAAGGGCTTTTCAACCGACAGTTTTTGTACTTTGGCTTGCCTAATGCTTTCAAAGAAGCGGAAGCAAGACCTGTTTTTGAGCAAATAAAACAACTATATGTAGGCAAGAATTTAGCCCTTCTTTCTGAAGCACAACTTGAAGAAGAAGTCGTAAAGCACGTTCTGCACGCTTTGGGTTATGAGTATGCCTATCAGGTAAGCAAACAAACCTTTGGGAAAAGCCATAAGCCCGATTTTGCACTATTCAAAGACAAAGCCAGCAAAGATGCACACTATACTTCAGACAAGGCGAGCAAAGAAGATATTTTGGCTCTTTGCGAATGTAAAGCCTACCATATACCATTAGACAATAAAAAAGTCGATGTACAAAACCCTCACTTTCAACTTATTCAATATTTGAGTTACCTCAAAATCGATTATGGTTTTTTGACCAATGCCCAATGTTGGCGTTTCTATGATGTGAATAAGGCAACTGCGCACAAAACGTATTTTGAGATAAACCTTGGAAAAATTATTGCTGAAGATAATTTTGAGGTATTCCAATATTTTTACTATATTTTCAGGAAAGAAACGCTTGAAACGCTTGTAATGCCCTTGCCTACCTCAGACATAACAGATGTACCCAAAAAGAAAGATAGCCTCCATACGCCTACAACGCTTCAGCTTTTTCAAGAAAATACGGAATACATTAGTCATACAGTAGGCGATTTGCAAGCATTTATTTATGGTGAAAACTCTGTTATTGAGCAGTTAGGGCAAATTTTATTCAAACAATATGGAGAGAAATATAGCCTGAAACAGATTTACAATGACTCGGTGTTTTTTGCCTTTAGGTTGCTTTTCATAGCCTACATGGAAGATAAATTTGCGAAAGATTTGATGCAAACGCACTTTTATTATAAACGCTACGCACTCAAAACAATTTTACAAAAATTAGAAGTAAATCCTGACTATATTCCAGAAGGTTATGATGGTTGGTTGGATTTGTGTTCTCTTTTTACTTATTTGGACAAAGGGAAGCCTGAAGTGCGGATACCGCTTTTCAATGGCGGGCTTTTCGCGCCTGATAAAAGCCTATTACTCGAAAAACCTTGCCTATTTGATAATGAAACGCTCAAGCTTATATTGCGTACCTTGCTCTATCATGACGGAGTGGCAAAACTCCAAACGGACATTTTCAGGGTTTGGCGCGACTTCAGCTCGCTTTCTATTCAACATATAGGCAATATTTATGAAAGTTTGCTGGAGTTTGAGTTTAGGAAAGAGTATGAAGGGCGATATTATGTAGTGTATGAAAAAAATAAAAAAGTACAAGAGTCTTATGTAGATGTAGCTGGGTACAAAGAATTGGAGAAAAGTAAAGTAAAATTCATACAACCACCCAAAGAATACAAAAAAAATGATGTCTATTTAGTCAATCAATCCAATACGCGCAAGGCTACCGCTTCTTTTTACACACCTGAAAGTGTTACGGATTTTATGATAAAGGAAGGCATCGAAGGAGCTTTGGCGCAAGATAAAAGTATATTAGATTTGCGCCTCATGGACAATGCTTGCGGAAGTGGGCATTTCTTACTTGCCTGCCTCAAAGCCCTTACAGCGTATGGACTCAAATGTATTTTTGAGGGAAAAGATGAAAAATTGGCTACACTCATTCGCACTGAAGCAGACACAATTCAAGAAAGTATCAAAGCCTACTTGCCTACCGCGCAAGTTGATGAATTTGCTGTATTGAAGCGTATTTTGTTGAAAAAAGTCCTC
The DNA here is from genome assembly GCA_004292795.1 of Bacteroidota bacterium. Lineage (GTDB taxonomy): Bacteria > Bacteroidota > Bacteroidia > Cytophagales > Microscillaceae > RDXI01. Next base: position 22,011 of record RDXI01000037.1, on the reverse strand, counting down.
TTTGGGGTGGACTTGAATAGCTTTGCTATAGAGATAACGCGCTTGTCGCTTTGGCTCGATACGTTCATTATCGGCACGCCTTTGAGCTTCATAGAACATCATATCAAACAAGGAAACGCACTCATTGGCGCAACGAAAAAAGAACTTTTGGACAGCGTGAAACAAGAAGACCTTTTCCAAAGCGAACTGAAAGGCAAAATACAAGAGATTGTAGGCAAGCTACAGGTTTTGAGTGATTTGAAAGACACTACAGAGCAAGAAGTAGCCGAGTCGAAGAAAATATACAAACAAGTCGAGCCTGCTTTGAGGCAAATGAACTTGGCGATGAACTTCCTTACCTACCAAAAATTTTTGAAGGTAATGGCTACCAAAGATAAAACAGCCTTAGAAAAAGTAGGCAAGATGAATGGCATACTCGAATCTAACAAATTCGAGAAAGAAATTTTTGAACGCCAAAATAAGGCATTGGTAGGCGAGATAGAGGAAATAGCGGAAAAGTACCATTTTTTCAATTATGAAATAGAGTTTGCTGAAGTGTTCCAAAACGGGCATAGTGGGTTTGACCTCATCATAGGCAATCCGCCTTGGGACAAAACTAAGTTTGATGACAAGGACTTTTTTCCTTTCTTCCAAAGCAATTACAGAACCTTGAAGCAGTCGGAGAAAGACGCTTTGCGCACAAAGGTTTTTGACTACAAAGGCATCAAGCAAGAGTATGAAGCAAAAGAGGAATGGGTGCAATATACAAATGAGTATTACAAGGCACACTTCCCTTACAATGCAGGCGTGGGCGATAACAACCTGTTTCGCTTTTTTATAGAGCGCAACTTGGGTATGCTGAACAAAGCGGGCAACCTTACCTACGTTACGCCTTCGGCTTGGATTTATGAGGATAGCTCTACGGCTTTGCGCAAGCACATCTTAGAAAAATACAAATTGCATTTCTTTTATCAAATAGAAAACAAGGGCGTTTTTCCTGATGTAGATAGCCGTTATAAGTTTGCGATTTTCAAGATTTCGAACTTGCCTACAGACGCGCCTACGGCTATTCCTGTCCGCTTCATGCTCCAAAATACAGAGGCACTGTACTTGCCTACCGCACACAGCGAGGCTATCCAATATCCTGTAGAAAGCATCAAACGCCTCTCGCCTGACAAGTGGAGTTTGTTTGAGATAAAAAGTAGGCAAGATTTGGAGCTGATAGAACGTTTTTATCAAAAGTTCGCGCCTTTGAATCCTGATTATTTTGACTTCAGGAATGAGCTACACATGAGCGCGGACAAAAGCCTTTTCCAAGAACAACCTTCAGACATGATATTGTACGAAGGCAAGATGATACATCAATTCAGCCATACCTTCGCGCCTCCGCAGTATTGGGTAGGCAAGGCAGAATTCGAGGCATATATGCAAGGCGTAGAGTTGAGCCGATTGGTAAGCGATATACACCCGCTCTTGCCTCCCGTAACCAAAAGTCAAGGAAAATTGAAGGATATTTTGCATTATTTTGAGAGCGTACATGGCAAAGTTTGGACTGAAGCAGACCTCCTGCAACGCATAGTGCTGGATATTCGCTATCCACGTTTGGCGTTTCGAGGCATAGCTCGCAATACAGATGTAAGAACGCTTATAGCGGGCATCTTGCCTGCCGAGCATACTTTCGGACATTCTATGTTTGCGCACATTCCGAAAAAATATGTGTTGGCAAATGATGATATTGCAGTAGAACCCATATCTACAGAGCGCGTTTTGTTTATGTGTGGCATTTTAAATTCGGTAGTATTGGATTATGTTGTGCGTTTTTTGGTGGACATCAACGTGGTGAAGTCTATCGTGATGCGCTTGCCTATCCCACAGCCCACAGAAATAGAACTACAGAGTAGTTCTATTTACCGCAAAATCATAGAAAATACCTACAAACTCTCTACAGTGAACTCGCCTGCTTCTTACCTGCATTTGGCGAATGGCGAGGAAAAAATATGGGACGCGCAACTGCCCAAGACTCCCAAACAAAAAGACAATTTGCAGATAGAAAATGATGGCTTGATAGCAGGTTTGTATGGTGTTTCGAAGGAAGAATTAGCGCACCTCACAGGCGCGGATTATTTCAAAATTTTGAACGAAGGAGCGTATATTGCTATGCTGTTGGATAGTTTGTAGGCGATTGTAGTGGTGTATTAAGTAAGCACAAATTTGTTGTTTTCTTGGAAAAATACAACGGATATGTAGGGGCAATCCCTTGTGGTTGCCCTCGTAAACAACACAAATTTTTGTTTATACTAAAATAAGATTTAAGATGCGTATTAACCACAAGGACACAAGGTCACTAAGCTTACTTTTACCTTTTTTTCTTGTGTTCTTACGTGAGTTCGGAATTAAAATGGCGTTTTTAGCCTGTAAAAGCCTTTTACGAAGCGTTCAACCCTTAGGGTGAAGGGCATTTTCACAAATTTGTGTAATCTACAATGTATGCCCTTGTATGCCCTCCACCCTAAGGGTTAAACGTGGATTGTTACTTGTTTAATAAATTGATTTACAATGTTTTATATCCAAATCTAATTCCGAATTCACGTTGCACTATCAAGATGTCACCCCGCTGGGGCTTTGGAAGACTTAAACCGTTATGCTACAAAGATGTCGCCCCGCTGGGGCTTGTATGCAACCTTTTTATTTCCGAACTCACGTTGGTACACTACTTAGACAAATCAAAAACCTAAAAAAAACTTCCCAAAAGCACATACTTTTGGGAAGCAAATATTTGAATGGATTGGCTTATTGTTTGTTGAGCGTGAAATGGAGTGTTACACTTACTTTAGGGTGATTTTGCACCATAACAAAGGTCGCCACATTGTTAGCCACGTTCAGATTATTGAGGCTCGTAATGCCATTGGGCGCGCCTGTCAGGGTGTAGTTATTCCCCGCTTTTGACCAGTTCCCTGAAAAAGATGCGGGAAACGGCAAAGGCATTCCCGTTACCGAGTACGTTCCGTTATCCTCATTAGTGGCTTCAATAACAAGCTGAAAATTAGCATAAGGCTGTCCTGTGGAGGCAAGATTTCCACCCGCGTTGTTGAGCAGAACGCTACCCGGTTTCCATGTTCCTACTACGGCAGGTGTACTTGGTGTGGGATTATTGTTATCGTTACAAGCCATGAGGCAAGCCATGAGTGCGAAAAGCGCAAAAGTATAAAAGATGTACTTTTTCATTTTTTTATTGTTTTACAATTTTTTTGGTTATTTGTTTTTTACTGCCTCGCAAATCAAGGATATAAACGCCATTTGCAAACGCGCTCAGGTTCAACGTTTTTACGTCCTTGCCTACCCAAATGCCAGACGCTATTTGCTTGCCTGAAGCATCTATCACAACATAGCTTACCTGCTGTTTGTCTATACTTTGCAGACCGCGCAGTTCGAAAACACCCGATTTGCTGGGGTTCGGAAACGCTACTACCTCGCCTACTGCCACACTTGGCTGTGTGCTGGTAGGATACAATACTTGGAAAGTACGCACTACCTCTGTAGCAGGATTATAGTTTGTATTTCCTGCTTGTGAGGCTGTGAGGCTTACACTCCCCAAACCTATTATGGTAACTGTGTTGCCTGAAAGCGTAGCCACGCCTGTAGCGGGCAGGGTGCTTATGCTATAACTTACTGCCAAATTTGAGTTTGATGTTGCATTGAGTTGGAAAGGCAAATTACCATAGACTTTATCGGCAATAGCATTGAAAGTGATGGTTTGGTTGGCTTTGTTCACTACCAAATCTTGGGTTACGCTTGTGGCAGGCAAGTAATTTTCATTGCCATTTTGCGAGGCGGTTATGGTAGTAGTACCTGTCCCTACTATAGTAACAGTATTGCCTGAAATAGTGGCTACATTGGTGTTTGAACTGCTATAGCTTATCTCCAAGTTTGAGCTTGCAGATGCGTTTAGTGCGAAAGGCGCATCGCCAAAAGTTTTGGTAGGCAAGGTATCAAACGTGATGGTTTGAGTGGCTTTATCGACAACTCCACTCAACGCAATGGTTTTGGTAATGGCTCCCGCGCTATTAGCGGTAAGAGTAGCCGTTTTATTACCTAAACTTAGCCCTGATTTCAGGCGCACATATACCGTCATAGGTTGTCCTGTAAGTGTACCTCCGTTTTGAGCAAGGTCGAGTGTAGCAGAAAAATTGTTATTATCAGTGCTTATTTCCCAATCAGTTGTGTCGAGAGAGAGGCTGGCAATAGCGGTAAGGTTTATGCCTGAGATGGTGTATGACTGCGAAGCAGAAGGCGCGAGAGGAGTAGCACTAAAGCCTGAAAGCGTACTTGTAGAAAGGGTAAGCGCGGGTACTGCAAAGACAGCTAAGTAAGTAAGGGCTTGTCCGCCCACACTCGTATACAAATGTCCGCTCACATACAAATTTGCGTCTAAAATAAAAAGTTTTAATATGTAGTATCCAAGATGAGGATTCCATGTGGCATCTGCCTCCCCTGTGCCTGTGGTGCTGAGTTTAGCAATATAGTCGCGGGGCAGACCGCCTACGGCTGCAAATATACCCCCCACATACAAGTCTGTACCTGAAAGCGCAAGAGTAAACACGCTATATTCCATGTCAGGATTCCAAGTAATATCAACTGCCCCTATACCTATGGTACTGAGTTTAGCTATATAATTGCGATTTTGCCCACCTATATTAGTAAATCTCCCCCCCACATACAAGTCTGTGCCTGAAAGGGCAAGGGCGTGTATAGTAGCTAAGTAATTTGTGCCGCCTTCAACATAGTTTGCCCCAGGATTCCAAATACCATCTGCCACTCCTGTATCTGTAGTACTGAGTTTGGCAATACTGTTGCGAGTCGCTCCACCTATATTGGTAAATCTCCCCCCCACATACAAGTCTGTACCTGAAACCAAAAGGGTAAGTACCACATTATTTGGATTAGGATTCCAAACGGTGTTTGCTGTCCCTGTGCTAGTACTAAGTTTAGCAATACAAATGCGAGGCAACCCACCTATGTTGCTAAACCTTCCACCCACATACAAGTCTGTGCCTGAAACTGCAAGGGAATACACCGAGTTATTTGCATTTGGATTCCATGTAAGATCTGCCGCTCCTATACCTGTAGTACTGAGTTTAGCAATATAGTTACGATTTTGCCCGCCTATACTGGTGAATTCTCCCCCCACATACAAGTCTGTACCTAAAATTGCGAGGGTGCCTACTTCTCCATTTGCATTTGGATTCCAAGCCAAGTCCAGTTCTTGATTGCTTTTTTGTATCCGAGCAATATGATTGCGAACTTGTCCGCCAATACTTTCAAAGTACCCCCCCATATACAAATCTGTGCCTGAAAAGACAAGGGTTGATACAACTCCGTTTGGATGAGGATTCCAAGTGGCATCTGCTACGCCTGTGCCTGTGGTACTAAGTTTGGCTATATTGTTACGACTCTGCCCCCCAATACTGGTAAAACCTCCTCCCACATACAAATCTGTCCCCGAAAGTGCAAGGCTCGATATACCCTGTGTATCTGGATTAGGATTCCAAGTGGCATCTGCTACCCCTGTGCCTGTGGTACTGAGCCTAGCAATACTATTACGACTCTGCCCACCTATACTGGTAAAATCTCCTCCTACATACAAATCTGTACCTGAAAGCAAAAGAACATACACATAACTGACACCGTCAGGATTTGGATTCCAAAGCATATCTACTGCCCCTATGCCTGTAGTACTGAGTTTCGCGACGCCTCTACGAGGTACCCCACTAACATTACCAAACCCCCCCCCCCCACATACAAGTCTGTACCTGAAAGTGCGAGGCAATATACAACAGCCACATCAGGTATATATGGTCTCCAAGCGGTATCTGTTACGCCTGTGCCTGTAGTGCTAAGTTTGGCAATATTTGAACTACTTCCGCCAATGTTACCAAAATGCCCCCCCACATACAAGTCTGTACCTGAAAGGGCAAGCGCATGTACCCATCCACCCCCTCCACTTGCATTCGGATTCCACATCATATCTACTGCTCCTGTGCCTGTAGCACTGAGTTTCGCGATGCCTCTACGAGATACCCCACCAATACTAATAAATCCCCCCCCTACATACAAATCTGTGCCTGAAAGCAAAAGTGCATTTATCTCATACTCGTAAGGATCATTGCTCACATTCGGATTCCAAAGCATATCTAAAGACTTATCAGGGTTGATGTGGGCAAGTCCACTACGGGTTACCCCACCTACTTTTGTAAACTTTCCTCCAATATACCAACCACCTGCCCCATCAGATATGCACACACTGACTTTTCCAAATACGGCAGGGAATCCATGAACTACCTCTCCTGTACCTGTGGTATTTACCCCTGTTCCAGAGGTAAAAGCTCCTGATACACCCGTTTTGATAAGACGAGTAAACTGACCTGCCATATAGATGTGGGTTGCATCTTCTGCCATACCAGTAACATACCCATTGGGATACCAACCTCCTAAGTTGGTAGGCGTTTGCGCTCTTGTTTGCTCGGTGCAGGCAAGGCAAAGAACTAGGAAGAGTAGCCTATGCAAGGAACATAGGAATAAAATGTTTTTCATATTGGTTAGCTATTTGATGCAAAGATAATAATATTTTTTTAGGCAAGTAAGTCTTAATAACTAAAATCTCCCGAAAGTGTGTGCTTTCGAGAGATTTTAGTTTTTTATAGCTTATTCCATCGCCTTTGTCTTGATTTCCTCTACAATTTCAGGGTTCAAAAGCGTAGAAGTGTCGCCTAAGCTCGCAAAATCGCCTTCGGCTACTTTGCGCAAGATGCGCCTCATTATCTTGCCTGACCGCGTTTTAGGCAAGCCAGAAACGAGTAGGATTTTATCGGGTTTGGCAATGGGTCCAATGACCTTCGTAACTGCCAACAAGATACTTTGGCGGATTTTGTCGGGTTCGTGGTCTTTCGCGGCGGCATCAAGTATCACATACGCATAAATGCCTTGCCCTTTGATGTCGTGAGGATAGCCTACCACTGCCGATTCGATAACCAACGGGTGCGAGTTGATAGCATTTTCTACTTCCGCAGTGCCGAGTCTGTGTCCTGATACGTTCATAACATCATCTACCCTGCCCAAAATGCGATAGTAACCGTCAGCATCACGCTTTACACCGTCCCCTGTGAAGTATAAACCCTTAAAAGTGTCGAAATAAGTTTGCCTACATCTTTCGTGGTCTCCGTAAGTAGTGCGGAGCATCGAAGGCCATGGAAATTTGATGCAAAGATTGCCTTCTACATTATTGCCTTTCAATTCCTTGCCTTCGTTATCCACAATCATCAGTTGGACTCCGGGCAAGGGCAAAGTCGCATACGCGGGTTTGGTGGGCGTAATGCCTGCTAAGGGCGACATCAATATACCGCCTGTTTCGGTTTGCCACCAAGTATCTACAATAGGGCAATTTCCCTTGCCTATGTTCAGGCTATACCATTGCCACGCTTCTTCGTTGATAGGCTCGCCTACTGAACCGAGTACTTTCAGGGAGGCAAGGCTATGTTTTTGTATGGGTTCAGTGCCGAAACTCATCAAAGACCGCAAAGCCGTTGGCGCGGTGTAGAAATGCGTTACCTTGTGCTTATCAATCACGTCCCAAAATCTATCGGGTTCGGGATACGTGGGTATGCCCTCGAACATCACAGTCGTAGCTCCTGAAAGCAGGGGCGCGTAAATGATGTACGAATGACCTGTAACCCAACCTATGTCCGCCGTACACCAAAAAACGTCCCCTTGATTGTATTGGAATACGTTTTGGAAAGTGTAGGCAGTATAAACCATGTACCCGCCAATGGTATGCACCACGCCTTTTGGCTTGCCTGTAGAACCAGACGTATAGAGAATGAAAAGCATATCTTCGCTGTCCATTTCTGTAGCCTTGTGTTTTGTGCTAACGCCCTCGATGGCTTCGTGCCACCAAATATCGCGCCCTTCTTTCATCACTACAGGCGAGTTGGTATGCTTCAAAGTGATAACTTTTTCAACCGAAGGGCAGGTTTCTAAAGCCTCATCTACAATTTTCTTGACATCAATGGCTTTCGCACCGCGTGCATTGCCATCTGTAGTAAGCACCATTTTGGCAGTCGCATCTTGGATACGGTCTGCTAAAGATTGTGCAGAAAAACCCGCGAACACTACCGAATGGATAGCCCCTACTCTCGCGCAGGCAAGGATAGCTACGGCAGACTCTGGCACCATAGGCATATAAATACACACGCGGTCGCCCTTGCCTACTCCATGCGCCTGCAATACATTGGCGAATTGGCACACTTGTTCGTACAATTCGTTGTAGGTAATGGTACGGCTGGGCGTGTTCGGATTGTTAGGCTCCCAAACAATGGCGGGTTTGTCGCCATGTGTAAAGAGGTTACGCTCAAAGATGTTTTCGGTAATGTTCAATTTACCATTGACAAACCATTTTACATTGGGTTCGGTAAAATTCCATTCCAATACTTTGTCCCATTTCTTGTGCCAAAAGAAACTTTCAGCAACATCTCCCCAAAACTCTTCGGGGTCAAAGACACTTTTTTGATACTCGTGAAGGTATCCGCTAAGACTGTGAATACGGTTCATATTGTTCTTGGTTTTTTGATTAAACTTATAATGATGTATGGTTACTAAGCAAGTGTAAACGTTCAATGTTTCATTTTGAACGTTCAATATTATGTTTTGAACGTTCAATATTATGTTTTGAACGTTCAATATTATGTTTTGAACGTTCAATATTGTGTTTTGAATGTTCAATATTGTGTTTTGAATGTTCAATATTGTGTTTTGAACGTTCAATACTGTGTTTTGAACGTTCAATACTGTGTTTTGAACGTTAATTTCTGCATTGTTAGCGTTGTTTGCGCCCCTCATGCCGTGGTTTGTGTCCCCACAAACCACTACAGAATAGGCTGTTAAGAAAAAACTTTGCGTGGTGTGGTTTGTGAAGACACAAACCACAGTTAAAAACAAGCGTTTTTTTTTGTATCTTTGCCCCATATCAAAACGATAAAAATATGGGCTACAGCAATTTCAAAAACTTCAAACAGACATTAGAAAAACTCCACTTGGAAGAAACAGATGAAATGCTTTTTCCTGTCATTGAGCCTGTCGCGCCTTCTGAATGGCTTTTGCAAACATTGGCAGTCGCAAAACGCTTGCCTCTTACCAACGAAAAAAGCAAATCGGAGCGCGTTATCTCGCCTATTTTGGCAGAAGTGGCTATCTACTTCGAGCAAAAATTTACCATGTTTTCAGGCGAGGACTTAACTGTAGATGCTTCACAAGACCTTTCAGGCGAGTGCGATTTCTTCTTTGCCCAACACCCACGCAAAAGCGTCATGCAAGCTCCCATTGTTACATTTATCGCAGTAGAATATTATGCTTTGAAAAGTGCTGTAGCGCAATGCACAGAAAATATGCAACTTGCAATCACATTCAACGAACAAAAAGGCAAGCCTACTCCTTTTGTCTATGGTTGTGCCGTTACAGGTGATGTTTGGAAATTCCTCAAACTTGAAAAAGGCAAGATAACCTTAGACATTGAAAACTACTACCTCAATGAATTGCCTAAATTGTTAGGAATTTTCCATTATATCCTGAAAAGTTTTCTACCCTAAACGTTCCACTTCTTAGAGAAGTGGAACATTTGTTAGACGCTACTTGCTTTCATATTCGCCTTTGAAGGCATAGATGCCAAACAAACTAAGCCCTGCCATGATAGGCACGAAGATGGCGATAATGATTATCCAAAACATCAGGGTTTCCTGAAATTTCTCTGGCTTCACTGTGCCAAGCTCGCCTGCGGCTTGCATCACTGCCAAAAGTATCAATGCGGGACCTAAAACAGCCCAAAGTAATCCGAGTATTTTTTTGAGAGGGTTCATAAAGGGGGAGGGGTTGAGGGGTGGAAGGGTGGAGGGGTGGAAAGGTGGAAAGGTGGAAGGGTAGGCGAGTTTCGGGTTCGGGTAGGCAAGTTAGAAAGTTTACGGATGTACCACCCTTCAGCCTTTCAACCCCTCTACCCCTCCACCCCTCCACCCTTCAACCCTTTTTCACTCATTCGTTTCTTCTACAGGTTTATTCGAGAGGTAGAGCATACCAATAATGAAACTCACAGAGGCGATGGCAATAGGATACCACAGACCATCGAGGTAATAGGTAGGCGAGCCACTCGCTTTGCTTGCCTCCACAATGCGCGAAGCAATGTAAGGCGTAAGTCCACCAAAGATACCATTGCCTACGTGGTAAGGAAGCGACATGGACGTATAGCGAATGTTGGTCGGGAATAGCTCCACCAAGAACGCTGCAATGGGACCATAGACCATTGTAACAAAGAAAATTTGAATGAAAATCAAGAACGTCATTGTCCAAAAATGATTGGTATTCAAGACTGTAGATTTTTTCACATCAGCGGGTTTCTTGCCTACTGTTTTGGAGATTTCTTTGTACTTTGTGCCGTCTGTGAAAGACATTTCAGTAGTTTTGGTAATGACTTGATTGTCTTTTACGGTTTCAGTTTTTTCGTTTACTTTGGTGTCCGCCTTGACTTCTTCCTTAGCTTTTAGGTCGGCTATTTCGTACATGGTTTGGTATATGGGGCGGTAGGCAAGGATAGCCAATAGCATACCCACCATCATGATGCCTTTCCTGCCTATTTTGTCAGACCACGAACCAAAGACGATAAAGAACGGTGTTACAGCCATTATCGCAATCATAATGATTTGATTGGCTTGCATAGAGTCTATATTGCACGTTTTGTTCATGAAGGCAAGGGCGTAATATTGCCCTGTGTACCAAACAACGCCCTGCCCTGCAGTTGCACCAAAAAGCGTAAGCAATACCATTTTGAGGTTGTCTTTTTTCGCAAAACTTTCTTTCAAGGGGTTTTTGGCAATCTTGCCTGAAGCCTTTACTTTGGCGAACATAGGCGACTCGTGCATTTTCAAACGAATATAGAAAGAAACGCCCACCAAGAAAATAGACACCAAGAAAGGTATTCTCCAGCCCCATTCATCAAACGCGGTAGCCCCTAAACTTGCCTGCACTATCAAAATAACGCCAATGGAAAGCATCAAGCCCAAAGTAGCCGTTGTTTGGATAAAACTTGTGTAGTATCCGCGTTGATTGTTGGGCGAATGTTCCGCGACATACGTTGCCGCACCTCCATACTCGCCTCCGAGTGCCAAGCCTTGCAACAAGCGCAATATCAATACCAACAAGGGCGCGAACATACCTATAGACGCATAACTTGGTATCAAACCAATGAAAAACGTTGCGCCACCCATGAGCAAAAGCGTGAGCAAAAAGGTAGCTTTCCTGCCTATCAAATCGCCTAAGCGACCAAAGAATAACGCGCCAAAAGGTCGCACCACAAAGCCCGCCGCGAAGGTAGCCAAGGAGGAAAGGAACGCGGCAGTCGGATTGTCTGAAGGGAAAAATTGTTTAGCAATGATGCCCGAAGCCGCTAAGCTCCCGAATATATAAAAGTCGTACCATTCTATCAGTGTTCCCACTGAGGAGGCAGTAATAATGCCCCAGATGCCTTGTTTTTCCGCCTCTGCGGAATGTGTATGAGTTGCCATAATCGTTAGGGGGTGGAAGGGTAGAGAGGTGGAAGGGTGGAAAGGTAGAGAGGTGGAAGGGTAGAGGGGAAGTTTTGGCTATTTTTGGGTAGGCAAGTTTGGGTTTTGAGTAGGCGAGTTAGAAGGTTTGCAAGTATGTTACCTTTCTACCCCTCAACCCTTCTACCTTTCTACCCTTCTACCTTTCAACCCCTCAACCCTATAAATAAATCATCGTTTGGATAATGAACTCGCCTGCGGATTTGTTGCCACCTGCGACATTAGGGTTTCGGTTTAATTCAAGTTTTCGTATGCCTGTAGGCGCGTTGGGGTTCAGATTGAAAGAAGCAGGATTGTAATTGGGTGCGTTAAATTCTTGGTCTGAATTGCTGTATAAGGCGCGTGTTTGGTATTTGAGGGAGATTTTGGCGTGATGCGCCTCGAGGAAGTAGTTTAGCCCTACGCCATAGTCAAGCGATGCCTCTTTCAAGAACTCAAAGTTTTTGTAGGTAAGCGTGGCGAAAGGTTGTAGCTTGCCTACTTTCAGCAGGTTCTTAGGCAAAAGATAGCCCAATTCCGAATACACAATATCGCCTGTGCCTATGCGCCAATCCGTATTGCCTCCGCCCTGTGCCAAAAAGCCTGTGGGCGCGTTTGTGCCTTCGTTCATGATGCCTACAGCACGGATATAATTGGGTCCGAAGTTGTATTTGTAATAGCCCGCGTAAGCCGTGATAGCTGTTCCTTTTTCTTTGTTGATAGGCATATCTAAGAAAGCATCTAAGCCCAAAAGTACCATGTCGTGATTTTTGAATACGTCTTCATTGTTAGCATCAACGCCTTGATAACTGCGCGTTGCGTCTTTGTGGTAATGCCAACCGAAGCCAATATTAAACACTTTTTTTGAACCTACGTAAGTGCCGACTGTAAAAGGCAATAAATTAGACTCCTTGTCGAAAAATTCCCAAGCCAAATAACCCGCAGAAGCCCAGTTATTGTTGTTGAAACTATAGGCACGATAGGCGTTTGTTTTCAGGTTTGCCTCTGTGTTGGGTGTGGCAAAAGGCTTATTCAAGGCTATGCGGTAATCTATCTTGCCTAACTTGCCTTTGGCATATATCCCAAATTGGCGGGCGAATTGGTCGCTTTCTTCTATCAATGCCCAGTTGAAAATGGGCGCGTCAAGTGCCATAAAATTCAAGGTACTTGCACTTGCGAGGCGCGAAACGCCATTCCAATAATGCAAACCCGTTCCGATAGAAAGTTTATCTTTGATAACGCTGTATTCTGTCCACATATCGTGGATAAACAGTTGGGGTTTCTTGCCTACGCCATAACCGCCTGTGCCTGCCGTCCCCGAACCGCCACCATTCACAAAGGTTTGGTTATTGATACCAAAATGCGTGAGGATAAGAAAACGAGGCGAGATTTGGGTGTACCAAAGGAAACGAGAACGCCTTAGCCCTGTGTCCCAGTCATCAGTGCGGTCTTGCCCGTTCACTTGTGTCCCAGGGTTGTAGGTTTGGAAGCGCGTCCAGAACTGATGCCAAGTAATGAAGCGGATATACTTCTTGCCTGTAGTATCCAAATTGATGCGAATACCTTTGCCATACAGTTCCGAGCCTTGTGCTTGCGTCATAGTAGGCAAGGCAAGAACAAAAATCAACAATAACAGAAATTTAGTGTAGCTTCTCATGATTAAATGCGAAAATTTGAGATTACAATACTGAAAGTGATTTAGGGGCGCGCTTCTAAATTCTGTTACAAAAGTACAATCGTATCTTGTTAAAGTCAAATTTTGGGTATAGTGGTGGTAAGGGTATAGGTAGGGGGTGGAAAGGTGGAAGGGTGGAAAGGTGGAAGGGTTGAGGGGTGGAAAGGTGGAAGGGTTGAGGGGTGGAAGGGTGGAAGGGTTGAGGGGTGGAAGGGTGGAAGGGTGGAAAGGTGGAAGGGTTGAGGGGTTGAGGGGTGGAAGGGCGGGAGGGTGAAGAGGCAAACTTTTATTTTCATTTGTCGTATGAAGAGTTATGGAAAATTTTGAAAAGTTGTTGATTTGGCAGGAAAGTATGGCGATTGCCAAAGATATATATGGTTTGTTGAAAGATTGTAAGGATTTTGGACTAAAAGACCAAATGCAACGCGCTTCTATTTCTATTCCTTCCAACATTGCTGAAGGCTCTGAACGTAGCAGTGATAAAGAGTTTGTGCGTTTCTTACGCATAGCAAAAGGTTCGTTAGCCGAACTACGAACCCAACTTTTATTGGCTACAGAACTCGAAATAGTACACAAAGAAACAGGCGAGAAAATCCTACAAAACTGCCTCAAAACCTCCAAAATGATACAAAAATTTATCACAGCCCGCTCCAAAAACTTCTAACTCCCCTCCACCCTTCTACCCCTCAACCCCTCCACCCTTCCACCCCTCAACCCTTCCACCCTTCTACCCCTTTTTAAACCTCTCCCACTTAATCAACATAAACTTATCGCCCAATTCGGTAATGAGCATACCCGTTCCTTTGAGGTTGTCGGGGTTTTGCATGAAGTCTGCGAGTTCGCTATGGCTTACAATGCGATACGTGGGGTGATATTCGTTGGTTTCGGGGGCGGTAATGTGGTATTTTTTCACCCAATTCATCACAGAAACGTGGCTGATACCCAAAATGCGCTCAATTTCGCGGTAACTAAGCCCCTCGATGTAAAGTTGCAAGGCTTTGATGACATAGTACGGGTCTATGCTCTTGCCTACTTTGGAAACCGTAAAGTTGTAGTCGCAGGCTTTGCAATAATAGCGTTGTCGCTTCTTTATTATTCCGCTTTTGGTGATTTCTTCCGAATTACATTTGGGGCAGGCAGGCAAGTTCATAAGATTGTTTGGCGGGTGAAAATAAACGCCTATACCAAATTAGCAAACATATACCAATTTAGCAAGAAAAAAGCTAAAAAAATCTTGAAAAAATGAAATTTTTAGCTAAATCATTGATTATCAAGGATTTTATAAAAAATTGCTTTTCTCGAAAAAACTGCTTATTTTTGGACTTTCATTCACTACTCAGTTGCATTATGACCAACATAGCTCGCCTACTCGCCCTTGCCTTCTTCGCGCTTTTGCTCTTGCCTACCCTTGCTTGCATAAATACATATAAAGAGTTAAAGTCTCACCTGACACCTCACTATTTTGAAAATAGTGCTTCTATAGCACAAATTAAGCGTGTGGTAGAGGAAAAAGGGAAAATAAGCAATTATGAGAGTATGGGGGAGTATTCATTGAAGGAATTAGAAAAACTGCGTAAGGAAAAATCTTCCCATACCAAAAAATTTGCAGAAGTAGAATCTGACTACGCTGCAACACTATGTCATGTAGGCAAGGCTAAAGAAGCCTTAGCCATTTTGGAACGTTTGATACAAAAATACCCTAATGAATACAACATAGTTGCCAATTTAGGCACTACTTATGAACTCGTAGGGCAAAACGAAAAAGCCTTGCAATACATCAAAAAGGGCTTGGAACTCAACAAAGAATCACACGCGGGTTCGGAGTGGATTCATGTCAAAATTTTGGAGGCGAAAATAGCCATACAAACCAATTCAAATTGGTTGAAAGAAAATGAAATTTTAGGCAAGGAAGCCCGCGAAACGGCAAAAGGCAACGACCAAACCAAAATAAAACAACTCATACAAGACCTTGGCTTCCAACTCTTTGAGCGTACCCAATTTATTCAGCCCAAAGATGCGATGGTAGGCGACTTGATTATCTTTTTAGGTGACCTATACAAGCAGATAGAATACTATGAATATGCTATTGATTCTTACAAATTGGCAGAAAAATATACTGTTTCAAAGCCCGAAGTTTTGCAGGCAAGTGTAGCTTTTGCAGAGCAAAACAAAGATAAAGACAAAGCGCAACAAGATGAAGCAGAAGAAAAAGCCAAAAGGGAAGGAGAAAAGGTTGTAGTGCCTGAACCTGCCCCAAAAGAAGAAGCCAAACGCTCTCCCCTATTCACTGTACTTGTGTTGGCGGGTTTGGCTGTGTTGGTGGGAGGCGTTTGGTTGATGTATTTTAGAAGCAGGTAAGTTTTTTAGCTCGCTTGTTTTCAATAACAAACTAAATACCCGCTTCTTGTTTGATTTGCAAGACCTTTTCGAGAGGAATTTCTAAGGTGTCGGCTATATCTTCAGGCGTAAGTTTGCCTTTTTTGAGAAATTTGATGATATCCTCACGTTCTTTTTGCGCGATTCCTTCTTCTATGCCCGTATTTTTGCCCAATACATACCAGCCATCGTTGAGCATTTCCTCTTCGGTTTTGTAGTCAAGGTCAAAAGAAACTTCTTGTAACATATCGTCTATTTGTTTTAGGGTAATGGTCGAAATTCCATGCATACGCGAAAGCACTGTTATCTGCCTCACATATTTATTAAACGCCATTTCGTCATGGCTTATTGCATACAAACGGTTCAATATCTTTTGGATAGCTTGGGCAGGCAAATCTTGCTCGAAGTTTGCCAAAATAGCCAATACAACCTCTTCTGGCACTTCCGATTGCAAGATTTCTGTGTAGGGTTGCCCGTACCATTGCAAAAGCTGAAAACCTGTGTAAACTTCAGTAGGCACGAATTGGGTTTGCATAGTAGCCTCTTGCCTACCAAAATACAGCACAAACTGCCTTACCTGCAATTTGTGTTTTCGAACCAAAAGCGCGTGATATTCTTGCATACGAAGCAACATATCAGCCTCATCTTTGGTCTGAAAATCTAACTGCAAAATAAACCTTTCGCCTAAGTCCGTTTCGATGATGCGCAAAAAGTCAGGCTCGCGTTCTATGGTAGTCTGCAGTTTATCTTTGATTTCCTCTGTTTTGGCTATTTTGAAGCCAAAATATTTGTCTGAAAGAGGCAAAATGAGACTTGCAATGTTTTCTTTCAGGATTTTGTCGTATTGATTGGGCATTTTGTGTTTGTCTTGCGGGTAAGCGTATCTACTATTTTTCGTAAATCAACTCTTGTACTTGTTTGAGCAAATTTCGGGTAGAGAAGGGCTTGGTAATGTATAAGTCCGCGCCCACTTCGTAGCCCTTTTGTACGTCTGCTTCTTTGGTCTTGGCGGTCAGGAAAGCGACTTTGGTAGGCAAGGCAAGGTCTTGTTTGATTTGCTTGCATACTTCATAGCCATCTACATTGGGCATCATAATGTCCAATATCACCACGTCAGGCGTTTGTTTTTCGAGAATGGTTAATGCCTCCGCGCCATCGCGGGCTATAAACACCTCGAAACCTTGTTTGCGGAATAAAAACTCAAGGGATAGTACAATATTAGGCTCGTCATCTACTATCAGGATTTTAGAAGGCATATTGAAAAAAATTAATCGAAAAACAGCTTAACAGCTCGCAAAGATAGGCAAAAACTCCCTTATATGCACAGTGTAAAACTAAACTTTGTGTAATTCTTTTCGGGTGCGCTCTCCACCCAAATCTCGCCTCCATGATAGTTGATGATTTGTTTGCAGATAGCCAGTCCTAAGCCACTGCCTTTTGGTTTGCGGATATTTTGGTCTTCTACTTGGTAAAATTTCTCAAAAATGAGTTGGTGCAGGGCAGGCAAAACTCCGCTTCCGTTGTCTTGCACTTCCACCAATGCCTTGTCGTCTTGTAGGCGAGTCCGCAAGTAAATCTCGCCTGTTTCTTTGGGTGTAAACTTGAGCGCGTTCCCCAGCAAGTTTATCAAAACTTGCGTGATTCGGTCTTTGTCTATGTTCAGCGTAGGCAAGTCAGGTTCGAGTTCCACGAAAATAGTCTTGCCTTCTTCCCGCGCCAACACGCCCAAATTCTTCGCTACCTCGCCTACTAAAGTGTTCAGGTTGGTAGGCAAGAACGACAGCGTTTGTTTGCCCGATTCGTATTTTTCGAGTTCAAGCACTTGGTTTATGAGGCGTTCCATGCGCAATGTTTCGGCAATGATAGTTCCCAAAAATTCGTGACGTTGTTCTTCTTCGAGGTCAGGATTATCTGCCAAAATTTCCGAAAAAGCGCGAATAGCCGTTAGCGGTGTGCGCAATTCGTGGGTTACAGTTGAGATAAATTCGTTTTTGAGCTTGTCGGTATATTTCAGTTGGTCGGTAAGGGCTTCGAGTTCGGCTTTTTGCTCGGCTAATTGCTCGTTCAGTTCGCGTACTTCTTGCGACTCAAGCACGATTTCCAAGACTTGCGAGGACGTAATGGCTTCGCGGTGGCTGATAGACTCTACTAAAATATGCGCTGAAGCCGAGCCTATGTATTTGGCTAAAGTGTTTTCCACATACAAAATAAAGGCTTGGTATTGCTCCGCGTTTTCTTGGTGTATGGCATCAAAGTTCGAGATAACTTGCCTACCCCGCGCCTCGCCTAACACGCTGAAAAGTAGGTTCTGCACATCAGGCATATAGACTTTGCGCCACGCGGTTTGCTGTGGGTTGGCAGAGATTTTGAAAATGTTGATGAAAATACGCGCCTGTTCCGCTTCTTTGGCGGAAGGCGTGCCAAGTAGCGAAATCAATACATACACGCCTACATTGGCAGACAAACTCCACACAAACGCAAACGAAACCGCATCGAGTCCTTGCTTGCCTACCGCCTGCGCCTCTACGTATGCCCATGTTGCAGGCAAGATGCCCGTTTGTATCAAATTGGGCAACATCAACGTATAGAACCACACCGCAAAGCCTGTCAAAATGCCCAACATCGCGCCCCAATAACTGCCCCGTTTCCAAAAAATACCAAACAAAATAGCAGGCGAGAATTGAGAAATAGCCACAAACGAAATTAGCCCAATGGAAACCAAAGAGCTTCGAGCAGTGAAAAATTTGAAGTAAAAAAATGCCAACAACAACAACGCCACAATGCAAACGCGCCTCATATACAACACCCACAAGCCCAACGAAGCATTTTGTGGGTGTTTGAATACACGCAAAAGCAAAGGCATTACCAAATGATTGCTTACCATCACACTCAACGCCATAATCTCGACTATGAGCATACTCGTAGCGGCAGAAAATCCGCCAATATACACCAAAAGCCCCATCAAATCTTGCCCATAAAAAAGAGGCAACAGCAACACATACATATCGCCTGTGATGCCTTTGTTGGAAAATAGCACATTGCCCGCAAGTGCGATAGGCAAGACAAATATATTGATAAGCACCAAATACAACGGAAAGAACCACATGGCTTTTTTGATGTGCGCTTCGTTGGTGTTTTCTATCACTGCCACCTGAAATTGGCGAGGCAAAAACATAAACGCCAAACCCGATGCAAGGCTTACGAAAAACCATTCTGTTGTGTAATATGATTTCGTAAAGTCAGCTTGGGGTGGGGTAGGCAAGGCAGGATAAACCGCCCACACCACATACACACCCACGACCAAAAAAGCCACTAACTTCACAATCGCCTCTACCGAAATAGCCACGACTAAGCCCTGATGCCTTTCGCTTGCGTCAATGCTTTGTGTGCCAAACAAAATCGTGAAAACGCCCAAACCTAAGGCAATATAAAACACTTCATCAACCCATATCGAGGCAGGTTGGGCAGGCAAGGCAAAAGCGTTGTGGGCTATAAGGTGATAACTTTGCGCAATGGCTTTTATCTGCAAAGCAATGTAGGGAATCAAACCCAATACACAAAAAATCGTTACAACTACACCCAACGAAACCCGCTTGCCGTACCGCGCTGAAATAAAATCTGCTATGGTCGTGATGCCTTGCGTTTTGCATATCCGCGTGATTTTGCGCATAATCAGCCACCAAAAAGGCAATACAAGCAAAGGTCCCAAGTAAATAGGCAAGAACAAAAAACCGTCCTTCGAAGCACGCCCCACACTGCCGTAATACGTCCAAGCCGTACAATATACCGAAATAGAAAGGGCATATACATAGCCATTCTGCCAAAAATTCTTCCCGCGTTTTGCCCAAAATTCGCTGTAATAGGCTATGCCAAACAACGAAAGCAAATACACAACAGAAATCAGAATGACTATAGTAGTTCCCATGCTGTATTTTGTTTTGTGCGATACAAAGAGGCTTGCGTATGCCCAAAACTATTGAAATTTCAAATCCTTCGCGGCTTCTATGATATGCTTCAAACATTTGGCAGTCAGGATAGAGTCCTCCAATGCGTTGTGAAGCGTGTCCTCGCGGTGATACCCAAAAAACGAGGCAATCTTGCCTAAACTCCTGCCTTTGGCAGTTTCGCGTTTGTTGGCTCGCAAAATCTCTTCATAATAAAAGAACAACGTATGCAAGTCAATCAACACATTCGAAAAATTCCATTTCAGTTTTTCCTTGTTGTAGGCGTGGCGCAAAAAATTGATGTCATTGATGACACTCTGCCCGCAAATAATCACACGCCTTAGCGCGTTTTCGCGTTCTTGCAAGCTTGGGTTGCGCAAGCCTATTTTTTCAATCACCCAATCCTCAAATTCGGGCAAAAGGTCATAAATCATAGGCGCGTCTTGCAGTTCGCCCCACGAAAGCCCATGCACTTTTTCGGCACTCGAAGAAAAGGATTCCTCATTTTCGGGGCAAACATCATCAAGAAATTGCCCCAACTCATTCCATTGTTGGTCAAACAGCACAGCCCCGATTTGTATAATTTCGTGCCAGCCTACTTCTGTTCCTGACAGTTCGAGGTCGAGGACAAGGTAATATGTCATGTAGTGGTAAAAGGATTAAAAATAAATATTCGTAACAAAGCCCATCGCGTTTCTGATGCGGTTTATTTCTTCTGCTGTGAATTTGTTTTTCTCCAAATGCAATTCCTTCAGATTTTTCAACTTCGTGATAGCAGTAGGCAAGGTCGTAATTTGGTTTTCGCGCAAATCCAAGACCTCCAAAGTCGTCAGTTCCAAAATAGCATCAGGCACAGCCGTAAATTGATTGCCACTCACGTCCAATTTTTTCAAACGCTTCAAGCCTGCAATCTCATTCGGGATAGTTTT
The DNA here is from genome assembly GCA_004292795.1 of Bacteroidota bacterium. Classification (GTDB taxonomy): domain Bacteria; phylum Bacteroidota; class Bacteroidia; order Cytophagales; family Microscillaceae; genus RDXI01. Next base: position 1,487 of record RDXI01000037.1, on the reverse strand, counting down.
TAAGCCATTTTTGCGCAAATCCAATATTTCAAGGCTCGGCAATTTCAACAACTCCAATGGAAACGCGCCCAAGCGGTTTACATTCAAATACAGCTCTCTCAACTTCGCAAGGTTCGCAATCGTAGCAGGGATTTTATTGAGCATATTCCCCGCCAAATTCAGGGACTCAAGTTCTTTCATATTGCCTAACTCCGTAGGAATAGTGCCTGTTTTCATCAATCCCAAGTTTTGGCTGATGTCCAAATAGCGCAGGTTAGGAATTTGCGTAATAACTTTGGGAAAAGCCGTAAATTGATTTTTCTGCAAGTCTAAGGTTTCCAAGTTTTGCAATTTCGCCAATTCTTTAGGCAAGTCTTTGAGTTTGTTGTATTTCAGGTCTAAGATTTGCAAATTGGGAAACAACACAATCGTACTATCCAATACGCTCAAATCCGCATACGCCATATACAAGGCTTGCAAATGTTTGAACTTGCCTAACTCGGCAGGCAAGGTATAACAGCAACTTTGCGGAAACGTCATCACATACACACTGTCCGCATTGAGCAAGGCTTTTGGTATGCTATTATATACTATAGCTTCTTCCAATTCTTCTTTTTTCAAGGGCTTGCGCACCTTTCGGATAGTGTCGCTATAGGCTACCACAGGTTGCGCGGGAGTGGCAGTCGCGGGCTTTGTTTCGGCAGGCGTTGCCATATTTTTGGGCGTTTCTTTTTCTGGCTTATTCTTCTTTTGGGCAAAGGCAGGCAAGGCGCACACACCGCATACGAACAGGAGCAAGGCAAGACGTTTCATAAAAAGCGTAGGGTTTTGAGGTTTGCAAACATAAACATTTTTTCACTACAAAACGTTTTAGTAGGCAAGAATATTTGCTAAGTTCATCTTAATCCGCAATTCTCTAAACAACATGAAAAAAATCCTATTACTTTCTCTCACTACAGGCTTTCTGCTATTGGGAAGCTCCCAATACAAGCCCCAACCACTCCAAAGCGTGTGTTGCAACCCGATTGAAGAATTTGCTACCTTTGCTTCGCAGGGCGATTTTTTGATGGCACATGACGAACCTGTCGCCCTTGCCTCCCACCCACAAGCAGGCGAGATGATAAGTTTCAAAACGCCTGATGGCAAAGAAGCCAAAGGCTACCTTGTGAAAGCGAAGAAGAAAAGCAACCGCTATTTGTTCGTTATCCACGAATGGTGGGGACTGAACGACTACATCAAACAAGAATCCGAAAAATACGCCCAAGATATGCCCAACGTGAATGTGTTGGCGTTAGATATGTATGATGGGCAAGTTACCGACAAACGCGAGGAAGCAGGCAAGCTCATGCAGTCCGTACAGTTTGAGCGTGGCAAAGCTATCGTACAAGGCGCGACTACTTACGCAGGCACAAAAGCCAAAATAGCCACGATTGGCTGGTGTTTTGGGGGCGGTTGGTCGTTGCAAGCCTCTATGCTCATAGGCAAGCAAGTCAAAGGTTGTGTTATCT